>JBELAC010000184.1:0-10261 GCA_049509215.1 Terriglobales bacterium
TCCACGGATTTCGCGGATCCTCGCGGATCAAAACCAAAGAACTGGTTTTGCAAAAAGCGTTTGGGTTGAATCCGCGGGCATCCGCGAAATCCGCGGAGAAGAAGTTGATTTCAGCAGTCCCGAGGGGTTCAGGCTCCATTCTCTTCCTGCTATCATCCCGAAGTGGCTGCGCGCGGAAAATTTATTACTCTCGAAGGGCTCGACGGCACCGGTAAGAGCACGCAGGCCGAGAAACTGGCGCGGGCACTGCGGGCACGCGGGGTTTCCGTGACCGTCACGCGCGAACCGGGCGGCACCGCGGCCGGTGAAAAGATTCGTGAAGTGCTGCTGCATTCGACGACATCAGGACTTTCTCCGCTGGCGGAAATGGCATTGATGTTCGCTTCACGCGCTCAGCATATTCATGAGGTCATTCTGCCGGCTCTGGCGGAAGGGCGCGTGGTTTTATGCGACCGGTTCACGGATTCGACCGAGGCATACCAGGGCGGAGGCCGCAAGCTGGGGACGAAGGCGGTGCTGGCTCTCCACGAAATTTTGTGCGGAGGGTTGCAGCCGGATTTGACGATCCTGCTCGACAATGAAGTTGCCTTCAGCGTGGATCGGGCGCGACGGCGGAATCGGAAGCATAAGGCGGCGCGTCCTGAAAAAGACGAAGGTCGTTTTGAGCAGGAGAGCCGCGCATTTTTCGGGCGGGTGCGGCATGCGTACCTGGCAATCGCGGCGCGCGAGCCGCATCGGGTGCACGTGGTGAATGCGCGCGGAACGCCGCAGGAGACGCATGCGGCGATTATGGAAGTGACGCGGAAGAAGTTGAAAGGCAGCTTTTAGCTGCTGTCTACTGGCGTCGAACCCTGAGCGAGTCCACAGGTGGCGGAAAAGTTAATTCGTGTTCGGAGAAATGGGGCTAAAGCCCTTTTGAAGAAGGACGGTTTACGCGGCCCCTTCGGCAGGCTCTGAAGGGCCGCTTTTTCCACGAAATGCCATTTTCTGATTTTGTCGGCAATCCGGAAGTTGTGCGGCGGTTGCGGGAGATGCTCGCGCGCGATCACTTTCCGCAGGCGGTGATTCTGGCGGGTGCAAAGGGGTCGGGGAAGTACACGCTGGCTCTGATGCTGGCGCGGGCGATGAATTGCCTGGAACGGCCGGCGGCTGAAGCTCCCGGTCTGCTTGCGATGACGGAGGGAACTGCGAGCGACGGGCTCCCGGATTTTTGTGGACACTGCTCGAACTGCACACGCATTGGGCTGGCTCTGGATCTGGATGCACGGTTTGCGGAAGCCGTTGAAACGCGTGAGAACCTGCGCGAGACCGACAAGAAAGAGACGCGCATTCTTGTGCAGACGCATCCTGATCTGCTGGTCGTTCCGCCCGATCCGCCGCAGATGATGATCAAGGTGGATCAGGTGCGGCATGTGATCCAGCGGATTTATTACCGTCCGGCGGAGGCGCGGGAGAGCGTTTACATTTTCACGAGTTCGGCGTTCATGAAAGAGGCGGCGAATTCGCTGCTGAAGGTGCTGGAAGAGCCTCCGGAATTCGCAACGATTTTTCTGCTGACGGAAAACCCGGGCGAGTTGCTGCCGACGATCCGCTCACGGTCGGCGATGTTCACACTCGGGGCCATGGCGGCGGACGAACTTGAGAGCAGGCTGGCCAAACTGCGGACGGATTGGAATCCGCGGCAGCGTGGGCTGGTGGCACGGCTGAGTGAAGGGGCGATGGGTCGAGCGTTATCTTTTGACCTTGAAGGGTACGTAGCCGCGCGCAGCCATGCGTTGGTGGTGTTGAAGTCGGCGTTGGGCGGAAGCGATCACAGTGAATTATTCAAGACGACTGAGACGTACCGGCCGGGCGCTGAGGGGCGGGAAAAAATTGAAAGGCTGCTGCGGACATTTTATTTGCTGCTGGAGGATCTGATGTGCCTGCGGTCGGGAACGCCGCAACTGGTGCGGAATACGGACATTCTGGGCGAGCTCAAGAAGCTCTCTGAAGCAGCGGATTTCGCGTGGGTGCAGAGGGCGGCGGAGGGGTTGGGCGAAGTGGAGCGGGGCATGCGGCGAAATTTGCTGCGGTCGCTTTCGCTGGATGCGTTTGCAACAGCGCTGGAAGCGCGGTAGGTAGCTGTCGGCTATCAGCCGTCAGCCATCAGGAAGCCCCACCGGCGCTTACGGCGCCGGGTGGTCCCCGGGCCGTCTACGGCTTGGTGCTTCTGACTCACTGGAACTCTCACCTTTTGTCTCACTCGTACTTAGCACGAGGCGCTTACGCGCGTTCATTACTGCTGATCGGCTTCCTGCCCGCTGTTTGTGACAGAAATCATTGTCAGACTAAGTTCGCTGTGGTAGGGTACGTACAAGTTTTCCCCCAATACCCACAATCACAGGCTTAAGTGTTGTGGCATTTTTCTGCCGCCCCCGTGCGCAGGTGGTGACAAATGAAAGAAACGTTGGACCTCATACCAGCCGAACAGATGGCGGATCAAGAAGGATTTGCAAATCGCAAACTGATCAGGCCGTCGCTTAACCGCAACGACCATCCGCAGAATAATCACGGTCATAATCACGCGCCGAACCACGGGTCGAGTCATGCGCCTGCGGAGCGCCGCGAGCCTCGGGAACGGTCGGCCGCTCCGGCCAAGAAAGTTGCGCCAACCGAACAGACCAATGCCGAGAATTTTTATTATCAGAAGCAGATGCAGACGAAGACTCCCATGGTCGTGGTGCTGCGCGATGGGGAAGAAGTCCACGGATACATCGAGTGGTACGACAAGAGCTGCATCAAGCTGAATCGGTCCGGCGCGCCGAATCTGATGATCTATAAGCCGGCGATCAAGTACATGTTCAAAGAAGGGGAGAGTGTTCGGAAGTAAGCTCTCGGCTTTTCGGCTCAGAACCTAGAGTCCAGTTTTACAGCTCCGTATCGCTTTCACAGCTTCGGCAGCACGATGCCCTTCTGCGCCTGGTATTTCCCCTTGCGATCTTTATAGCTCGTCTCGCACACCTCGTCCGACTGGAAGAAGAGGATCTGGCAGAGACCTTCGTTGGCATAGATTTTCGCGGGCAGCGGGGTGGTGTTCGAGATTTCCAGCGTGACGAAGCCTTCCCACTCGGGCTCGAAGGGAGTGACGTTGACGATGATGCCGCAGCGCGCGTAGGTGGACTTGCCGACGCAGATGGTCAGGATATCGCGCGGAATTTTGAAGTACTCGACGGAGCGCGCCAAGGCGAACGAATTGGGCGGAATGATGGCGACGTCGGCGGTGACGGTTACGAATGAGCGCTCGTCGAAATGTTTTGGGTCGACGATGGTGCTGTTAACGTTAGTGAAAATCTTGAACTCGTCGGAGACGCGCAGGTCGTATCCATAGCTGGAGACGCCGTAGGAAATCACGCCCTGGCTGACCTGCTTTTCCGAGTAAGGGTTAATCATGTCGTGCTCTTGCGCCATGCGGCGGATCCAGCGGTCGCTCTTGATGCTCATGGAACTCCTTGGGAATTTGTGGTTGGTGGTTAGTGGTTTGTGATTTGCACTGGATGGCAGAGGCACCCACTGCAAATCACCAATCACTACTCACGATTGTTGCCTGGCTGGTGCAGCCATATTACGAGAATGATCCCCCCGTTGACAATCCGGCGTATCTCCCATAGCATCAATAACTTGAGGCATACTAATCCGCGGGAGACGGGGGCAACCCTTGATTAAGCTCGACATCATCAATGAAGTGGTCAATCGCACCGGGATCACCAAGACGAAAGCCGAACTGGCCGTCGAAACCGTGTTCGAGAGCATGAAGAAGGCGCTGGCGACCGGTGACCGCATTGAACTGCGCGGTTTTGGAGTGTTTAACGTGCGTCCGCGCAAGACCGGCATCGGGCGCAACCCGCGGACGGGTGCGGAAGTTTCGATCCCGCCCGGGAAAGCCGTGCGCTTCAAGCCCGGCAAGGAGTTGCAGTCGATCGACTAGGTTTTCTTGCGGCTGCCTTCCGGTGGCCGTCCGGGCCATCGGCTGCTGCAATTGCAGATTGCAGAGGTCACATTGCAGAGGTTTGAAACCTTGTGTTCTTAGGCTCTGCAATCTTACCTCTAACCTCTGACCTTTTCTCCCATGTCTGAACCCACGCCGACTTTTCCCGTCCTCGCCGATCCGCTGACGAATGACCCTCCACAAGAAGTGTGGATGATCCGGCGCCCGCGGTGGTGGCTGTATGTTTTGTTTTGGCTGCTGACCATGTTCAGCACGACGGTGGTCGGGGCGCGGATGGAGTTCAACTACCTGCACCGGCAGCCGGTGTTTTCACTGAACGATGATACGATGTCGCTATTTCCGATTGCGTGGGCGACCGAACGTCCCGCGAACCTGCTGTTGGGCCTCCCTTTTTCGTTGACACTGATGTTCATTCTGTTCGCGCATGAGATGGGACACTATCTTTATGCGCGGCATTACCGCGTATATGCGACGCCACCGTTCTTTGTGCCGTTCCCAAGTCTGATTGGGACGCTGGGCGCATTTATACGGATCAAGAGCCCGATTCCGTCGCGGGCGGCGTTGTTTGATATTGGGATTGCTGGGCCGATTGCTGGTTTTTTCCCGGCTTGCATCGCGCTGTTGGTTGGATTATCGCTATCGCGACCGATGGCAGGGCCGGCAGTTTCTCAATTTCAGCTTGGATTCCCTTTGGCTTTTGAGCTGGCCCGCAGAGTGCTCGGCATTGGTGTGCCGCTTTCCACATTATCGTTGCATCCGATTGCCGCAGCAGCGTGGGTGGGAATGTTTGCGACCGCGCTGAACCTGCTGCCCGGAGGACAACTGGATGGAGGGCACATCCTGAATTCCATTTCGCCGCAACTGCACCGCGTGATTACCGTTCTCACAGTTCTCGCGCTTGTTCCGCTAGGGAAGTATTTGTGGACAGGCTGGTTTCTGTGGGCCGTGCTGCTGGCGATTACCGGCAAACATCCTCGGGTGCCGCGTTATCCAAGCGTAGCGGGAAGCCGGCGCGGCATCGCACTTTGCGGAGTGCTGATGCTTGCTCTAAGTTTCACGCCCGCCCCCTTTACCCACAGTTCCGGCCGTGAAGTGTGGCCGGATGTTCGGGATGGCGCACGCGATACCCTGCACGATCTGCGAGACGGCGTTCGCCGCGCGCTGCACCGAAAATAAGAGACGCGTTGACGCTTATAATTAGGTCGACATGAGCCGCCGTTCGAGGCAACTGCTCATTCTATTTACTTCGGCCGCTGCTACGGTTCTAGGCGGCTGCGCAAAACACATTCAACACGCGGAACCGCCTCCGATTCTCAATCGGAGCTATGTGGACTTGGAGGTCGGATGGCGAATTATGACAGTCACTCCGATCTTGAGGTCAGGCAAGTACAAACCTGAAATCAAAGAGACATCCAGTGCCAACGGCGGCGCGGAACTTTCAGCCGGTGACGACTTCATTGGATACGAGATTTCTTACTACGAGGTGACGCCCGGCAAACAATATGGTGTCGCGATAGAGTTTGTTGCTGCAGAGAACAAAATCAACGGTAAGGCATCACGGCAAGCACAACCCCGCGCCCGTCTATTCGATCTCTCGTCAGACGTTGGCTTCATAAGGCTTGTCTTCCTTACTCGAGCGAGCCGCGCTGACCATAACCAAGCGATTCTCGCAGCCGCAGACCTTGAAGAGTTAAACAGGCTAACGGAGGCCCTGGAAACCGATACCGCCGCAATCTGTGAATCCCAAAGAGAGAGCCACTGCGAATGGATTCCGGAAGGAATCTCGGTTCAGCCAGAGAAACGAGACCCGCAACGGCCTAAGAAGTGGGTGCCTGCTACGTAGCGTCCGCTGGGGCTTGAAATTGCAGAGCGAAGCTCACATCAGCCACACTGCATCTACATCCACGATGATTTGCGTGCGTGGAATTTTTCGCGAAGCAGCTTCCGTCAGCATCGCGCGGAGTAACGTGTTCATCTTCTCGCGGCTCGGCGATTTCAGAATGAAATGGTAGCGATAATCGCGCTTGAGGCGCGTGATTGGCGCTGCGGCGGGGCCGAGCACGCGGATGCCTTCGTGGCGCGTCTTGTCGAACCAGCGTCCGAGTTCTCCAGCCCAGGTCAGCGCTTCGTCTAATTTTTCGCTGCGGATAATTACGTTCGCGATCGCGCTATAAGGGGGGTAGTGCATCCAGCTGCGGAACTGAAGTTCCTTGTCATAGAAGCCTGCGAAATCGTGGTGGGCGGCAAATTGGACTGCGTAGTGATCAGGGAAAAAAGTCTGTAGGACAACCTTGCCGGGTGAGTTGCCGCGTCCGGCACGGCCAGCGACCTGCGTGAGCAACTGAAACGTTCTTTCGGCGGCGCGGAAATCCGGGAGGCCGAGTGCGGTGTCGGCTCCGACCACTCCAACGAGCGTCACTCCGTGGACGTCGTGGCCTTTGGCAATCATCTGCGTGCCGACCAGCATGTCGAGTTCGCCTTCGTTAAGCGCGTTGAGGGCGCGTTCGAAATCTTCACGTCCGCGAACGGTGTCGCGGTCGAGGCGGCCGATGCGCGCCTGCGGAAACATGCCGTGCAGTAACTCTTCCAGCTTTTCCGATCCGGTGCCGACGAAATAGACGTACTCGCTGCCGCATTGCGCGCATTTCTTGGGCACGGGCGCGATGAATCCGCAGTAGTGGCATTCCATTTTGTGCTCGCGCTTGTGGTGGGTCAGGGAAACGGCGCAGTTCTTGCATTGCAGCGTCTGGCCGCAGGTTCGGCAGAGGGCAACAGGTGAGTAGCCTCGGCGGTTGAGCAGAACCATGACCTGCTCTTTCTTCTGGAGGCGCTCGCGGATTTCTTCGGCCAGCTTGCGCGAGATGACCTGCTCCTGGCCGGTTTCCTGGAACTCCTGGCGCATGTCGAGGATTTCGACATCAGGAAGCGGGCGCTGTTCCACGCGGTCGGGAAGTTCGAGTAGTGCGTACTTGTGCTTCTTGGCGTTGTAGTAGGACTCGAGCGAGGGCGTGGCCGAGCCGAGAACGACAACCGCACCGGCCATTTTGGCGCGCATTACGGCGACGTCGCGGGCGTGATAGCGCGGCGTTTCCTCCTGTTTGTACGACGAATCTTGCTCTTCATCGACAATGAGAAGCGCGAGGTCGCTAACGGGCGCGAATACGGCAGAGCGTGTGCCCACTACGACGTGGGCCTCGCCGCGTTTGATGCGATGCCATTGCTCGGCGCGTTCGTCGTCGGAGAGTCCGGAATGCAGGATGGCGACTTCATCGTCGAAGACCTGAATGAGGTCGGCGGCCATCGCGGGCGTGAGGCCGATTTCGGGGACGAGCAGAATCGAGGAGCGTCCCTGGGCAAGCACTTCGCGCATAGCGGAGAGATAGACGGCGGTTTTGCCGGAGCCGGTGACTCCGTGGAGCAGCATGCCGGTGAATTTTCGCGAGGCTACGCTTTCGAGAATTTTCGCGAGAGCTTGCTGTTGGGCGGGGCTGAAGTCGAATTCAAAGGGCGATGGGCGCGGCTTGATCTTCGGGGTGGTACGGTCCTCCGGTTCGTCGACGAGTTCGATCAGGCCGCGGCGCACGAGGGTGGTCAGCGTGGTGCGTGGGACGTCGAGGGCGCGGAGGGTTTCGACTGGGACGCGACCTCCGGCTGCGGTTAGCGCGTCGATCAGGGTGCGTTGATTGGCATTGAGCTTCTCCCCCTGAACGCCGGCGTCGGCGCCCTGCAGTACCGCGACTTTGATCGTGCGCGCGGCGTCGCGTGGGGCGGAAACATCTTCGCGGGCGATCCATTTTTTTCGGACCATGCCGCTGAGCAGAAGTTTGGAAGCTCGCGTCGCTCCGCGCAGGGTTTGCTCACGGACGATTTCCTCGCGCTCTGCCAGATAGTCGAGCACGCGGAATTCGATCAGTTGGTCTTCGGGCGTGCGCTGCGAGCGGGCGGGAGAGCCGGATGTGCCGGCGAGATGTAAAGCCATGTGGCCTTGATCGGTAATGCGGTAGGTGATGGTGCGCTTGAACTCCGCCGAGAGCGGGAGCATGGTGCGGAAAACTTCGCCGATGGGAGCGAGGTAGTAGCCGGCGATCCACTGGCCGAGATGCAGCAGTTGTTCATCGAGGACGGGAGAGGTGTCGAGCGCTTCGATGACTTTCTTTATTTTGACGAGCGGGGTCTTTACCTGCGGCGCGCGATCATGCAGTTCGACAACGATGCCGGACATGCGCTGTTGCCGGAAGGGCACGAGCACGCGCCCGCCGACCACCGGCTCCATGCCGGGAGGAATGGCATAAGTGAACGCCATGTCGAGAGGCACGGCCAGGGCGACGTCGGCGAAGAGGGGCATCTACTGGAAGATTAAACCAGATCAGGAAGTGTGGATTTCGGGCGCAACCTCCCGATCGCCGTGGGAAGGTGGCTGCGAAACGAGGAGGAAGTGGACGTCTTCGCCAGAATTATTCCTCATCTGGTGCGGGATGCCGGGTGGAATCGAAATGCCATGCCCGGCGGCCAGAGTCACGAGCCGTCCATCCACTTCCATCACGGCCTCGCCAGACAGGATGTAGAAAAACTGTTGCGCACGATGGTGAAAATGGCGAACCTCGGTGGTTCGGGGTGGCACGCGCTCCTGAATCACGCTAAGTTCGGAACTCTTCAGCAAGTGCCATCCGTCGCACTGGTCGCCCCAGATGTAGTGCTCGCCGGTTTCTTTGCTGATCGAGTTGATTTCGTCGCGTGTCATTGATGGCTCCTCAAGAGGTCAAAGCCGCCGCGCTGCGCGCGGCTGAACCCTTCGGCTGCGCTCAGGGCAGGCTCCCGAAGGCGTCCGTGCCTACGTAGTTGATTTTGGCGGCTTCAGGCCCAACTCCTTCATCACCATTTGGAGATCCTTCCAAGCCTCGCCTTTTTGACGCGGATCGCGCAGAAGGAAGGCTGGATGATAGGTGACGGCCAGCTTGCATCCTTGCCAGCCTGGATCGTTGCTGCGGATGCCGGTCGGCCTGAAGTCGTAGAAGCGGCCACGAAGTTGGGCCATCGAGGAATTCATGGCGAGCAGCGTTTTGGCAGCCGTAGCGCCGAGGGCGACGATTACCTTCGGCTTGATCACAGCGATCTGCCGCATCAGAAATAGCGAGCAGGTTTCGCACTCTTCGCGCTCGGGAGTGCGGTTTCCGGGCGGACGGCACTTTACGATGTTTGCGATGTAGATCTGCTCGCGCGTGATGCCCATGGCCTTGATCATGTTGTTGAGCAGTTGGCCGGCGCGGCCTACGAAGGGCTCTCCCTGTTCATCTTCATCGGCGCCGGGGCCTTCGCCGACGAACATCAAGTCGGTGGTTGGATTGCCGACGCCGAAGACGATCTGCTTGCGTCCCTGCTCGTGCAGCGGACAGCGCGTGCAGTCGCCGAGGTCCTCGCGGATGATCTTGAGCGCCTTCACTGGATCGCTTACGCGCTGCTCAGGCCTTGGTGCGAGTGCTTCAAAAATGTCTTCTTCAACTTGCGTCGCGACCACCGCGGTCTTGCGTGGACTCATCTCTTCTCCCGATTCTGATTGGATTTCAGCGACCGCGGCTGCCACGGACACGGAGATCGTCGACTCGCTCACCGGTTGACGGTAGAAGTCGTAAATGCCCATTTCGTTGTAGTAACGGATACGCGCGACGAGGGCGCGGCGAAGCTCAGGGTCCAGAGTGCGGGGCATTGGGGTAAGGATAACAAACCGCTGAAGGTCTTGTTTACCACAGAGACACAGAGGCACGGAGGAAAGCATCCCTTCTTTCTTGTGCGCACAGAGCGGACCCGATGCGCGGCGGGTATTGCCAGTGCCAAACTACAGATCCCTCACTTTGTTCGGGATGACAAGGGTTTTGGGGAATATCAGGGATCCAAGGCAAAAAGACTTGAAGAAAGTGCTTTTCTCTGTGGCTCAGTGGCGAAAAGACTCTTGAGGGACTTAGGGCGATGGCACGCCGCTGCGTTTACGCAACTTAATTACCTGGTCGAGGACGCGCTGGGCGACTTCCCACTTCGAAGTTTCGGGAACGTCGATCACTTCTTCTTGCGTGATGATGGTGACGGCGTTGCGGTCGGAATCGAAGCCGACGCCTTCGCGAGAGACGTCATTGGCGACGATGGCGTCCAGTGATTTCGAGGCCAGCTTTCTGCGGGCGTTTTCGAGAACGTTGTCGGTCTCGGCAGCGAATCCTATGATGAGCCGCGAGCGCTCGACCTGTGAATGCGCGCCGCCCGGCGGTTTCTTGTGGCGCGCGATTT
>JBELAC010000185.1:0-10226 GCA_049509215.1 Terriglobales bacterium
GAGAAGGCGCGCTTCTACTCGGACGAAGAACGCAAGGAGCGCGAGAACCTGCGCGCCCTTCGCGAAAAATACCACCTCGATGAATCCTCCACCGGCGTAGTCGGTCGGGAGGACATCGAGGACGTGGTGAGCCGCTGGACCGGCGTCCCCATCACTTCGATTAAAGAAGAAGAAACCCAGAAGCTGCTGCGCATCGAAGAAGAGCTGCACAAGCGCATCATCTCGCAGGAAAAAGCGATCAGCGCTCTCGCTCGCGCCATCCGCCGCAGCCGCGCCGGCCTCAAGAGCCCGAACCGCCCGATCGGCTCATTCTTATTCTTAGGCCCGACCGGCGTCGGCAAAACCGAAGTCGCCCGCACTTTGGCGCATTTCATGTTTGGCAGCGACAAAGCTCTAGTCCGTTTCGATATGTCGGAGTTCATGGAGAAGCATTCCGTCTCGAAGCTGATCGGCTCGCCTCCCGGATACGTCGGCTACGAAGAAGGTGGACAGCTCACCGAACGCGTCAAGCGCGCGCCTTATTCTGTCGTGCTGCTCGACGAAATCGAGAAGGCGCATCCGGATGTCTTCAACATCCTGCTGCAGGTTTTTGAAGACGGTCAGTTGACCGACGGCCTGGGCAACACCGTCGACTTCAAGAACACGATCATCATCATGACGTCGAACATCGGAGCCCGTCACCTCATGAAGCGCGAAGGCCTCGGCTTCCAGTCGTCGAAAGACGAAATGGTTTCCGAGAAGGTCGAAGACCTGGTGAAGAGCGAAGTCAAGCGCACATTCAATCCTGAATTCCTGAACCGTGTCGATGAGATCATCCTCTTCATGGCGCTCAGCGAAAACGACCTGATCCAGATTCTCGAACTGATGGTCAGCCAACTGAACCAGAACCTGGCCCAACGTTCGATCACAGTCAGCGTCGCCGATGAGGCCAAGAAGTGGATCCTCAACCAGACGCTAACCGACCGCAGCTACGGAGCCAGACCGCTGCGCCGCGCCTTGCAGAAATACATCGAGGACCCGCTGTCGGAAGCCCTGATCCAAGGTACGATCACGACCAGGCCCGCTTTCATCGAAGTCTTCCTGGAAGCGAACAAGCTGTACTACCGCCCGGTAGACGCAGAAAAAGCCGAAGGCGTGCTGCTGTACGAAAGCTAGAAGATAGCTGTCAGCATTCAGCCATCAGCCGTCAGTGAAAACTGGCGGCTTTTGCTTCTTGCGCCGCTCCAGGGCCCCCCTACCCCCCACCCCCCCAACCCGGTCTTTTGGAATCAAAGACTTAGGGGGAGTTTCCTGCCAGGTCTTTGAGGAATAAGGACTTACTCGTAAAGTATTTATAAATCAAACACTTAGAATCTATGCCTCCCTGGCACTCCCCCTAGGTCTTTGAGGAATAAGGACTTATTCGGTGGCTTGTGCGCGGGATCGCCTGCGACATGGTCCTATTCACCGCAAAGTCTCACTTTCAAAGAACTTGCGCTCTAACTCCGCCTGAGCGGGCCGGGGTTTTCTTGGTTTCACTGCTTATGAAATTCTTGGGGATGTGGTTCGCTAAGTCAAGGAATTCTTGGGCGAGCATCATCGATAGAGGGGTTGCGAATCCGTCCGCGAGTTACCTTCCGGAAAATCTCGAGAGTGATGTCGTTTTCGGCTGTCCGGGCCAGGTTCAGAATAGGTCAGCCGTCAGCGAAAGCTGGCGACTTCTTCGTTCCAAGATTTAGAGCACCACAGGTTGGTTACCCACTCAAGGTCTAGGCTGTCTCGATTCCTGATGCTATCCTCACCCGTTAGGATTCCATGATGCTTTCACAAGCTGAAGCCGATCAGTTCAGACAGATGGTTAAACATTTTGTGCGCCCTCCGGCATCGATTACCATCCCTCTAGGTGCAGACGATACATATGAACTTGCCAGCGTTGATGACCGCGAGAGCTTCCTGCTCGATATTTGGCGAGGAACACTCCGGCTGACGAAGCTAAAATTTCAGAACAGGGTGAGAACTGCCATCGTGTTAGTCCGCCTCGACGTAGATGGAGCACCTCACACGAATCCAGACGGACAAAAACTCTTGGGCACGCATTTGCATTTGTTCAGAGAAGGCTATGACGACAGATGGGCCTATCCCGTGGACCCGAATGCGTTCACCCTGCTGAGTGACCCTGGAACGACATTCCAGGACTTCTGCACCTTCTGCAAGATTGAATCGCCCCCTCCAGTCCAAGGGGTAATCGTATGAACCGCGCCGAATGCCAGAAATTGATCGATGGATACATCGGCTGGCTGCGTCAGGGACTTTCCGTCGAAGAGGTGGGTGAGGCCTGCGAATTGACCACCCCGTTTCTTGATCGGCACAACGATCATCTTCAGGTGTACGCGACACGACATAACGGAACCATCATCTTGTCTGACGACGGATATGTTCTTTCTGATCTCCGAACGAGCGGCCTTGAGTTGGACACGCCGAAGCGGAAGGCGGTTCTTGATAGTGTGCTTAAAGGTCTGGGCGTAAGGGCGGAGAATAACCAATTGTTAGTCGACGCATCGGCGGCAAATCTAGGACAGCGTCTTCATTCCCTTGTTCAAGCAATGCTGGCCGTCAATGACATGTTTGTCATGGCCCAACCTCGGGTCGCGAGTTTCTTTTTTGAAGATGTCCGCAACTTCTTAGATAGCAATGACGTTCGCTACAACGCCAGAGTGAAACTAGCCGGGAAAAGCGGCTACGATCACGGCATAGACTTCCTCGTTTCCAAGTCTCGAAAACGCCCCGAGCGAATCTTGCAGGCAATCGCCGCTCCTAAGAGAGACAACATTTTTGCTTACCTTTGGACGCTCGGCGACACTCGATCTGCGCGGGCCGGAGAATCGGCGGCAGAGGCTTATGCATTTTTGAACGATCAAGACCAAACTGTTGGGGGTGACGTGCTTGAGGCTCTGCATGCCTATGGGGTTGTTCCGGCTATTTGGTCCCAACGTGCGAACTATATTAATGCATTGGTCGGGTAGCAACTAGCCAGTTAGTCGGCCATCGTGCCGCCTGCCGCGCACATTCGCGCCTTTTGCCAATCTGTGGGTTCAGCGAGACCCGGTCGCTAATCCCCCGCCGCAGCTTCCTTCCCCCTCGGCCTCCCGCCCTTCAACCCATTTGCCCGCGATGCCGCTTTCTTGGCCCGGCTTCGGGACTGTCCGCCGGCCTGTCCTAGCCTTGCGGCCATCCACTTTTTCGATCCCATGAAGCCTTCCAGCAGACCCGGAATATAGAGGTCGGCGTCGAGCTTCGGAAAATGAACTCCAAAGCCTGACGGACTCAACTCAATTCCCTCGAGCTGCGCGGGCTTGGCATTTTCCAGGCCTTGCGCGTCTTGCGGCGAAAAACTCAATGTTAGTTTCGAACTCAGCTCCACTACAACCTTCCCGCTGGCCCGGTCATACCGCGCCGAGACAGCATGAGGGAATTCTCTCCGCAACTGCTCTCCTCTTTTGTTTGCCAACTCGATGCTACTCCGCAATACCATGAATTTCCTCCCACGCTCGACAAAGTTCGTTTACGTGCCCATTGATCAAGCGTTCGACTGCTGCTAGCGCCCGCCCCTTGAACCCATAGTTCTCCCGCAGTTCACTCGGACCCAGCGGACAGTTGAGATTGAAGACCGCCTCGCCGTCCGGTCCGATTGCATGGACGCGGGCTGGCCGGTGATCGGCTGGATAAACCACGATCCGGAGCCTCCCACGCCTGAACACGGTCGGCATGACATCATCGTAGCATAAACCTAATCGCTTAGGTTAATTCGCGATGATGTCGAGCTACTTGCTCCAATCCTCCTCCTTCAACCCCTTTACCCGCCGAAACATATGATCAGGCGTAACCAGCACCCCTATCGCCGCCTGCGCCGCAATCATCAAATCGCGATTCCCATCGGTGATCCGTCGCTCAACTGAGAACTCTCAATTGACCCCGAACCAAACTTATGGTTTACTTGCTTGCATTCGGGGCTGGCTCACCTGTTGCTTTTGGCACGACGTACCGTGATTGGGGCGTGAGACCGAGGTGATGTGATGAAGTCCAGCTCTTTGTGTGCTGTCGTCGTAGTGTCCCTCCTTTGCTTGACCTTCTCCCTGAGTGCCGGCGCGCGGGAAATGGTTCTGCCCGCTGGAACGCTCCTGCAATGCACTCTGAACGAACCCAACTTTTCCTCGGCAACCGCTTCCGTCGGAGATCCCGTGCTTTGTCATCTCCGCTCGATCACCCAGTTCGGACGTCAGGCGTTTCCGCGCGGCAGCTATCTGGTCGGACATCTCGAGTCCGCCAAGGATCCCGGCCATTTCTGGGGTAAGGGAGACCTGAAGCTGCAGTTCGACCGCATCGGCCTGCCAAACGGAGATGTCCCGCTCGACTCCAAAGTCGTCGCGACCCGTGGCTACAAGGTGGACAAGGAAGGCGACATCCGCGGCAAAGGTCATGCCAAGCGCGACGTCGTCGAGTGGATGCTGCCTCCGCTCTGGCCATGGAAGATCATCATGCTGCCCGCTCGCGGTCCGCGTCCGACTCTAAAGGGCGAAAGCGTCCTCACTCTTCGCCTGATGGATGACGTCCAGATTCCGCAGCAGGTCGCTGCCACTTACGGTCCCGATTGGCATTTCTTCGGAGGTCCGAAACCGCAGAACGACTCCTACGACGAATCGTCGATGAACCTACCGCCGAATGGATCGCTCAGCGACGACGGCGTTCCGAGGCTGGCTACTCGCACGATTGTGCCTACATCCAGCGAACCAAGGCTCGAGGAAGTTCCTCGCGTGACATACGCCAGCTACACCACCAGCGCGACCACCGGCGTAAAGACAACCACTGCTGCCGCAAACGCCATCCCGCAGAATGCGCGCTTTGCCGGAACAGCTCCGGGAGTGCCCGTATTCGTGCTCAAAACCGGCATGGTTCTCGCGGTGGGAAATTACACCTATCAGGACGGACGCATCAGTTATGAACTGGCCAGCGGCGGCAACGGCGTAGTCAGCGCCGACGAAGTCGACTGGACCACCACTACCCAGGTCAACCAGCAACGCGGCGTTCGTGTAACGCTGCGCGGAGGCCACCCAACCCCGGAAGCAGCAGCCGGCTCCTAGCAGGCGATCGCAGCTCGAATCGTAGAGACGCAGCTTGCTGCGTCTTTCCTCGCCTCGACTCCAACAAACATCAGCCGTCAGCGCAAGCCGGCGGCTTTTTTTTGCGACCCGCAAGCCAATCACGCAATCCAACTTGATGCAGCCGATCCCGACCCGGAAGGTCCCCGCTATGTCCAAGGTCAACATCGCCGAGAAGTTCGCCAAGATTCCCGACTTTGAGAATCCCCGCATCGCCGCCGAACTCAACGGACAACTGGTGAAGTTCGTCAAGCTCAATAGCGACTTCGTGTTTCATCATCACGAGAACGAGGACGAGCTTTTCCTCGTCGTTAAGGGCCGCCTGCGCATGGATTTCCTCGACCGTCATGAATGGGTCGAGGAAGGCGAGTTTATCGTCGTCCCCCGCCGCGTAGAGCATCGTCCCGTCGCCGAACAGGAGTGCTGGATTATCCTCTTCGAACCTGCATCCACGGTGAATACTGGAAACATCGAAAACGCGAAAACCGTCCGCGAGTTGGAGCGCGTATAGTTGAGGCGTTTGCGCGGCCCGTTCGACTACTTCGTTTGACTCAGTCAGGCGCTTTGGGCAAGCGAAGGAAGGTTTGGTTAAGCCTCTGGGTCTTCTGTGCGACTCTGTGGTTAGACGCTTTTGGCCAGGGACTTGGTACTTACTAGAATGCAAATCGTCGTCTATTCCGCCCCTTGGTGCCCCGACTGTCGCGAGGCCAAGCGCTTCCTCGATCAGCACAACATTTCCTACACCGAGATCAACATCGAAACCACTCCCGGAGCGGCCGACGAAGTCGTGAAGCGGACCGGCAAACGCGCCATTCCGCAGTTCGTCATCGACGGAGAGTGGGTTCAGCCATACCAGCCCGGCGAAGGCTTTCTCTATGTCGAGATGACCGAACGACTCGGGATAACGAAGGCATAACTGCTCGCCCCGAAAGCCGCAAGTCCTTGCGCACTCATAAGTTCATGAAAATGCTGCTCGCACCTTCGTGCGCAGACAAAGTGCTCTGAATTGAGGTACATTTGTAAGCTACTGATTCAAAAACAAATTGGCCTTTCGACTGCACTCAAAACCAACCAAATCCCCGATGGACGGCGGTTCGGGCAACAAATCTGGCGAATGCGGATTCTAACGAGACTTAAATGATGACCAAGAATGTTTTGTTTGCAGCCACTCTTCTGAGTCTGGCACTGGCGACCTCCTGCGCAACTGGCGGCAGAGGCCCGTGCGGCGGGGACACTTGCCCTCAAATAGTCGTGAGCGCCAGCAGCAACGGAATCAACAACGTTTCTGAGGCAGGCGTCGGCCTGACCATGACTTTTACAGCGACCTTCAAATATGCCACGCAGGGCCCCGTTAACTGGAGCCTCACGGGTACTTCCTGCTCCTCTTCGGATACCGATCCATCCAACCCGTGTGGCTATTTCACTTCGACGACTTCGTCGACCGCGAATTACCAGGGTCCGGCTGCGGTGCCGTCCACACCGACGTTCACCGTGACGGCTACCGCGCAATCGGACGGTAGTCTTTCCGGGGACGAGACGGTAACCATTCTCGAAGAACTCGGCAACGTGACGCCGGTTACCACGCAGGTTGGCCTGGGCCTCACGCAGCAATACGTGGCAACAGCGACGCCCGACCAATCTCCGCAGACCTTTACGTGGTCCTGCATGGCGGGAGGAAGTGCGTGCCAGAACTTCTCCTGGACTAAGAGCGTCAACGGCTCTTACAACGGGGTAGCCACTTATACCCCCGTCGCCGCTGAGGAGTGCGGCAGCGGGTGCGTTGTGATCGAGGCGTCAGCACTCATCGATTCAGGCGTCTGCACAGGATCCCAGAACCCTTGCAATGCGACCACAGTTGTGGCGTCCCGAGTCAGCGGTAGCTATGCATTCAAGTTTTCCGGATTCGACACCAACGGAAAGCCGGTGAGCGCCATCGGAAGCTTTACGGCGGACTCAAGTGGCAATATCTCCTCGGGCGTGGAAGACGAGCTCACGGCAAGCGGTTCGCACACCTCCATCGCGATCACGGGCGGTTCGTACACTCCGATTACCGCGAGCAATCCAAACTCAAATAACGCAGGCACGTTGACCTTGTTGCCTGCGGGAGCCTACCCGTATAAGTTTCAGGTCGTTCTCGATGGGGCCGGGGACGTACAGATGATCGAAGCCGATAGCAACGGGACCGGCTCGGGCATCGCGGAGGTGTCCTCCAAGAACAAGTTCAACACGACGAATGCGACTTACGCGTTTGGCTTTACCGGAGTGGACGCGAGCGAGACCCGAATCGGTTATGCCGGCATTCTGCCGACGGTTCCTAGCTCGACCTGCTCGGGCGGAGCGCCGTCTTGCGGCACCATTACCGGCGGTTTGATGGACGTCAATGACGGCGGCAACGCCAGCAACAGCATCTGCGCTGCTTCGGTTGCCCCATGCACCGTCGCCGGTAGCTACACCGAGGACCTGACGTACCCTTCGTTGTGGCACCTGAACCTCGCTTCGCCCATCCCCATGACGTTCGATTTCTTTGTAGGTAATGGAAGCACCGGTTCCAACAATCCACTGAACCTCTATGCCATCTCCACCGACACCAACCCGTCGGTTTTAGGAACGATGACCCTCCAGAACTCCAAATTGACCTACAATAACGCCGCCCAAAACGGCACGGCCGTCTCTGTCCTCACCGGTGCAAACAACAACGTTGCGCTGATCCTTGGCTCAACCGACGGTAGTTCGAGCGCGACCGGTTCCGGCAACTGCCCGAACAACAATGGAGGCAATTTCACAGGCAACTTCGACCAAAACAATGCCGGCACGATTCTCACTGTATCGGCATTTCCGTCCGCGGCCCAAACCACCAATCCCTACACCTACGTGGCTACCAACAGCAACACGGGGCGCTACATCTTTTGTATGTTGGGCAATCCGGGAGCGAGCCCAGTCGGAGCACCGATTCCCTTCGTTTTTTACGCTAGCGGGGCCGACCAGGGATATCTGCTCGATGAATCCAGTTCCTCGGTGCTGACGGGATCTATGGTTGTGCAGAACGGGCCAAAACAGAACGATGAGATTTTCACTTCGTCAGGCGCCACGGGTACTTACGCCCTGACTACCAATAGCAATGCGGTTTCCAGTATCACGCCGCTCGCGATGAACCTGTTGTTCACGTCGCCTGGAACCTCGGTGTTTAACGTCACAGGGACACAAAATCCGAAGAGTCAAAGTGTCACTGGGACGTACACTGTCAATGCTTCCGGCACTGGCACCGTAACTCTCACCGCACCTGCGGCCGCGAACTACATCATTTATGGAATAGCGGAGACGGACTTCTTCGCAATCACGGAGAACAGCGGAACTTCGAGCCCCATCTTTTATATAACGCAATAGGCTAAAAGTGTAGCGCGGACACTCCTGTCCGCGCCGCCAGCGGCACGATCGAATCAACGCGGGCAGGAGTGCCCGCGCTACACATGAGATCGTTCCTGCGCGCGCTCCAAGCGCAGGCTACTTTCCTCGAACCACCGTCTTCGCTGTCGCTAGATTGTCAAAGCGGTCATAGGCCCTGACAACCACCACATGATCGCCCGCAGCCGCTTCCACGACCGGAGGCACCGCTTGCGGCTGCGGCACTGTCACGTGAAAGTCATAGTCTTCCGTTTTCGCATCCGACAACTGGCCAACCGGATCGACGAATTGCCAGTCGCTGCCATCCAGCGAATACTCCGCGCGCTTGATCGACGAAAACGAATCGCTGGCGCGGAAGCGTACGTGGATCTGCTTTCCGCTCGCTGCACTTTCAACCGCCGCGCTCAGGTTGTCGATCACCGGAGAAGTATTATCCACCTCGAAGCGCGCCGAAATTTTGTGCGCATAGAGAGCCTCTCCCGGCGAATGCGAAGGCGCATCCGAGGCGACCACCATCACGGTGTATCCGCCATCTGGCAGAAGGTCGGAGTCGAAAGAGTAGAAGCGGTCCGAGAGATCGCTTTTCAGCAAAAGCCAGCGCGACTCGCCATCGCCGCGATAATAGACCGAATAAACCAGTTGATCGTCGTTGTCGTCGTGTGCCGTCCAGCGGATGCTGATCGCATCCCGATCCCGCACCGGGGGCGCCTGTGTTTCGATGTGCGTCAGGCTCGTGTTAAAGAGTTCTGCGCCGGCTATATGCGGCGCAGGCTGGTAACGGTATCCCGGCTGCACAGTCACATCGTCGATCTCGGGAGCGACATTCTTGGGCAGATAGTTCAGCAAAACACTGTCGACGTGCGGTGCCGTGCTGCTCGTGCGAAGAACGGTCTTCCACTGCACGAAGCGGGCTGGAGGGACCTTCAACTCCGAATTCGCAGCCAGATCGACGCGCGTCCACGCGCTCCAGTTGCGGTCGGGATTATCTACGTTGCCGCTGCGCGCGTAGAGTTCGACGCTGCCCGTGCTGCGCGTACTGGCGCGTCCCCAGAGCGAGAAAATGTGCGCATCAAAAACATCGCTCTCGTAGGAACCTTCCGGTTCCGGGCCGGGCCCCAGCACGAAAATCTTGCCCAGGTTGCTGCTCGACACATGAAGCCCTCCGCCCGGCGCGGCCGCGAACCCCGTGATCTGGCTCGCACTCGCCTTCACCAGATCGGTGTAATCGTCCACCCCGTTGATCGCAAAAATGTGACCGCGATTGCCCGTTCCTGCAATCAGTCGCCCGCGCT
Organism: Terriglobales bacterium; assembly: GCA_049509215.1. GTDB lineage: Bacteria > Acidobacteriota > Terriglobia > Terriglobales > Acidobacteriaceae > Acidiflorens. Next base: position 9,830 of record JBELAC010000185.1, read on the forward strand.
GATCGAAGCCAAGAGCGTAGACCAGATCCTCGCGTGAACTCCACAAATGTTGAGGCGCGCCGTCGGGCGCGATGCGGTAAATCTCAGAACCGCCGGTCGCGCCTTGTCCTGGAGATGGGAAAACTGGCGCGGATGGAGATGGACCGGAACTGATAATGATCGTCCCGCCACCAGCAGACGCACCCTGCATCGAAGGCGGCGCCGAGATGGGCAGCCCCGGAACAGCCGTCCCCGGCCGTTTTTCCCCGGCTCCTGCAGCATAAATGTTCCCTGCGGCGTCAATCGCCAGCGCCGTAATTTCTTTCTTGGGAGCGCTGTAGAGAACGAATGCCTCTCCGTTCGGCGCGATGCGATACACCAGACCGCTGCCATCGGAGCCGGCAATCAGATTTCCCTT
>JBELAC010000186.1:0-10210 GCA_049509215.1 Terriglobales bacterium
CTTCGCCCGCTCGCCCGCGCGGATTCTTCCACAAGATTGGTAGATTCTTTTCCTCAATCTTTCACTGATATTGTTCCCACGTGTGCGCGCGTCGACGATCCTGCTTTGCAAGTGCGTACCTTCGTACTATTGGCACAGAGGGAATATCCAGCTTATGCTGGAAGTTAATCCCGAGGACGCAGGTTCTGTTGCAATGATTTTCCTTCGCCTTTATACACTCGCAATTGGTGGCATTGGTCTGGCTTTTGCCGGCTATGCCGTGCTGCGCCGCAAACCGAAAACTGCGGCCGAACTCGAGCAGGAACGCCGCGTCTGGCTGAGCACGGTTGGCCGCATCACCGACGGCACCGTGATTGATGTGCAGGAAGTTCCGTCCGAGGGCGACCGGGCGGCCACCATGTTGATCTATCAGTATGATGTGGCGGGCGTCTCGTACGAGGCCTCGCAGGATGTCACATACCTTCGCCAGTGGATCAACCTGCACTCCTGCCGCTTGGGAGTGCCGACGTCAGTGAAATATGATTCGCGCAATCCCGGGAACTCGATGGTGATTTCCGAAGGCTGGGTGGGATTGCGGCAGTGAACTAGCGTAGTGCGTCAGAAATAAGGGCGGGTTAGAGGGACCGGCGGAAGCCAGCAAAACATCCGAACGGCATTGCCTGAGCGGCTGAAGCCGCATTTATTTCCCTGCCTTCCGGATGGGCTGAAGCCCATCCCTTTCAAAACGAATACAGGTCATTCTGCATGACGCACTACACTAGCTGAACATCGCCGCGCTGCTAGGCTGTGCCCCTACGGTTGCTTAGGATGCGAGGCAAGAAACTGCCAGCGGACTGTATCGTTCTCTGCCTCCCACTCGTGAGCCACGCCTTCTTCCCAAATAAACTGCACCTCGGTATTGTTCGTGCATCCGGTCGCATCGTTGCCCGTGGTGTTTGGGTTGGGCTGCTTGTCCAAGCAGAGCGGCTGCGTGTTTTGGAACTGCGTGCAGGCGTTCTGCCCGGTCCAGTAATTAAAAGACTGGTCCACTGTGGCCAACCAAAATTTCACGTTCGAGTATTTCGACCAGCCGTTGTTGCAAGGCGGCAGTTCGTGATCGAGCGTGCCCTGCCACTCTTGAATCGAAACCGGCGCTACTGGAGGGCCCGGCAACGTAATCGGCGGAGGCGTCGGCTGACCGACAATCTCGCCCGATCCGATCACAATCGCTGCCACCAGATCCGAAATTTCCACTCCCACGCGTTGCGCCATCTGTGCGCCCGAGGAAAATCCAGCCACATAAACCTGGCCGGGATTCACGTTGTATTGGGCGGTCAAATTGACAATCAGTTGTCGCAGGAAGCCGGCATCATCCGGGCAGCCGGTTGCGGGCGGTTCGCTGCACGTGCCTGCCTCACCGGCGGGGAACGCGCTATCCATGTAATACGCGTTCCAGTTCCACTGGTCAGAACTGGGATCATAGGTCGAAGCCGGCTGCACCAGTACGAAGCCATAGGTATTCGCCAGTTGCTGCCATCCCCAATTTTTCTCGATTGGCGCCTCGGAGCCGGTGCTTGTGCCGTGCAGCATCAGCAGCATGGCCGGATTCGCTGGAAGACTGGGTGGAAGATATATCTCGTAATAGCGGGTGACCGAGTCCCACGACATGGTCGAATTAATGGTCGTGCCCTTGTCCTTCGAATCCGGCTTCGTGCCCGCAATTGCCGGGCTTACCAAGATTACTCCTAGGAGCGCCCCCACAATGACTCGATGCATAGCGATTCGGTGCACTGACGATTGTCGCGTTGTCCGCCCCTGCCATGCCATTCGACGGATTGTCCCGATCAAGCCGGACGATCGCCTCATCTTTTCTGCCTCGGTGGTTACGAGTTTCACAGCGCGCTCCGCCGGAAATTAATGTCCTTCCGGGGTCTCTTAAGAATGCGTATTCGACCTTCGGCTTGTCAGCGTGGCGGGGGGTACCAACTGCTTCGACCAAGGATAACGCAGCTTTGAGCCCCGGCAAAACCCTTAAATTGAAAGCGGGAAGAAACGCTCTTCAACCGTCGGAATCTCGTGCTCCAGCACCGCTCAATATCAGTGCAGCCACAAGGCTGCAGCTACCAGGTATGCGATTTGCGCGGCAGCCAGGCCAATCCAGAGGCGCTGGCGGATGCGCGAGCGCCGTATGTCGCGCAAAAGGTCCGCTGCGGTCAATTCCTCGACCTCCGTCTGCTCCGGATCGACCGGAACCGGCGCAGGTTGCAGATTCACCGGCCGCGAGACCTCGGCCGTTTTAGGTTTGTCGGGATAGAAAACCTTTGGCGTATCCACGACTTCCGACCACATCGGGAGCAGAATCCACGACTTCGGAATGATGTCGAGAATTGGCTTGGCGGTGAGTTGAAGAGCCGGTTGCGTCTCGGGCGAGACACGATCCGCCAGATTCCTCAGCAATGATCCAAACCAGAAGTGGCTCAACTGATCCGTAATCAACTCGCCGACATCGACGGGCTGCGATTCCAGTTCGAGAGGCGGCAAGGTCTCTGGCGAAATGACGTCGCCGATATTGGTAAAGACCGTACGAAACCAGGGCAGGCTGATGCGATCGCCGATCAGCAGTCCGACGTTTACGGGCCGCGAGGTCAGATTCAGGGGCGGCAACTTGGCGGGCGCCAGCGTGTCCCGCAGATTGCCAATGAGCGAGCGCCAGAGCGGCTGCGTCAGGCTAGCCGGGGGAAGCAAATCAAGCAAAATGTCGCTCTGATGCGGGTCGACCTGGGTTTCTGGATACCATGCTTCGGCGGCATTCGAACGGTAAGTCATAGAAAATCAAGCAGGTCGAGGACAACAGTGGTCGAGCGATCGATGCCAACCCCACTCTGCTCTCTATGGTAGACGGCGCGACCGCTTCTTGTCACCCCTGTTTACGCAGCTTTACGCGGATGTTGCATAAGGAGGTGCGAAATTGCATTCTGCGTGCACGGGCACTGCACAATCGCCTGACGGTCTGAATTGTGACCCTCCGCCACAGGGCAAAACAATCGGAGGGTCAATTACGCCCGTAATTACCAGTCGTCGATCCACCTCGCCTACCATGGACCGTACCGGCAATATTGGCTGGGAAGGGACCGTATGGGGGAGAAAGTCACCTCAGTGGCGGGTTCAATGGACCTGCTGCGGGTGAAAACACCGCGGGAAGCGCCTGAGCGCGGCGCGCCGCAGGCGAAAACAGTGGAGGCTCCGGCGGAGAACCCCACCCCCGCCACCACGAATAGCGCCCCCGATTTTCCGCTGCCCATCGAAAAAGCATATTTCGAACAAATCATCGAAAATGCCCCTGAAGCAATCAGCATTATTGACGAAGAGCACCGCATTTTGCGCATTAATGCGGAATTTACTCGGCTCTTCGGATTTACCGCGGCCGAAGTTACCGGACGACGGATCGACTCGCTGATCGTGCCACCCGACCGCTACGCGGAAACCGCCTGGATCGCGCAAAGCGTGCAAGGTGGCGGCAATCTCTCCCTGGAAACGCGTCGGCAGAGGAAAGATGGCTCGCTGGTCGAGGTGCTGCTCTCGACGTCGCCCGTGAGGGTCGATGGAAAGTGGATCGGCGCCTACGCGTCCTACCGCGACATCGCCGAGCAAAAACGCGCCGAGGAATTGAACGCTGCCCTGTACGCGATCGCGGCCCGCAGCCAGTCTGCCGAGGACCTTCAGCAGTTTTATGCCGCCATTCACAACATCGTTGGCCAGTTGATGTATGCCCGCAATTTCTACATCGCCATTTACGATCCGCAGTTGCAATTGCTGAGTTTCCCTTACTTTGTCGATGATCAGGACCCCATTCCCGAGCCCAAGCGCCTGGGACGCGGCCTTACCGAATATGTATTGCGTTCGGGCGAGCCGTTGCTGGCGACTCCGGCGGTCTTTGAAGACTTGGTGCGGCGCGGCGAGGTGGAATTGATCGGCGCTCCATCGCTCGACTGGTTGGGAGTTCCGCTGAAGAGCGGTTCCACGACGCTCGGAGCGCTGGTCGTGCAGAGCTACAGCGAGAACGTGCGTTTCGGCGAGCGCGACCGCGAAATCCTCAAGTTCGTTTCGCAGCAACTGGCAACCACCATCGAGCACAAGCGCTATGAAGAGGCGCTCCGCCGCTCGGAGGCCCGCTACCGGTCCCTGATCCTGAGCGCGGTGTTCGGGATCTATCGCTGCACGCTCAATGGCCGTTTTCTCGACGTCAATCCCGCGCTCATCTCCATGCTGGGATACAACTCGGTCGAACAGGTATTGGCGCTCGATGCGCGCCACGAGGTCTTCGTCAATCCGCAGGAAATCGACCGGCTGACCGAGGCCTACCAGCGCGCGGGAAGTTTGAACGGCGTGGAAGTGCAGTGGAAGCATAAAGACGGCCACACCATTGCGGTACGCCTCAGTGGCCGGGCCGCCAGCATCGCCGACGAGCCGGAAGAAGTTCTGGAACTGATCGCCGAAGACATTACCGAGCGCCGTCAGCTCGAAGAGCAATTTCGCCAGGCGCAAAAGATGGAAGCCGTTGGCCGTCTCGCAGGCGGCGTTGCGCACGACTTCAATAACCTGCTGATGGTCATCAACGGATACACCGAGGTCCTTCTCGAACAACTGGTGCCAGAAGGTGACATGCGCCAGAAGGTAGAATCCATTCAGCAGGCCGCCGACCGCGCCGCCACTCTGACTCGCCAGTTGCTCGCCTTCAGCCGCAAGCAGGTGCTCGAACTGAAAGTGGTGGATGTCAACACCGTGATCGGAGACATGGAGAGGCTTCTACGTCCGCTGATCGGCGAAAATATCGAACTGCTTACCCGCCTCTCGCCTGACGCCGGACGCACCCGAGCCGATGCCGGCCAACTTGAGCAGGTGATCATGAACCTGGTCGTAAACGCCAAGGATTCCATGCCTTCCGGCGGCCGGATCACCATCCAGAGCTCAAACGTGGTGGTGCGGCAGAACTTCGGCGAGCATCGTTTCATTCAGCCCGGCCGCTATTCCGTGGTCGCTGTCTCTGACACCGGACACGGCATGGACAAGGAAACGCAATCGCGCATCTTCGAGCCCTTCTTCACGACGAAAGAAAAAGGCAAAGGCACCGGGCTCGGCCTTTCGACCGTTTACGGCATCGTCAAGCAGAGCAATGGATACGTTTTTGCCGAGAGCCGCATCGGCTCGGGCACGACTTTTTACGTCTACCTTCCGCGCGTAGAAGAAACGCTCGCCGAGTTGGCTCCGGTCGCTGTGCAGGAAAGCGAAAAGGGCGGCTGCGAAACCGTTCTGCTCGTTGAAGATGAAGACTCCGTCCGCGAACTGGTTCGGGCAACGCTCAGTTCTCGCGGCTATCGCGTGCTGCAGGCGGAAAACGGTGAGCGCGGTCTGCGCCTTGCCGAAGAATGCAAAGATCCGATTGACATCCTCGTTACCGATGTCGTCATGCCCGGCATCGGCGGCCGTGAACTGGCAAACAAGCTTGTCGGGTTGCGCCCCGGCATCAGCGTCCTTTATCTCTCCGGCTACACCGAAGACGCGGTCGTTACCCATGGAGCCATTGGTCCGGCCACAGCGTTTCTGCAGAAACCCTTCACGCTCCAGAATCTGGCCAAGAAAGTCCGCGAAGTTCTGCGTTCCCGCCTCCAGGCCAAGTCTGCTTCCGCCTCCGACCGACAGTCCTAGCCTTGTCTTCCTGAACGATTACTTTTCTTTACAGAAACTTTTTCTGGGCGCCGGGGTTCATCGCATCCTAGTTACACAGGAGTGCCTTGATTATCCATCGGCAACTCACTCGTGCTAAGCTGAGCACAACCAACCCAACGCTAGCCCAAATTTTCCCTCACGGAGACGCTATGTCGCTACGCAAACACCTCATCCTACCGTCGATTGTCTTTGCCCTGGCCCTCCTCGCTGGGTGCAACACCAGCAATACGGTCACGACCAACAATAACGGATACAGCAACACTGACTTCAGTGGCACGTACGTATTCTCCTTTTCGGGCACCGATGTGAACCTCACCGCCCAGACACAGTCGTTCTTTGCCATCGCAGGAACGATAACCGCTGACGGCAAGGGCCATATCCAGAGCGGCACGGTTGATATCAACGACGCCAATATCGGCGGCGTCTTCACAGCCCAGGCGCTCACCGCCAGCACCTACTCTGTCAGCCAGGACGGTCGTGGCACTGGCACTCTGGTCACTCCCCAAGGAACCTTTGGCCTTGATTTCGTGATGACGTCTGACAGCGGCGGATTGATCAGCCGCTTTGACAGCAACGGTTCGGGCAGCGGCACATTCGCGCTCCAGGGCACCGCCACGCAAGGTTCGCTCTCGGGCCTCGCTTTCACATTGTTTGGCACAGATGCGAGCTTCAATTTTCTCGGCTCAGTCGGCGCCTTCACTCTCAATGGATCCGGTGTCATTCAATCCGGCCTGGAAGACTTCAACGACGCGGGTGCCGGAACAGACACTCAGACCCTCACCGGATCTCTCGTTCTCTCCTCAAATACCGCGGGAACTGCAGCCTTCGACACCAGCTTTGCTCCGGGACTTACCTTTGACGTTTGGGTCGTTGACTCCACACATCTGAAGCTCATCGAGACGGATACAACAGGCCCCGCTCTTGTAGGCGACGCCTTCCCGCAAGCATCTACTTTTCCCGCCGGCCAGTTGGTCTTCTCGATGGCGGGCGGCAGCCTAAGCAGCGGCAATCCCATTGCTACGGGCGGCTTCGTGACGACGGATGCCAATGGCAACCTAAGCAACGGAACCGAAGACTACAACAATGCGGGCACAACCGGCACAATCTCTGATCCTCCCTTTAGCGGCTCTTGCAACGCTACCGCGCCGTTTGCAGGAGACCGCTGCGAGTTGACGACAAGTGTCTTCACCAACGGTAATCAGGGAAACCTCGTATTTGCCGCCTATCCTTCGACCGCTGGCGTTCTCCTTCTTGAAGACGACGGTTCCGGATTTCTTCAGGGAGCTGCGTACGCGCAGAGTGCTACGGCTTTTGGCGCGCCGGAAGGATACGCACTCAACTTGTCCGGGTTCAATTCCAATGGCGTCGCCGACAGCGAAGTGGACGATATCGCCCAGTTCAATGCGACCAGCACGAACTTAACCGGCGTATTGGATGAAAACGACGTTGCTTCGGCTCTCATCACGGCGAACCTGAACGGCACCTATACCGCTCCTGCATCCGGACGTGGCACTATCAGCGCGACCACGAACGGGACGTATGTTGGCGGATTGAGTTTGGGGTACTACGTGATCGGTTCTTCAGCCACACTGGTCATTGAGGGAGATCAGCAACAGGTTACCACCGGCGTATTTGAACTACAGAGCAGCCCCGGATCGTCCGTCTCCAAAGCAGTCAAGCCACAGGAAGCGCAAACCGCGGCCGCCGCACAAAGCATCGTGTCCCTCGTCCGGCCTTTCGGTCGAGCGAAACTGACTCCCAAACACTTCAACAAGTAAAGCAGGAGCGCTTCAGTCTCAAAAATCGAAGCGATGGATAGAGGGCGTGGCGATCGCAGCCGCGCCTTCTTTTTTTCAGGTTCGATTCTTAATAGATGACTTGCGAGGCAAGGATTCTGGGCAAGCTCGTCCCTGTAGTGATTCGTTAGGAGCGAGGCGGGGATATCGGACGATATCCCCGGATCGAAAAGACTACGCGATGCCTTCCGCCGCTATTTTTTCGGTTAGGAATGCTTCGATCACGTCGTTGACTTTGACGTCGCCGTAGTTCGCGATCGAAATACCGCACTCCATGCCGCTCGTCACCTGCGAAGCGTCGTCCTTGAAGCGGCGCAGCGATCCGACTTTCCCCTTGAAGACCACCACGTTGTCGCGCAGCAGCCGAACCTCGGAATCGCGCTTGATCGTGCCATCCAGAACCCGGCAACCGGCAATCGTCCCCACCTTCGGAATGCGGAACGTTTCGAGCACCTGCGCCCGGCCCTGGTAGGTTTCCTTGATCGTGGGCTCAAGCAGGCCGGTCATGGCGCGCTTGATCTCGTCCTGCAGTTCGTAAATGATCGAGTGCAGCCGGATATCGACTTTTTCCTGATCGGCCAGTTCCTGCGCCTTGCGCTCGGGACGAACGTTGAAGCCGATGATGATGGCGTTCGACGCCGAGGCGAGCAGCACGTCGGTTTCGGTAATCGCGCCGATGCCCGAACGCAGCAGCTTGAGCCGCACTTTATCGTTTGACAACCTGCCGAGCAGATCGCCCAGCACTTCGACCGAGCCTTGCACGTCGGCTTTCAGGATGACATTCAGTTCCTTCATGCCAGCCGTCTTGAGTTGCTCGGCAAGACCTTCGAGCGAGACGCGCGAACTCTTTGCGAGCGCGGCTTCGCGCGCCTTCTGCTCGCGGTAGTCCGAGATGTCGCGCGCTTTTTCGCGGTCCGCAACGACCACGAACTGGTCACCCGCCTGCGGCAGGCTTTCAAGGCCGAGGATTTCGACCGGAGTGGCAGGCGGCGCTTCTTTCAACGGCTTTCCGCGATCGTCGAACATGGCGCGCACTTTGCCATACGCATTGCCGACCACGAAGTTGTCGCCCGCGCGCAGGGTGCCGTTCTGCACAAGCACGGTTGCCACCGGACCGCGTCCGCGATCGAGTTTCGCTTCCAGCACCACGCCGCTCGCGGCGCGTCCCGGAGTTGCCTTCAATTCCTGCAGATCGGCCGTCAGGCAGATCATTTCGAGCAACAGGTTCAGATTGGTTTTCTTCTTGGCCGAGACGTCGACGAAAACGGTTTTGCCGCCCCAGTCTTCCGGCATCAGTCCGCGATCGGCCAGTTGCTTCTTCACGCGCTCGGGCATCGCGTCCGGCTTGTCGATCTTGTTCACCGCGACAATGATCGGAACTTCCGCGGCGTGCGCATGATCGATCGCTTCGATCGTCTGCGGCATCACGCCGTCATCGGCTGCCGTGACCAGCACAACAATGTCGGTCGCCTTCGCTCCGCGTGAACGCATGCGCGTAAACGCTTCGTGACCCGGCGTATCGAGAAACACGATCTCGCGGCCGAATGCCGGAGACGTCGCGTCGCCGATGCGAACCTTGTAAGCGCCGATGTGCTGCGTGATTCCGCCCGCTTCGCCGCCCGCCACATCGGTCGAGCGAATCGAGTCGAGCAGTGTGGTTTTGCCGTGATCGACGTGGCCCATGATGGTCACGACCGGAGGACGCGCAATCGCCTCCGCGCCTTCCTCGCTGCTTTCGGTCGCTTCCGCCGTTTCCTTGGCTGCCTGTTCTTCGAAGGTGATGACTTCGGTCTCGGCTCCGAAGAAGCGCGCCATCTCGCTGGCGAGTTCGGCATCGAGCGTCTGGTTGATGGTGGCGAAAACGCCGCGCACCACGAGACGCGCAATCAGATCCTTCGCGCGGATGCCCAGCTTCTCAGCGAGATCCTTGACCGAAATGCCTTCCGTGATCGTGATGTTCTTGGTGATCGGCAACGGCTCGTTGCTGACCATCATCCGCGGCGGCGGAGTGTAGCCCTTCATCGGGCCTTCCTTCACGCCACGCGGAACGTATCGTTGTCCCGGCCGCCGCGACGGCGCTCCCGGCCGCGCTCCCGGGCGCACCGGTCCCGGAGGAGCCATGCCCGCTCCCGGACCAACTCCTAGAGGGCGCGCGCCAGCAGGCGCAACGCGCGTGGGATGCATCGGACGCCGCTCACCCGGACGAAGTGGTGGACGCGCCCCCGGAGGACCGCCTTGCGGCCGCGCCGTGCGCTGGAAGATCGGTTGCCCCGGAACTGGCCGTCCCGGAGCTGGCCGTGAAGGCGCTCCTGGAGGCGGGGTTGGAGCCTTGTAGACCGGACGCGGTCCCGTCTGCGGCATGATCATGCGCGGCGGAGGCGGTCCCGGAGATATCAGCTTCGGCGGTGCTGGGGCTTGTGCTTGCGAACTCTGCAGATGAATTCCTTGTGCTGGCGGCTGTGCGGCCGGAGGAACATTCCCGGCAGGTGGCGTCACGGTTGGAGCCTTCGGCGGAATTGCAACCGCAGGTGGCGTGGAACCCGCTGCTGTTGCCGGAGGCGTTGCCTGTGCCGGTGGTGGCGTAGCAATCGCAGGCGGAGCCGCAGGAGCCTTGGGCGGAATGACAACAACCGCAGGCGGCCTCATTGCGGCAACCGACGCGGGCGTTACTAGCCTCGGCGGTGCTGGCGGTTCAGCGGCTGGTTTTG
>JBELAC010000187.1:0-10180 GCA_049509215.1 Terriglobales bacterium
GAGGGCACGGAGCAGTGGGAACTGCGCTACGGCTCTGTCGCCTGGCTCGGAGCGTGGACGCCGCGTGTTTACCACGCGCCGCGCGAAGTCCCCAAGATGCTGGAGGGCGCGCCCACAACCAAACCTTCCGCCGAAGACGCTGCCCACTTCCTCATCCGATTGGTGCACAAGTATCCGCATGAAATTACCATCTACGAGGGCGGCCCGATGACGAATCTCGCCCTCGCGATTACGATCGACCCCGAGTTTGCGAGCCTTGCAAAAGAACTGGTGTTCATGGGCGCGAGCCTGAATCCGCAAACCATCGACCCCGAGTTCATAAATACGCCGCGCCACGAATTCAATCTCTGGTTCGACCCCGAAGCAGCGCACATCGTGCTGCGCGCTCCGTGGAGGAAGATTGTCTGCACGCCCGTCGACATTTCCATGAAAACGCGCATGACGATGGATCTGATTGATAAGATCAAGACCGGAACCACGCCGTCCGCAAAATACATCGGAACCTACGGCCATCTATTCGGGACTTATAACTACCTCTGGGATGAACTTACATCTGCGGCGTGGCTCGACCCGACACTGATTACAAAAACGGAAACAAAATACATGGATGTGGATCTGGATCGGGGTGCAGGATACGGCGATACGCTGACTTGGACGGACAATGACAAGCCCAAGCGCGATCTGCGGCCGGTCGAAGTCCAGGTCGATCTGGATACGGAGCGCTTCTACAAAATGTTCGTGGATCTGCTGAAGGCAGAGACGCCGAAGCCGTAGTTCTACATAAAACTTTCGACATAAAACTATTGTTCTAGCTGATGCATCATGCTGAGTGCGGCCGGATGATCTGGATGCAGCTTGAGTAATCCGTTGAGCACGGTGCGCGCCTGTTCGGGATCACCTTCAATGACATGCACGCGTGCCAGGTTGAGGTAGGCCTGGTCAAAGTCGGGGGCGACGCGGATGCATTCCTCGAAGGTTGCGACTGCTTCATCGCGGCGTTGCGTGCGCAAATACAAGATGCCGAGATTGTTGAGCGCTTCGGGATAGGCCGGGCGGGCCTTCAGGGCAAGTTGCAGGTAGTCGAACGCGCGGGTCGCGTCCTCCTTCTGCGCATACACCATTCCAAGCCCATAGTTCGCATCGGCGTCACCAGGACGGAGTTGAAGAGCGCGCTCGTAGGTTTCGCGGGCCTCGTCCCATTGCTTTGCCTGACGATAGGCGCTGCCGAGGTTGTTCAGCGCAATCAGGTGATCAGGACTCAGACGGAGCGCTTCCTGAAAATACTTGACTGCGTCGGCCGTGTGTCCCTCACGTCCCGCGAGCAAGCCAAGGTTATTCCACGAATTAGCCTGCGTATCGGGATAGCTCGCGCGCAATTTGAGAGCGCGTTCGAAACACTTTCGGGCTTCGGCGTTCTTCTGTTGATTGAGATAAACGCTCCCGATGCCATAGATTGCCTCGGCGCTCTCGGGATCATCGTGAAACGCGATTTGAAACGCCGCTTGCGCTTGGTCGAAATATCCGCGCTGAAAAAACACTGAACCATAACTGAGATAGTTGCGACTGAATTCAACAACCTCCGTGACACCCGGGAAGGGAAGCGCGCGCGCCAGCCGTTCGGCCGGGGTTTGCGGAAGGTTGCGAAGGTCGTGTTCGAGGTGCGCGGGATCGACGGGGCCCTGATAGACCTTGACGATTTCACCCTCGGGATCAATCAGAAAGGCAGTGGGAAGGGAGAGGTCGCGATGCCGGTCAAATAAGTAGCTATAGAGAATGTTGTAAACAGCGCCCACGTCATCGGTGCCCTGAAGAACCGGGAACGATAGCTTCTGTTCGGCGACGAAAGCGCGAAGTCTGTCTTCGTTGTTGGGATCGTCGAGATTGATTGCGATTAGGTGAGCATGGGGCGACACGGAAGCGTGCCATTGACTTAGAGCGCTCCAGTTGTGACGTGAACGGTCATCGCTTGCGGCACCAAGGGTCAGCAAGACTGAGCCGCCTCGAAGCGAAGACAGGGTTTGCTGGCGGCCGCTAAAGTCGGAAAGGGAAAAATCTGGGGCGGAAATTGGCGCCAGCAGCCATGTTTCAGCCGTGTCGGGGAGTATTTCCGTCGGTTGCGGCTTGACTTCTCCCAATTGTTCGACCCGCGTGGATGAGCGGAAAGGCTCGAAGCGCGAAGGCGCGACACCTTCTTCCACCCAGATGCGGTGCTTGATGGGCAGGTCGCGCAATTCCTGCAGCAGTCCGCTCGGCCAGCGGATCGACGCGTTCACCACACCTTTTGCGGATCCAAGACCGAAAAAGACATTCTTGCTGTGTTGCGAGATAAAGCCCGATCCAGCCTGCAGCGAGCGGCTTTGCCGCCCCTTTTCTGTTTCGATCGTAATCACGGCTCCGATGGCATCGCGATTGCTTTTTGTCCCGCGCAAGCGAAACGAGATCGCTGGAGGCAAACTCGGCATCACATTCTTCAGAATCCTCAGTACAGGAGCGTTCCGGTTCTTGAGAAAAACTTCCTGGCGGCCGTCGTGATCGAAATCGGCCACAGCAAACGCGCGGCCGTCTTCCACAAAGTCGAGGCTGAGAACGCCCGAGATATCAGAGAAAGTGCCATCGCCATTATTTGCGTAGAAAATGTTCCGCTCGTAGCCGCTCCAGGTGCGATCGGCGCGAATGAGCTCATTCACCGCGGCCCAACCCTGTTCGTATTCGTGAGAGGGCTTGGGTTCGTCCGGCGATTTCGCTACCACCTGGCGCCAGAAAAAGCTGTTCAGCTCGCCACGGTCCGGCGCGGTCACCATGCCATTTGCGATGTAAAGATCCGCGAACCCATCATGATCAAAATCCCAATTGTCACTCGACCACGCCCAGCGGCCAATGCCAACTCCGGCAGTCATCGTCTGATCCTGAAAGGCAACGGCGTGAGAACCGCCGGGCTTCGCGGGATTGTGGAGTAACACATTGCCCATCGCATGCTGGTGGTAGAGCATCCGTACATCGCCGGGCGAATTGCTTTTAAAGTTATCCTGCATGGTGATACGTTCGCCCGCTGCGGTCCACATGTTGGCGACGTAGAGGTCTTCGGCTCCGTCGTTGTCATAGTCAAACCAGCAGACGCTCATACCCGCCCCGATGTCTTCCACGCCTATTTCTGCGGCGACGTCGGTAAACGTGCCATTGCCATTGTTGCGGTAGAGATTCTTGCGCCCGAAATCGTTGACCACATAGAGGTCGGGCCAGCCGTCGCGGTTGAAGTCGTTCCACCCGCAGCAAAAGCTGTAGCGGGTATTGTTCTTGTCCAGGCCCGTCTGCGCGGTGACATCGCGGAAAGTGCCGTCACGATTGTTGTGCATCATGAAATTGGGCGGCCCGTTGTTGGCGTCGTAATAGGGCGAAGGATATTTGTACTGATCGGTGCCCTGGTAATAGACGTAGAGGGAGAAATAAATGTCGAGCCAACCGTCGCGATCATAGTCAGCGACAGCGGCGCCGACAAACGTACCCTGTGGCGGGTCGGCGAAATGGAATGCGTCCGGCTTCTGGTGGAACTTTCCGGTACCGTCGTTCAGAAACAACAGCGGCCCGTTGGCCCGGACGACGATCAAATCCTGATGCCCATCGTTGTCGACATCGACGATAAGCGCGCAAGCCGTGTTTTCGATGACGCCCACGCCCGAGGCCTCGGTGATGTCCTCGAATGTTCCATCCCCGCGATTGCGATAAAGGCGATTGGGAAGGCCTCCGGGCTGACACATATAAAGATCGTCGAAGCCGTCCCCATCAATGTCGCCCACCGAAACGCCGTTGTGTCCGTAGATATCAATTCCGCACGAGCCATCGAGCACGGTCCGCCAGTAGTCGGTTCCACGCAGAAGCTGGGCGGAATAGGACGCATTTCCGCTGAGGGCTGCAGCCGTGATGTCAACGAATGCGGGTACCGTGGAACGGCTTTGCGTTTCGTGCAGGGACTGCCAGTTAAGCAGGTGGAATTCTCCGGAAGATGTGGCTGCCCACATCAGGTCCCAATACCCGGCGCGCTGCTCGCGGTGGAAGCCAGAACCCATGCCGACGAATTCATAGCGCACGCGCGTACGAAGTTGGCCAAATGGGGCAAACGGTGGCGCTGGGCTGGATGCGGAGCCTGTGTGCTCCGCATGGGCAGGCATAGCGCTCGCGTCGATGCCCGTGACCTGCATCTCTGCGGTAACAAAGTTGGAAAACGAGCCCGTAAAGGAACGTAGATCGGCGAGAAACGTCTCGCGCCGCAGTGAGAGCATCTTCGAGAAAGTGTTGCGGCGGATCTCGATTGGCGGGCCGATGCGCACAGCGTGCGATTCTTCGGGCGTAAACGAATTGCCGGAGAAAATCGGCAGCAGCACCTGTTCGAACGCCGTTGTGTCCCTGGACGACCGGAGCAGACTCGCGCTCCACTGCGCGAGGATCGCCGTAATCTTGTCGGCATATACTTCCGTGACAAATTCATCGAGACCCGCCTGAGTCTTGCGCAGCAAGGCGTCGAGCGGCAGCGGAGTCCGATAGTGTGGATGCAGGTGAAAGGCGGCTTCCAATGAGCCTTCAGTCGGGGCATCCAAGGCGGTGGCCAGAAGGCCGAGACGAAGCAAATGCGGAGGAATCAGAGCCACGGAGGCGGTCCGGCAGCAGCGAGATAAGAACTGGCGACGTTGCAGATTCACAGTGCCCGGGACGAAATCATGCCGCATCTTTTCTCGCCCGCTCAGAACACTGTCTCCGGGATCTCCACGTGTTGGCCTGAAATTAACACCGGCACCGGGACGCGTCAAGATTCGGCGAGACGATTCACGCTTCGCTGGGACGGTCCGGTGCTGCCCGGCTAAATTGTCCTACGATCTCTCTCGCTGCCGGTTTACAATGGCCGTCCACAACCTTTCTCTGCAAGATTGAATATGCCAAAGACGAAGCTTACGGCTGGCGTGCGGGACCGCCTCTTGCGCGCCGCGCGCAAGGCCATGAAGAATGCCTATGCCCCGTTTTCGCACTTTAACGTGGGCGCTGCCATCCTGACCTCCAAAGGCGACATTTTCGTGGGCTGCAACGTGGAGAACTCATCCTACGGAATGACGAACTGTGCCGAGCGCACCGCCATTTTCTCCGCCGTCGCTGCCAAAGGACCCGGCCTCGAAATTCTCGCCGTTGCCGTCGCCAATGCGGGGGGCGGCGCGTGTTCCCCTTGCGGAGCGTGCCGCCAGGTGATTTATGAGTTCGGTCCTGAGGCCATTGTCTTCTATCAGGGCCAGCACGGCGACAAGCAAAGCCACATTACCGAACTATTGCCGGAGGGCTTCCGACTCAAGTGAGCCAGCCAACCGCAGTCCAGTCGCAGTTCCGCGTCATCGATCTCATCCGCAAGAAGCGCGACGGCGGCGCGCTCTCAACCGCTGAAATCAACTACATCGTTGAGGCCTACACCGCCGGCACAATTCCCGATTACCAGGTTGCCGCATGGCTGATGGCGGTCGTGCTTCGCGGTATGACGCGCGAAGAATTAGCCGCGCTGACCAACGCCATGCTTCATTCTGGCGAGGTGCTCGACCTGAGTTTCCTTCCGGCCACCAAAGTAGACAAGCATTCAACCGGAGGCGTGGGCGACAAGACTTCGCTGGTTTTGGCTCCGCTAGTGGCTGCGGGCGGCCTTTACGTGCCCATGATCAGCGGTCGCGGTCTGGGTCATACCGGCGGTACGCTCGACAAACTTGAATCGATCCCCGGATTTCGCGTGGGACTTTCCGTGCCGGAGTTCCAGCGCGTGCTCAAAGCCTGCGGCACCGCGATGATCGGCCAGACCGACAAGATCGCTCCCGCAGATCGTAAGCTCTACGCGCTTCGCGATGTGACCGGTACCGTCGAAAGTCCGAATCTTATCTGCGCCTCCATCATGAGCAAGAAACTTGCCGAGGGCACCGACGCTCTTGTGCTCGATGTGAAGACCGGTTCCGGCGCGTTCATGAAAAAAGAAGAAGACGCCGTTCACCTCGCCGAACTCATGGTCGAAACGGGCGAGCGCATGGGCAAGCAGATGGTCGCCCTCATTACCAACATGGATCAGCCTCTAGGGCGCATGGTGGGTAACGCGATGGAGGTGGTGGAGTGCATCGAAGTCCTGCATGGCGGAGGCCCCGAAGATCTGCGCGAACTCTGCCTTCACCTCGCGGCCTGGATGTTCTTCGTGGGCGGCAAAACGAAAACCGTTGCCGAAGGAAAGCAGCTTTCTCACGAGATCATCGCCTCCGGCAAGGCTTTCGAATGTTTTCGTCACATGGTCGAGTTGCAAGGTGGTGACGTCAGTACGATCGACGATCCCGCACGCCTGCCTTCCGCGGATCACCGCGTTGACGTGCCCAGCCCGAGCGTCGGCTATGTTACCGAAATTCTGTGCGAACATGTCGGCACAGCCTGCGTCATTCTTGGTGGTGGGCGCGAGCGCAAGGAAGATTCCGTCGATCCCGCCGTCGGAATCGTGATTCACAAGAAGATTGGCGACAAAGTTTCATCCGGCGAGCCGCTCTGCACGATCCACTGCCATTCTGACGCGCAAGCCGCGCGCGCAAAGAAACTGCTGGAAGAAAGCTACCGGGTTTCCGCCGCGCCTCCCGCGCACAAGCCTTCGCTGATTCACCGCGTGATTCACAAAGGAGAAAAATAGATGGGACGATTCACAGGCATTCTTGGCCTCATCACGATGTTGGGGCTGGCCTACATTTTCTCCACCAACCGCAAAGCGATTCGTTTAAAAACGGTAGGCTGGGGCCTCGGCCTGCAGGTTGCCTTCGCCTTTTTTGTTCTCAAGGTTGAATTCGGCCGTACCCTCTTCCAAAAGGCTGGCAACGCTGTCAACCGCCTGCTCAGCTATGCCTTTGTCGGCTCGCAATTTGTCTTTGGAGATCTTGGCAAACAGGGATCGCATCTGGGTTTTTATTTTGCGTTCCAGGTTTTGCCAACCGTCATCTTTATCTGCGCGCTCTTTGCAGTGCTCTATTACGTCGGAGTCATGCAGATCGTAATCAAGGTCGCTGCCTGGCTGATGACCCGCCTGATGGGAGTGAGCGGCGCCGAATCGCTGAACGTTGCCGCCAGCATTTTCATGGGGCAGACCGAAGCTCCCCAGACCATTCGCCCCTTTCTACCCGACCTTACGCGCTCGGAACTGATGACCGTCATGACCAGCGGCATGGCGCACGTTTCCGGCAGCATCATGGCCGCCTACATTGCGTTCGGCATCGAGCCCAAGCATCTGCTGAGCGCTGTCATCATGACCGCCCCCGGCACGCTCTTGATGGCGAAAATGCTGGTGCCGGAGACCGAGGTTCCAAAAACTGCCGGCCGCGTCGTGATGAGCGAAGACGAGTTGGAACGAGAGAAGAACGAAAATCTTCTAGGCGCTATCGCCCGCGGCACCACGGATGGTCTGCATATGGCGCTGAACATCGCCGCCATGCTGATTGCATTTCTGGCATTAATTGCGCTGCTTGATGGCGTGATGGGCGGAATTCACGCTCACGTCGCTTGGTTCCCCTTGAGCCTCGAATCAATCCTCGGCAAGTTGTTTGCACCGATTGCCTTCGTCATTGGAGTTCCGTGGCACGATTGCGCGGCCATCGGCAATCTTCTTGGCGTCCGCATGGTGTTGAACGAACTGGTGGCCTTCTCGATGCTGGGACCGCAGAAAGCCATGCTCGATCCGCGCTCGTTCACCATTGCGACCTTTGCCCTTTGCGGCTTTGCAAACTTCAGTTCGATCGGAATTCAAATGGGCGGAATCGGCGCGCTCGCTCCCAATAAGAGAGGTGAGCTGGCGAAGCTGGGAATTCGCGCGATGCTGGCGGGAACGATGGCCAACCTGATGTCGGCCTCAATCGCGGGCATGCTGCTTTAGCAAGATCGTGTGGCGCGGACATTCTTGTCCGCGCATGGTGTATCAGAAGAAAAACTTGGGGTATCAGCACCTGCAATAGACGAAAAGCTTTTCCGGGATCCGCCTCTCGAAGGTGGCCCGAGTCATCGCGCACTTTGCGAGTAGACCGATTAGCCAAGACGAACTGCCGCTAGCGCCTCTTCCGTCGTCACCAAGCGCGCTCCCAACCGTTCGAACTCCGCCATACTTTTCCGCCCAACTTCCGCCGCCAGAGTCTCAATTGCGTCGCTGACGACTGCCACGCGCCGCTTTCGCTCGAGCAGTCCTTTCACGGCGAACGCGACGCAATATTCTGTTACCACGCCGAAAACAACAAATTCCGGCTTATCGCCCAGTCGACGCACTAACTCGTCCGCGTGACGCGTCTGAAAAATATCCAGCGTTTGTTTCTCCAGCAGAATCTGCTGGTATTGCGATAGATCCTCCGGCAACTGTGCAGAGGGCACGTTCTCAACCCGCACAACTTTGTCCGTCAGCGCCTCGGCCACGAACTCTGCGCCCGGCGTGCCTTTCAGGCAATGCGGAGGAAACTGCGAGAACTCGGGATCATCGGGCGGATGAAAGCACCCATGTGAAACCAGAAAAACCTCATCCCGCCGCGCCGCATCCGTCAGCTTGCGAATGTTCGGCAATAGCTTTTCCGCCCCAGGAACATGCAGCTTTCCTCCCGGTAGCATGAAATCACGCTGTACATCCACTTCCCAGAAAACAAAATCCCGAGATCGCATTCCGCCTCCGTCATACCGATGCTTGTAACACATCGGCGCGCTCGCCGCAAAATCGGCCGTGGCAAACTGGCATCAAGCGCGATCTACATTTGCGCCAGGCAAATTGATTTGTATACTAACGGCCACGGCGAACACTTGCGCGCCGCGAAGGGAACCATGGCTCACGACGAACCAGCAAAGTCCACGTCTCCATCCAAACTTGTGATCCGCAACATCGGCTTGCTTCTCAGCGGAGATCTCGACCGACCCATCCTCGATGCCGATACGGTTGTGGCGCTCGGCGATCGCATCACCGCCGTCGGAAAAGAAAAAGATGTGGACACCGCTGGCGCGACCCTGACCATCGATGCCAAAGGCACGGCGCTCGCTCCCGGTCTGATCGACAGCCACGTTCACCCCGTGTGCGGAGACTGGACTCCACGCCAGAATCAACTCGGCTGGATCGATAGCTGTCTCCACGGTGGCGTCACCACCATGGTCTCTGCCGGTGAAGTGCACATGCCCGGCCGGCCCAAAGATGTCGTCGGACTCAAGGCGATGGCCATCTTTGCTCAACGGGCTTTTCACGCGTTTCGTCCCGGCGGAGTCAAGGTCTACGCCGGCGCTCCCGTCATCGAACACGGCATGGTCGAAGATGACTTCAAGGAACTCGCCGCTGCCGGGGTGAAAATTCTCGGCGAGATTGGACTCGGCAGCGTGAAAGATGGCAAGACCGCTCACCAGATGGTCACCTGGGCTCGCAAGTACGGCATCCAGAGCACGATTCACACCGGCGGCCCCTCCATTCCCGGCTCCAGCCTGATCGACAAAGACATGGTGCTCGAAACCGATGCCGACGTCATCGGCCACGTCAACGGCGGCCACACGGCACTGCCCGACAATCAAATTACCGAACTCTGCGAGCGATCCGCGCGCGCCCTCGAGATCGTCCACAACGGCAATGAGCGCGCTGGATTGCTTGCGTTGCGCACAGCGGGCGAGCTCAAGCAGCTGCACCGTGTGATTCTCGGCACCGATTCTCCGGCCGGCTCCGGAGTACAACCGCTCGGCATCCTTCGTATGATTTCGCTCTTGTCATCGCTCGGCGAGATTCCCGCCGAGGTGGCAATCTGTACCGCGACCGGCAACACAGCAAGAATGCGTGATCTGAATTGCGGCCTCATCGCCGCCGGTCGCGAAGCCTCTTTCGTGCTGATGGACAAAGCTCAACACTCCGCCGGAAAAGACCTGCTCGACAGCATTCACAAAGGAGATTTGCCCGGCATCGGCATGGTCGTGATCGACGGCGCCGTCAGCATCCAGCGCAGCAGGAACACTCCCCCGGCAGGCAGGCTCCCGGAGTTCGTGGGGCGCTAAGTGCAAGCCGCCTCACCACGTCAATGAGTGTAATCGCCTGTGGGTGTTGAAAAAGTACGTTAGTGGAACGACTTTTTCGGCTGTGAGTGGAACTGCCAGGTTTTTCTTCTCTCTGTTCGACTAAGTGGTGGCCGGCAGAACCGGT
>JBELAC010000188.1:0-10174 GCA_049509215.1 Terriglobales bacterium
TACGTGGCGGACGAAGTCTTCTTCACGGGCACGGCGGCGGAGATCACGCCGATTCGTTCGGTCGATAAGATCACGGTGGGCGAGGGAAAGATTGGCTCGATGACGAAGTCAATTCAGCAAGAGTTTTATGGCGTGGTGCGCGGCGAAAAGCCGGACCGGTATCACTGGCTGACGCCGGTTCCGGTGGGAGCGAAGCAGCCGGTTACCGTGTAGAGCGGGCTGTAGCTTCGCGCTGGGGAGAGCATTAACCACGGAGTACACAAAAGGGGCACGGAGGAAAACCTTCACGGCGCAAGACCTTAACATCCGGCTTGCGCTCCGGGCGGTTTGAGGATTGGCTTCTGGACACTCAGTGGATTGATTTTCGGTAGGCCGCGATTTGGTCTCGCACTGCTTTCAGGCTGCCACGTCCCCATAAATTCGCGGGCTCGATGTCGTCGTGCGTGTTGGCGTCGAAACCCTCATCGGGCGGGCCGAATTCATTGAACTGGTGGATGATCAGGAAGATGGGCTTGAGCTCCGTCGCATAACTCATGAAGGAATCAAAGGTGTCGTAGCCGCCATCGGCGCCGAAACGAAGAGCGTCGTCGGGGCAATAGGTTGGTTGAGGGCAGCCCCATCCGTTTTGCCCGGCGGTGGCGATCGAGGCGGTAAAGTTTTCGACTCGCGAACCAACCTGATTGTAGGAAGGATAGTAGGGGCACAAGGGTTCGGTGCACGTCGTGTTGAGACGGTCGACCCAACTCCAAAAGCCATACTCGGGACTGATTTCAATCGGGCCGGTCGGCGTGCGTTGTGTCGCCCAGAGGCCGGGCTGGCTGTCGAGATATCCGGCCATCAGCTTGAAGGTGTACTTCTGGCCAATTTCGGGATGGTGTTGCAAAAACTGTTGCAAGCGATACCAGAGGGGATGATCGGCGGGGTTGGGATCCTGCGCAGCTCCTATGAAGATGAGCATGAGAGGCTTGCCTTCGTAAATCACGTTCAAATTCGGGTATTGCTGCAAGAGTGCCCCGAAAAACTCGGCCTCTTTTTCGAAGGCAGTTTTTCCGTCCTCATCCTTAATCAATACATTGCTATCGATTCCACCCAGCAAAGGAATCAGCTTCATACGGGTTCCGAGGCTCGACCACGCGGGATAGAGATTGCCAGTGTTATCGCGAATCTGCCGGTTAGATGCCCGAAAAGCCGGGGTGCAGTTCCTCACGTATTTTTTTACAAACCACTCGCTGTTGAAGATACAGCTCACATTGTTTGTGACTTCACTGATGGCGGCGTCGACTCCCATGCCCTCGAGCCAGGCGACATGCTGCTTGATGATGGCGGGATCGGCGCTGTCGTAACCTCCGCCCACAGCCTGCATGTCTGGGGACTGCAACAGCGGCATGGCGGAAAAGCCTTGAAATGTCACTGCTTTCGGGCCAAACCATGCTTCGTATTCCATGACCACGACGTGGCTATTGGCATCGACGACCAGAGAACTGGTGGAGGTTGAGGCTGCGGTTAGAAGGGAGCCGGTGAGAAGAACAGCCAAAAGGCCGACTACGTTCCGGAGACGGGCCGGACGCCGAAGGGGCAATGGCGGACGTCGAAACATAACTCTCCAGAGACTAAATGATGCTAACCCGGATGGCGATGGGAAGTTTCCGGAAATTCTTTGATCCTTTGAGGTTGCGTGGACATCAAATTAAGGCAAGAATCAAGCCCGCCTGATTGCAGGCGATCCTGCTGTTTTCCGATTGTTTTTTAATAACTACAGCTTGAAGGAGGAATGTTATGCATGCTCCCACCCCTGAGTTTATTGCCGGTTATAGCGCGATGATGCTGGATGGTTTTGGACGCGAAGCGGAAATTACGAAGAAAGTGATCGGCGCCATTCCGGATGGCAAGAGAGACTATCGACCCGATCCCAATGCCCGCACGGCTTGGGATCTGGCGTGGCACCTGGCAAATACCGACGTACAGTTTCTGGATGCGATTGCCGACCAGAAGTTCACGATGGACGCGGGTCCGCGTCCGGATAAGCCGACGAATGTTGCCGAGCTGGTGGCGTGGTATGACCGGCATATCAAGCGGGCGAGTGCGCGGGTGCGTGCGATGTCGCCGGCACAGCTGTCGACGCCGGTGGATTTTCTCGGCTTATTCAACATGCCAGCGGCGTTTTACCTGCAGTTTCTGAATAATCACTGCATTCACCATCGTGGGGAGTTGGCGACGTATCTGCGGCCGATGGGGTCGAAGGTGCCGCAGATTTACGGCGGCAGCTTTGACGAACCCTTTCAGCCGCCCGCCCGGACTAGCGCTGCGTAGGTGAGTTCGTTGTGCGTGTTGTTGACAAGGCCGCCCTGCGGGGCGGCTTTTCATTTAGCGGCCGGCCCAGAGAATTTCCACGGGATATCGTCTCAGAGCACGGTCAGCCGTGATCAGCACCAAACCTTCACTCCGGGCTTGGGCGACAAGGAGACGGTCAAAAGGGTCGCCGTGATGGAGGGGCAGTTCGCATACAGCTAACGCATGGGAGTAACTGACTTGCAGAGGTCTCAACCCTTGCCTGGCGCTTTCACGCGGAACCAGTTGAGCGGGAGGTTCGGGCAGTTGCATCTTGCCGATGCTACTCTTGATCGCAATCTCCCACACGCTGGCCGCGGAAAAGTAGAGGTCGTTCTCGGGAGCGACCAACACATCGCGGGTAGCTTGATTGAGACGTCCTACTTCGGCAATACTCCACAACCAAACCACAGTGTCTAGCAGGAATCGCATACGCTCCAGTCAAAGTACGGCGTCGAGTAGAGAGATCAACGTCCGACGCGCTTATTCGCAGGTCTCACGGACTTTGCGCAAGCTGGTTTCTTGCGCTTTGGTTCTTCACCATAGAACGAAGCGAGAATGTCGTCAGGAAGAGGAGCGTCAAAGTCTTCCGCAATATAGATTTTCCCTTCCATCGCACCGAGTGGCCGAAGGCGATTGATCGGCGGAGCGGCAATCAGCTTGGCGACTGGAACTCCCGCGCGCGAAATGGTGATTTCTTCACCTTCGGCGACACGGCGAAGGAGACGGGAGAGCTGGGTTTTCGCCTCGTGAATGTTGACTTGCATGTGGACTAGGTTAGCTAAGTCTATGGACTAAGTCAACACTGGAAGCAATTGGGCAGTGGCTCAGTTACTTACAAAATGAGCCACTATCACGGCACGAAGCGTGAGGCATGCGCTCAGGATTACAGTTGGGTGGACCCAGGTTAACGCCGCAAGAAGCGCGGCGCGAACCTGGGGCACCGCTCCATTTCACACTGAACCATCTCACCGAAAGAGCGCGTCGAGCCACCGACGCCACGCTGAAGGACCATTACCTCCGTCATCTCGCCGCACGCGCCCGTTCCGGTCATGATAAGCAAGGTAGCCGGAGTGTCCTCACTGCATGAATATTGATGACTTGCTGCGAATTGCCATGGAGCGAAGAGCCTCCGACTTGCACTTGAAGGTCGGGAATTACCCGCACTTGCGCATTGATGGCGATCTGATCCCTCTGACCGAGCAACCGCGCGTTTCGGCCGAGGACATGTTGAACATGGCGTTCAGCATGATGTCGGCACGCCAAAAGCAAAAGTTCAAAGAGACTACGGAAATCGACATGGCATACGGCGTGGCCGGACTGGGACGCTTCCGTGTGAACGTATTTCAGCAACGCGGTAACGTGGGGCTGGTACTCCGCGTCATTCCAACCAAAATTCGCGCGCTCGATGAATTGTTTCTGCCGAAGGTAGTGGAGCAGATCTGCGACATGCCGCGTGGACTGGTGCTGGTGACCGGCGTTACGGGATCCGGCAAATCGACCACGCTGGCGGCGATGATCGATCGCATTAACTCGACGCGCGCCGAGCACATTATCACGATTGAAGACCCGATCGAATTTCTGCATCGCGACAAAAAGGGGTATTGCAATCAGCGTGAAGTGGAAGTGGATACGCCGTCGTTTGGAGCGGCACTGCGCGCCAGTTTGCGTCAGGATCCGGACGTGATTCTGGTGGGCGAAATGCGCGATCTGGAAACGATCGGAACCGCGCTGCACGCGGCCGAAACCGGCCACATGGTGTTCTCGACGCTGCACACGCTGGACGCGGTCGAAAGCATCAACCGCATCATTGCAATCTTCCCGCCGCCGGAGCAGAAACAGATCCGGTTGCAGCTGGCGGCTGTGTTGCGAGCCATTGTCAGCCAGCGCCTGGTGCGGCGCTCGGATGCAGAAGGGCGCGTGCCGGCGGTCGAGGTGATGATCAGCACGGCCTATATCCGGGAGTGCATTCTTGTGCCGGAAAAGACGCGCGCCATTCGCGACGCGATTTCCGCCGGTACATCGCAATACGGAATGCAGACCTTCGACCAGTCGCTCTGGGACTTGTTTCAGGCGGGCCTGGTCAATTACGAAACCGCTTTGGAGAACGCGTCGAACGCCGACGAGTTCAAGCTGCGCATGCAGGGTATTGCGTCGACGGCGGATATCTCGCGGCAGTCGATGCAGTCGGCGGGTTTCGGGCGCTAGCGAGTTTGTGCGACTGGGTTTCTTTTGCTTCTGATTGTTATTCCTCCTGAACGGTTAGGGCGCGCTGCGGCGCGCCCTTCTTTTCGCGGCCGCCGAAGAAATCTGCAACGAAACCGCGCAAATATCCGCCCGCGAAAAAAGGCGACTGGATACGGCCTGACAAGGCCACTATACTGTCTGAGGAGCGTTGAAATGAGAAGCGATTGGGCGAACAAGTTAGGCACGGTGCGGGGTTGGTTGCTGGGGGCCGCGGTCGTTGTCGTAGGACTCGTCTATCTGCTACGGCGTTAATTGACTGTCGGGAGGGCAAACTGCGCGCTGACGCCGCGGCGGTGAGGTTTCGGTAAGGTCTTGCTTAACTTCGTTACCTTTTGTGACTTTGCAAACAGCTATAAATGCAATAACTTACGTGTTTGCAACACTGGCAGGTCATCCGCTGCGCCACCCAAAGTCAAATGGAGCAATGTTATGCGGCTAGAGTCTAGTTCGGTTTGCGGCCCCGGCTGTCGGCCAGGTAGCGGAGCATGATCGCGTCGGTCGCGCTCTGGAATTGCTGTTCGATTTCCGCAGGACGGACGGGTTCCTGCCGCAGCGTCTGACGGAATTTTTCGCCCATCTCGGAATCGCTGGTCACGACCTGCATGTAAAACCAGAGAAAGTGGCGCATCTGGTCAAGCACGGATTTGAGTACGTGCATGGATTCCATCTGCGAGGGCGCGGAAAGAACTTCGAGAAGTTCCGGGTCGGTAGGTGCCTGCATGGCGGCGCAGTTGAGTTCGCTCTGAATGAGCCGCAGGTCGTCTGTGACGCGCAAGATGCGTAGCTGAATCTCTTCCATGCTTTGCTGGTTATCGCGGTCCATTGGTGTCCTTCCGTCCTGCCTGGTCGAGCCTTCCTGATCAAGATCGCACCTGAAAGAGGAACCGCAAAGATTCCCCGTGTGCATGAGCTTCGGTAATTGAAGTTACCTTAGGTCCAAAACAGGCTCTGGGCGGGCATTTTCAAGCAGTTTGGCGACCCTTCTGGAGGCCGGGATTGAGCTGCGCCTTGCGGATCTCGGGGGCGCCGATTACGCGCGTACCTTGCGCGGGTGATTCCATGGCCTCACCTGGGGCGAGAACCATCTGTTGGCGAGGCCCAGGCGCCAGCAGTTGGGTCGCCGGACGGGTGGCGGGGAGCCACGCCGCGAGTTGGAGGAAGTGCGGCAGCGCGCAGGGCCAACGACGTTCGGGTGGCAGAATGTATCCGGGGAAGATGGTGGCATTGGAGCCCCGACATGAGAGCTGTGGATGTGATACAAACGGTTCGAAATGACCTCGCAGCGAACTGGCCTCGTGCGCGCCCTGGGCCGTTGGAGTCTGGCTGCACTGGCCGTCAATTCGGTGATTGGCAGCGGTATTTTTGGATTGCCATCCACTGTGGCGGGCTATCTTGGGAAACAGAGCACGGTCGCGGTGCTGATTGCCGGGGCCGCGATGGCCATCGTCATGGCATGTTTTGCCGAGGTGGCATCGCAGTTCTCCGAGACCGGCGGACCTTATCTCTACGCGCGCACGGCTTTCGGGCGGCTCACGGGACTTCTGGTGGGCTGGACACTGTATTTGTCGCAGGTCGCGGCTCCCGCGGCCAATGCGAATCTGTTTGTCATTTATCTGGCGGAATTCTGGGCGCGTGCAAAGGAACCCTGGCCACGATTTCTCGTTCTGAGCTTGCTGGTGTGGGTGTTGGCGCTGATTAATGCTCGTGGTGCGCGCCAGGGGGCGGCGGTCAGCAATGTGTTCACGGTGGCGAAGATTTTGCCATTACTGATGGTGATCTCGGCAGGGGCGGCGTTGACGCTCTTCCATCCGATGCCATGGAACGGGGCGACGACGCATCCGGCAAGCGCATGGATGAAAGCGATCTTTCTGCTCATCTTCGCGTATGGAGGATTTGAGTCGGCGCTGGCGCCGACAGGCGAAGCTAGAAATCCGGCGAGGGACACGGGTTTTGCGCTGCTGGTCACCATTGTCACGTGCACGGCGATCTATGCGATGGTGCAGTGGGTTGTGGTCGGAGTGCTCGGACCGGGGGCGACCAGTGACCGGCCGCTGGCTGAGGTCGCCCGCGTCACGATGGGAAATCGCGGAGCCGGGCTGGTGGCGATTGGTGCCATGGTCTCGGTCTATGGATACATCAGCGCAAAACTGCTCGGGATGCCGCGCGTAACGTTCGCGCTGGCCGAGGGCGGAGATCTGCCGCGCGTGTTTGCCACCGTCAGCCGGAAATTTCACACTCCGTGGTTTTCGATTCTGGTGTATGCGGCCGCAGTGTGGGGGCTGGCGCTGGTGATGGGCTTTTACGGCAATGTCACGCTCTCGGTTCTGGCTCGATTGTTCTACTACGGAGTGGTATGTGCTGCACTCATCGCCTTGCGCCGAAAGCAGCCGCGGGCGGCAGGATTTCGACTGCCGGGAGGGCCGGTGTGGGCTGTGCTCGGAGTGGTGATCATGCTCGTGCTGGCGACGCGTGCGGACCTGAAGGGATCGTTCATCCTGGGAATTACGGTCGTTGCGGCGGTGGTGAACTGGTTGTGGGCGCGGAAAACGGGAGCTACGGTGTGGTGATGCATGCGTGCTCTTAGCCTGTGGAATTCGTGTCCTTCTTTTCCGGAGAACTGTCTCATGTCGCGTCTTTTTTATTCTTGCTTGTTTCTGTTTTCTTGTGTGGCATGCTTTGCGCAACGGGAACCGGTGCTCAAGCAGATTGACCTGCCGCATGCTTATTACTTCCGGGAGATGTATTTGCCGCAACTGACGACGGGACCGAGCGCAGTGGCGTGGTCTCCGGATTCGAAGAGTGTTGTGTATTCGATGGGCGGCTCGCTATGGCGGCAGGAGCTGGGCAGCCCGAAGGCGGACGAGTTGACGACAAGTCCCGGCTATGACTATCAGCCAGACTGGGCGAGCGATGGAAGATGGATCGTGTTCGCGCGCTATCTGCAGAATGCGGTTGAATTATGGTCGTTCGATGTAGCCAGCGGCCAGGCTCGCCAATTGACGAACGGTGGCACGGTAAATGTCGAACCCCGCTTCTCGCCCGATGGGAGGCGGGTGGCATTCGTGTCGACCTCTTATAAAGGACACTTCCACATTTTTGTTGGCAAGTTCGAGGACGGGATTCTAAAGGACGTTCGGCAACTGACGCCGGAAAATGTCAGTTCACTTCCTCGTTATTACTACAGCCAGGTGGATCACGAGATCAGTCCGGTATGGTCGCGGGATGGATCGGAGATTTTATTTGTCTCCAACCGCGGGCACATTCATGGTACGGGCGGGTTCTGGCGCATAAAGGCGGAGCCGGGCGCGGAGGCGCACGAGATTCACTACGAAGAGACGAACTGGAAGGCGCGGCCGGACTTTTCGCCGGATGGTAAGAGGATGGTGTATGCGTCGTATATGGGACAGGCTTGGCATCAGCTGTGGGTGATGCCGGCGGCGGGTGGCGATGCGTTTCCGATTTCGTATGGGGAGTTTGATAACACGAACCCGCGCTGGTCTCCAGACGGAACGAAGATTGCGTTCATCTCGAATCGCGGCGGAAATACTTCGTTATGGGTGCAGACAATTCCTGGAGGAGCGCAGACCGAAGTCGTGGCAGGGGAACGGAAGTATGTCAGGCCGATGAGTCGACTTTTGGTACGTGTTGTTGATGCGTTTGGGAAGCCTCTGGCAGCACGAGTTTTCGTGACAGCATCGGATGGCCGGGCTTACGCACCCGATGACGCGTGGATGTACGCCGACGACAGTTTCGACCGGTCGGAGCGTACGTTTGAGGCGCATTACTTCGATACGATGGGCGAATCGGTAGTCACGGTACCGCCCGGCATAGTCAATGTCGATGTGATGCGCGGATTTGAAAGTCATTTTGAGCAGCCCACGGTGGAAGTGAAGACCGGCGAGACCGCGGAACTCGCGGTGCGGATGGTTCCGCTGTATGTTGAGGTCGATGCAACGACGCGTTGGGTGAGCGGCGATGTTCACGTCCATATGAACTATGCCGGAACGTATCGGAATACGCCGGCGCATCTTGTGGAGCAGGCGGCGGCGGAAGATCTGGCAATTGTCGAGAACCTGCTCGTCAACAAAGAGCAGAGGGTTCCTGACATTTCCTATTTCACTCCGCGGCTTGATCCGGCTTCGACTGGCGACCATTTGCTTTTCCACGGGCAGGAATTTCACACGAGTTATTGGGGGCATCTGGGGTTGCTGAACCTGACGCATAACATCCTGCTGCCCGGATATTCCGGCTATCCGAATACTGCGGCGGCGAGCCTGTATCCGACGAATGCAAACGTGGCCGATATGGCGCATGAACAGGGAGCGCTGGTGGGATATGTGCACCCATTTGACGCATTTCCGGACCCGGCGAAGGATGCAACGCTGACCAACGAATTGCCGGCTGATGTGGCGCTGGGGAAGGTGGATTACATCGAGGTCGTCGGGTTTTCCGATCATAAGTCGACGGCCGAGGTCTGGTACAAACTGCTGAATTGCGGGTTCCGGCTTCCGACCGCTTCGGGCACGGATTTCATGGGAAACTACGCGTCGCTGCGCGGGCCGGTGGGGTTGAACCGCGTTTATGCGGAGGTTCCGGCGGGGCCGTTGAAGATCGAGCCTTGGCTGGCGGCAATTAAGGCGGGACGCACGTTTGCGACGAACGGGCCGCTGCTGCGGTTCTCGCTGGGCGGGCAGGGGATTGGCGGCGAAGTCAAGTTGGAGAAGCCGCAGAAAAACGGCGTACATTTCTCGGCTGAATTGTTTTCGATTGTTCCCGTGGATCACCTGCAGATCGTGTGCAACGGCAAGGTGGCGCAGGAGTTGACGCTCAACGGCGATCGCACGCACGCGCACGTGGATGGTTCGATACCGATTGGAATAAGTGGATGGTGCGTTCTACGTGCTTTCAGCGATAAAGCCGAGTATCCGATTCTGGATATCTATCCCTATGCCACCACCAGCCCGATTTACGTAACCGTGCCCGGCGCACCATTGCACAGTCCGGAAGATGCGGCGTATTTCGTGGCGTGGATGGATCGGCTGATCACCGCGGCAAAGAGCAGCACTTCGTGGAATACGGAGGGGGAGAAAACGTCAGTTCTGACGATGTTCGAAGAAGCAAAGAAGAAATACGAGGCATTGCTGAAGTAAGTAGCCTGCTGAGATTGCTTGCGGATCAGCGGGGCATGAGTGGAATCGCCTGATTTCGACAGTTGGCCACCGCCGGCCCTGGGGCAACAACACAATGCTATCCTGATCGCCTTATGGAGTGGCATTTCTGGGCAAGCAGGCCGGGGACATTGTGGTGTGGCATTCTCCTGTTAGCCGTGGGACTCTTCGGGCTAATCCGTGAATATTTTCGCACTGGTGCCGACCCGGCACCTGCGTGGCGAATGCGGCGCATTCTAGTAGGTATAGCTTTGTCTGTAATCGGAATTGCATACTTGGTCGCTTCCCGCTGGGCAACTCAATGAGTGAAATCGCCTGATTACAACAGTTACGTGGGCGCTGGGCGAGGCTGTCTTAAGATACGGGTATGCCCTGCTCCCGCCTGTACCGACTGACATCGATGCGTTCCGCCCTATGTCTATACATCCTCA
>JBELAC010000189.1:0-10168 GCA_049509215.1 Terriglobales bacterium
TTCCCTTGACCCTGAAAAGCTTACTTCGCTTGGGCCGGAGTCGGTGAAGGTGTTTTCGGAACCACGATCTCGTCCAGGTAGCGGCGGATCTTATCGCGATTCGCTGCTCGATAGGTCGGATAGTCTTGAGCAATGCCCTGGTCGGCGCGGTTGAGCAAAACAAACGGTTCCACGAAACCTGCCTCTTGAATCTTGATGAAAGTTCGCAATGAGGGGTCTAGCTTCGGCAGTTTCTTTTCGTAGCCTTTTTCTTCCTTTAGCACCGTGACCATGAAGTTGAGGGCGTAAGCTTCCTCCTGCAAGGTGTGGCGATCGCGCGGAATGTTTGGGAACTCTTTTTCGTTCTTCTCGGTGTGCCAACCTGCGCGACCAAGCGCGTATGCCGTCCATGCATCTCCGTCCGGATCGTTTTTCCCGAGGGAACTATCCAGTGTAATGTTGACGTTCTTGTCGTCCTTGGCGGTGACCGAACTTCGGTCCTTCAGCCTGATGTTGTTAAGCAGAACTTTGTTTCGCTGCAACCAATTCTGCAGGCCCGTCCAAGAGCGGCCGCTGTAGGGATCGGCGACGATCGCGTCGATGAATTTCGATCGGGCTTCATCTTCTTTACCCATCGCGACGAGAGAGTCGCCCCAGTAACGGTAAGCTGTCTCGCGGTTAGGATCGATTTGGATCGCCCGGGCAAACCATTCGCCCGCGGAACCTTGTACATGCTGCTTGAAATAAACGTCGCCGATGAAGAGCGCCGCCTCGTAATTGTTCGGATCGATAAGCACGACACGCAAGTAGCCCTCACGCGCTTTGTCCAGTTTGCCGCGAGAATAATCGGCCTCCGCGGCCTTCATCGCTTCGTCTACTTCTTTGCGATCTGAAAAAGGCACCTCCGATCCGCCATCCTCGGGCTGTTCAATCATCAGTTGAAGAATCTGGCTGTTGTCGTCGGCGCTCTTTGCTCGAACCGCGATGGCGTGTGCGCGGGCACGCACCTTCCTGCGCTCCTGTTGGTCAGGAACTGTGGCCGCCGACTGAAATGTGCACCACGCCCACCTCTCCAGTACCGCCGGATCTGAAGGATGATCCACCGCCAGAGCTTCGTAGAGAGGTAAAGCGTCGACAAACTTGCCTTGACGGAACAACTCTAGTGCATGCTGCAGCTTAGGGTCTTCCGCGTCCTTTTCCTTGGTGGTCTGGCTGCTCTGCGCGAGGCAGGTCGCTGGTATCGCCACGAGAATAGCGAGGGCGAACAATCTCGTGAGACGGCAAATGGCGTATCTCATATGCGACCTCCAGTTCCTGACAGTTCAGACACGAAACGATCGGGAAAGGTTCCCCGTGGCGATCAACGTTGGCCTCTCAAGGTTTCACGGATCAGTGTTTGGTAGTTTCCTCAATCACGATGTTACCCGTCGCTCTTTCAATCAGCGCTTGTTCGATCCCCGGCCACTGGTCACGCTCCTTGCCGTGCTCCCCTAGCTCGCTGGCACTGAAACCAGTTGGGGCAAGGTCTTCTCCATAGATAATCATCAACTCCTTGCGCTTTTCATTGTCCAGAAGGTGAGCCAGGCGAACATACATCATGCCAGCCGGCATTTTGTAGCCCTTAGCTCGAATGAGGCTTTCGATATGTTCCCGGTCGGAGCCGGCATCGGTCTTTGCGTTGTTCGGACGAACCCACGTGTCCACATAGAAATCCATGCCGCCGATCTGCGCGTGTCGCGGAGAATCATAGGTATGGTGCAGCTTCGGTTTGCTCGGAACGTAGCCTTCAAATTGCACCCAGTACAGCCGCTGAACATTTTTCCGCGCATCGGCTTCGACGAACGCGTGCAACTCACAGTCGGCGATCCCATAGAGCACCCACCGATCAGCTCCGACATAAACTACCGATTGCGGCAACTCGATCCGCACTTCCGGATCGTGCGTCGAGGTGATGACATTTCCGTCGACCTTACGCTCGGGGCTCTGGCTGTGCGCCAGCGCAGCACAAATCAGCACGATAATTGCGATTACGGTTCGTTTGAGCATGGTCCGTCTCCAATCGCTTAAGCGCAGTACTTTTCCCACTGCTGAGAAATAAACGGGTCCGTCATCCCTGCAATGTAATCGCATATCACGCGCGGCAGCGGATCTTGCGCGGCCTTTTCGCGGTAGGTGCGCGGCAGGTCGTCTGGTTCCTCCATCCAGTGCGCGAACAGTTCGCCGATGATGCGCTCGGCGTCGTCCTTTTCTCCTGCGAGCGCGGTGCTGAAGTAGAGGTTCTCGAAGAGAAATTCTTTGAGTTGGCGCCGCTGTTTCTCGACTTCTGCGCTAAAGGCCGCCAGCCGCTCAGGATGCCGCCGGATCGCTTCGAGCGAATGCACGCCAGCCTGCGCCACCCGCGCTTGCGTGTTGGTGATCAGATCAGTGACCAGCTGGTCGAAGACCCGCTTCAGCGTCTCGTTGAACTGCATCTTTTCGGGTGCGTCCGGATAAAGCTTCCGGACATCCCGAAAGCTGGAATCGAAAATCGTGACGCTATCCGCAATCTGCTCGATCGTCAGCAGGTGAGCCTCACAACCGTCATCCAGATCGGCCGTGTTGTAGGCGATTTCGTCGGTCAGGTCGATTAGTTGCGCTTCCAGCGGAGGCCGCTGGTCCAGCAAGTACTCGGCCAGTTCGGGATGGTCCTTCGCATCGTAGTCGTGCGAGTGTTTGATGATCCCCTCGCGCACTTCGAAGGTCAGATTCAGACCGCGAAACGACGCATACCGCAATTCGAAATCTTCGACAATGCGCAGCGCGTGCAGATTGTGGTCGAAGGAAAGTCCGTGCTGCCGCATGGCCGTGTCCAGAGCTTTCTCTCCGGCATGTCCGAATGGAGGATGTCCCACGTCATGAACCAGAGCCAACGCCTCCACCAGGTCGGCGTTCAGCCCCAGTTGGGCTGCGATGGTGCGCGAGATTTGCGCGACTTCAATCGTGTGCGTGAGCCGGTTGCGAAAATGATCGGAGTAGCGTCGTGTGAAGACCTGCGTTTTCGCTTCCAGTCGCCGAAAAGCTCGGGCATGCACCACGCGGTCGCGGTCGCGCTGAAAGTCGTTACGATAGGGATGCGGCGGCTCAGGATGACGGCGTCCGCGAGAGTCTTCCACGTGGACCGCGTAGTCGGCGAGCATGAAACGAGTTTAGCAGCTGGGATTGAAGACGCAGCTTGCTGCGTCTCCGCATAGCTGGCGTGGGGCCGGGGCAGCGCGGGTTCTGAGCGAAGCCGAACGACACCGTCCAAGCGGGGCAAAGCCCCGCATTCACACCGAAGCTATTGCTTGCTGCTATCCTCGCGCGCCAATTTCACTTTGGCAGAGTCGAGTTTTTTCTGCACGCGGGCTACGTCGGCCGGATCGACCTCGGCCGCAATCGTGCGATTCCACTCGTTCAGCGCGCGCTCCCAGTTCGTAGCCGCCTGCTTCAGGCGCCCTGTTTTCTGGTACAGGTCTCCGAGATGGTCGTGCACGGTCGGGTCGGTATTGATTTTCTGGGAAGCTTTCAGCAGGTCTTCTTCCGCGAGGTCGTACTTTCCCATGCGGAAATACACCCAGCCCAGCGAATCCAGATACGCGCCGTTCCCGGGATCGAGATCCACGGCCTGCTTGATGTAATCCAGCGCTTCCTCGAGCTTCGTATTCTGATCGGCCAGCATGTAACCGAGATAATTCAAAGCCGACGCGTGCCGCGGATCGCTCGCCAGAACCTTTTTGAACTGTTCTTCCGCTCCGGGATATTTTTTCTCGCGCTCAAATGTAGCGCCGCGCAGGAACCAGATGTATTCCTTGTCTTCCTGCTTGGCCGAGGTCTGCTCGGCCTTGTCGAGATCCTGTTCGGCGTCATTGAAACGGCGTAGCCGTGAGTTCATCTGCGCCAGAGTGATATAGACCTCGCGATCGGCGTCGGTGCCCTTCAACATCGCCTGGACTTCTTTGAGCGCCTTGTCAGGCTCGCCCATATCGGCCTGCTGCGCCGCCAGCACCATCTTCATTTGCTGGCTGGGCAGTCTAGACACAGCTTCCTTCGCAACATCCAGCGCCTTCTGCCAGTCTTTGGCTTCGCGCCAGGTGTCGATTACCTGCTGGTAGCCGCGCTCAATGTTGTCGTCGCCGCCCAGCGCGATCATCTGCCGGAAGGTCTCGTTGGCCGCCGAATAATTGCCCTGGTCGCGGTAGATCGTCCCCAGCCGCTCCAGGAATACCGCCCGGTTGCTCTTCGCGCTGCCGGAGTAATTCTCGTCAGCCTTCTCCGTTTTCTTGAGCAGGTCGCGCATGATCGGGACCGCTTCGTCGTAGCGGCCCTGCGCCTGGTAGATGGAGGCGATGTTGTACGGGATCTCGATCGAATCCTGCACCATCGACTCGGCTTTTTTCAGGTTCTCGAGCGCAACGTCAAACTTTCCCTGCTTGCGGTAGATCTCGGCGATGCGCACGTAGGTTTGCGCATCCTCGGGATTTGCGTCGGCGATGACTTTGTATTGCTCAAGCGCCGCATCGCTCTGGCCGTCGTTCAGCAGATTCTCAGCCAAGCCGCGGATCGCATCTAGGTTGTCGCGATCCAGTTCGATCGCGTGCCGGTACGCCTCGACCGCTTTCTTGTACTGCTTTTGCTGCTCGTAGGTGTATCCGAGTGCGGAATAAAGCTTCGCGGATCGTCCTTTGCTCGGTACCGAGCTCAGCACTTCCGCCGCGCGCCCGGTGTCGCCCAGTTCGTTGTAAAGATAGGCGAGCGTCGTGACCGCTTCTTCCGAATCGGGCTGCAGCTTGACCGCAGTCTTGAACTCGGCTTCCGCTTTCTGCAGGTCGTTGTTCAGCCGGTACAGGCGTCCCAGCAACAAGTGGTCATCCATGCTGTCGGGCTGCAATTTGACGATCTGCTCATACTGCTCAACCGCCAGTTTGAGCACGCTGTCCGACCCGTTGCCCGACTGCATGTCGCCGAGCGAACGCAGATAAATTCTTCCCAGCAGGCGGCGGGCTTCAAGATTGTTGGGATTCTTCTTGATGATGTCCTGCGCCTCGACGACGGCATCCCGAATGCGTCCAGTCTTGGCGTACAGTTCGGCGAGACCAGAGGTCAGATAAGCCGACGTCGGATCCGCATCGATGGCGGCGCGATATTCCTCAATTGCCTTGGTCGCCAGATCGCTGCGCCCGTAGGTGGCCACCTGCTCCTCGTACATGTGCGCGAGGGCGAAGTGGTAATAAGCCGCGGCCCGGTCGGGCACTGGTCCCTTGTTGGCAGCCGAAGTCCCGCTTGCAACAGCACTGCCAGAGGTGGCGGCCGACGAATCCGCAGGGATGGCAGGCGCGTTCTGAGCCACTAAAGACGAGCCAGTAAGAAGAACTACAACCAAGAACTGATTTTTCATGAACCGTCCTGCGGATTGCACCGCCTTCATCTTGGATGCCGAATCGCCACCCTCGGATTTCCTATTCTACCTTGCTGGGCCTCGAACCGCAGAGAAAGCGGCAAGGCTCCGGAAATCCAGAAGTACAGGGGCGGAGGGCACAGAATAGGAACGGTGGACGAGACAAAACTTTACAGTGGGCACGCAAGAAAGCCTGCTCGCTGCCCTTAGTGCCGGAAATGCCTTACCCCCGTAACGATCATTGCCAGCCCCAGCCGGTCTGCCGCATCAATCACTTCCTGATCGCGCACCGAACCTCCCGGCTGGATAATGGCCGTGGCTCCGGCCTGGGCAATCTCCTCGACGCCATCCGGAAACGGAAAGAACGCGTCGGACGCGGCGACCGTTCCTTGGAGCGGAAGCTGCGCCTTCATCGCTCCAATCTTGCATGAATCCACGCGGCTCATCTGTCCCGCTCCCACGCCCACCGTCTGCCCGTCGCGCGCATACAAAATCGCGTTCGACTTCACGTGCTTGCAGACCTTCCAAGCAAAGAGCAATGCCCGCCGCTCTTCGGCGGTGGGCGGGCGCTTGCTGACGACCTTCATATCGGATTCTGCCAGTTTGTGCCGGTCCGCATCCTGCACCAGCATGCCGCCCGAAATATCCTTGAGCGCCCACTTCTGCTGGCCCGCCGGAACCTCAACCAGGCGCAGATTCTTCTTCGCCGCAAAAACTTCTTTCGCCGCTGCATCGAACGCCGGAGCCGCAATCACCTCAAGAAAAAGCTTTGCCATTTCCGCTGCTGTAACGGCGTCGACCGTCCGGTTCACTCCGATCACTCCGCCGAACGCCGACACGGGATCGCATTCCAGAGCACGCGTGTAAGCTTCCTTTAGGGTCTTGCCCGTCGCGGTTCCGCAAGGATTGGTGTGCTTGATGATCGCGCACACCGGCTCGTCGAACTCCTGCGCCAGGTCCCACGCCGCCTGCAGATCGACAATGTTGTTGTAAGAAAGCTCTTTGCCCTGTACCTGCACCCCATGCCCGACGCCCGCGACCGAATTGTCCGCGTACATCGCCGCCTTCTGGTGCGGATTCTCCCCATATCGCAGGTCCATGACTTTCTTAAAGCTCAGCCGCAGCGTGTCCGGAAAGCCAGACGCCGCAGATAACTCAAATTTCTCACCCACCCGTTCCAGCGTCGAAGCAATTGCGGAATCGTAGGCCGCTGTCGTCGCAAACGCCTTCTGAGCCAGCCGCCATTTCGTTTCCTTTGAAAGTGCTCCGCCCGAATGCGCCATTTCTTCGGCGACCGCGTCGTAATCTGCAGGAGACGTAACGACCGCGACGTCCTGAAAATTCTTGGCCGCTGATCGGATCATCGACGGCCCGCCGATATCGATGTTTTCGATCAGCTCTTCAAAATGCACGCCCGGCTTGGCGGCTGTTTTCTCAAACGCGTAGAGATTAACGACAACCATATCGATTGGTTGGATTCCATGTTCGGCCACCGCGGCCCGATGTCCCTCGTCTGCCCGCCGGTGCAGAATTCCTCCATGCACCTTGGGATGCAGCGTCTTGACGCGCCCATCCAGCATCTCGGGAAAGCCAGTCAGATCAGAGATGTCCTTGACGGCAATCCCCGAGTCGCGCAGCAGCTTAGCCGTGCCTCCCGTCGAGACCAGGTCTACCCCCAGCCCAGCCAGCTTGCGGGCGAAGTCAACGAGCCCAGTTTTATCAGTAACACTCAGAATGGCACGACTAATTTTCGACATGATGAAAGCCTCAATG
This sequence comes from Terriglobales bacterium, assembly GCA_049509215.1. GTDB lineage: Bacteria > Acidobacteriota > Terriglobia > Terriglobales > Acidobacteriaceae > Acidiflorens. The sequence continues at coordinate 7,166 of JBELAC010000189.1, forward strand.
AAGGAAAAGTGAAGAAGAATTCTAGCAGCAGGAGGACGGCAGGTCACAGGTGTCAGGTCACAGGCAGGGAAGCGGAGTTCACCACAATATCCGGCAGGCGGAGAAAAAGGGTTGGGTGCGCGAGCGTCCGCGCAAATCCGTGGAGGATAAGTTGCTTTTCCTGAGACCCGTGACCCGGTTTTCTTAGCTCTTCGCTTTCGCCTTGAGCTTCACGTGCCCGTCCGCAACCTCGACGGAGTAGACTACGGCCTCGCAGTGGTGTTGCTTGCGGATCTCGCTGGTTTTTTTCTTCACGAATGCGGCGAACGAATCGAACGTACCTGAAACTTCCTCACCGGACCTCGTCTTCGCCTCGTTCAGAGCCTTGAAAAGGGATGCGACTTTCTCGCGTTCCGCGCCTGCGTCCGAGCACTGCACCGAAAATGGCTCGTCGGCGGCTTTCGGCCGGCTGATGCCATAGACCGGACGCTTCTCCTCGACGTTCGTGCCACGCACGCCCTGCACCGCAAGAAGCGCATCCTGCGGACGCCGGTAGCCTTCTTCGCGAATCCGCAGCTTCTTTCGCCACAGGTCACTCTGGATGGCATACAGCTGCGCGAGCCCGTTATACCGGTAGCGCTGCGAAAAACTCATCCGCGCGCCGTCGCTGAACTTGCGCAGCAGGCTGAGCACCTTCCACTCCACGTCCGTGGGAGGCCGTTTCTGGGGATTGCTGAAATAGACTTCGTACTCGATCTTCAGACGGCGCAGTTGCCGCTCGAGAAGATTCAGCTCTTCCTCGACGCCCGAAGACGCATTCGTAGGCCCCATCCTAATCAGCTTAGCGTTGCCGCCGCAGTGAGGGCAGGTTCCCCCCGGTCAGTCCGGATGTAGTACGAAAGTCACGAGGCTAGCCCCCGACTGAAATGGGCTATATGAATGGTCAATTTGGGATAAGCGAGTCTGGGGCTCGATTACATCCTACTTGGCGTTCGACGCCATCTTCTTCACCATCGCCAGCACCAGCTTCCGGTCACTGTCGTTGAGGTTGACGGAGTACCGGCGCATCTGGCTGAGGAACCGCACTTCGTCGTCCGAAAGCTGCGGCAATCCCTTGTGTCCATTAGGGTTGCCGTCCGAGAAAAATTGCGACAGGGGCAAATCCATCGCTCCCGCGATCTTGGCAAGCGTGTCAAGCGACGGAATGGTATGCCCGTTTTCCACGCGCGACAGGTAGCACCGCAACAGCCCGGTGCGCTTCTCAATGTCGCCCTGAGACATGCTTCTCTGTAAGCGGTAATTTCGGATGGTCTCGCCGATATTCATAATGCGCAACTAGTCTTAAGCCGATAAAGATAGCGACAAACAACGTAAAAAAAAGATGGCTGCATAGTAACCAGAGTGGCACCTTCTGGCAAGTGGAAATTCTCATCCTTATGATTTGACCCGAATAGAACGCCCACTTTAAGAAAAGTTTCCAGGCACGTGTCAACTCTCCCCGCAAGCTTGCGATGCGACACGAACCGGGCCTTCGCTCGGCGGGTCAGGCCAACCGCAGCATCGTGGGGTCGCCATGTACGACGACCAACAAGGGTGTGACGTGACTGTACATCACAACCGCTCACTTCTTCAGCGTCGCCGCCAGAAACGCAACCGTCCGCTGCCACGCGTCCGCCGCATCCTCGGCGCGATACCCCTGCTTATTGTTCGGATTTTCAAACCCGTGTCCCGCGTCGGGATAGATCTTCACTTCGATTTTCTTCCCCAGGCTCTCCATCTCCTGCTGAAACTTCTTCACGCTCTCCGGAGGGATGCCGCCGTCTTTGCCGCCGAACGATCCCAGAATCGGAGCCTGAATTTTCTTCAGCGTATCGGTCTCGGTCGCGAGGTGCCCGTAATTGATCACCGCCGCCGCCAATCCCGGCTCGGCGATCGCCGTGTCGAGCGAGTACCCGCCGCCCATGCACCACCCAATCGATCCGATCCGGTCTTTCTTCACATTCGGCTGTGCGGCCAGAAAGTCATACGCGGCCTTCAAATCGCGGATCGCCCGGTCTTCCGGCAGCCCGCGCATCAACTCATGCGCCAGTTCCGGATTGTCCGCAACTTTACCCCGATAAAGATCGACCGCCAAAGCGACGTAGCCCTCACCGGCGAGTTTTGAGCCCTGCTCCTTGACCCAATCCGTCAGCCCCCACCATTCATGAATCACAATCAGCGCAGGAAACGGCCCCTTACCCGCCGGAGCGTAGAGGATTCCGCTAACCGTCTCATCGCCGGATTTGTAAGAGACCGATTTGCCGTCCGCGGCGAATGCAGACAAAGAGACGGAGACAGCCAGCAATAGCAGAAGAGCTTTCATAGAGTGAGTTTTCATTGATCACCACACAATATCGTCTCAACATTCTAATTCAAACTCGAACGCTGTCCTCACATTCCGCAGGCCGCCGCATAAGGGCCGAGCACATTTCGAATATGGAATTGAATGAGAGCCTTGGGACGACCTTGCAGTTGGCCAATGCGTACAGCTTCATACTCTCGCGGCATGTACTGACTGAGAAGGCCAGGAGGCAATTCCGGGTCGGACAGATTCTGAATGAGCTGTCCGACTGCGCTCTCGACCGTCGGGTTCGGCCAGTAGTAACGGCAACGGTCGCTATAACTATAGGCCCGCGACAACATCAGCGCGTGCTCGTCGCCTTGATAGTACGAGCGCCAATGGGATGGATCGCGCAACATGGCTTGTTCCATCTCTTCCCGCACATTGGAGAGGCGCAGTCCCTTTCGTCCTCCAAGCAGTTCGCGTTCCATTGCGGCCAGCGCGAACACGGCCTCCCGAAAAGCAAAGGTTAGCCACGGTCCCACTTTCAGAATCGCGAAATGATCTTCAACCAGTTGGGAGAGTGCACCGGGCATCTGGTAGTCAGTGGAATGTGCCTCAAACACCAGCGGGGGCTGTGACGGCAGAGCTTTCGAGAGCGCGCGTGTTTTGTCTCGATCGTAGTCGAACACGAAGTGGTCGCC
>JBELAC010000019.1:0-33809 GCA_049509215.1 Terriglobales bacterium
AACGGATTGATGCTGCCCGTGATCTGTGACATGGGCGTGATGCCGGCGTTGGTCGTCACCCAGACTTCGCCGCCGGAGGGCGACGTGGCGTTCGGGCCGGTGCCTTCGGTGGTTGCGTAGACCGTGGTCGAAACGAAATTGTTTTGTGGGCCGCCGGCGTCGAGACCGCGGACGAGATTGATTTCTTCTCCGGTGCAGGTATTCGAGCCGAGCGTGTCGAAATCAAAGCTGAGGGCGGACAGGGAACTTGGGGGAACGGTGGGAGCACCGCTCCAGACGCGACAGGTTCCGACGATGATCTGGTTGGGGTCTTGCGGATCGAGAATATAAGAGGTGTAGAATGCGCCGCTGTCGCCGCCGACCTCTTCACTTCCGACGGTCAGAGAAAAATTGTCGGTCGTGCAATGGATGCCGTTGGGACAGGCATAAATGTTGACGTAGGGATTCGAGGTGTACCACTCCATTGGTGGCCAGTCCGGCGAGGCGTTGATGGCGTTGTAGCCGCCATCGCCGCCATTGACGGTGGACCACTCCGGACCTCCTGTCGCGGAGCTTGTGGCTGGCGAGCCGTTGCCTTGCGCGCCTCCAAGGACGGTGTTTTGATCAGTGGGGTCAAGGGAGAACGATATAAACTGCGTCAACGAGCCGATCGTGCCGTTTTGAACGGTGGAGGCATTCAGGTTGTCGAAGCCGTTGGGCACTCCGCAGGTTCCGCTGAGCAACTTCGTAAAGCCGTCGAGCGTGCGATAGATTCCTCCATCGTTGCCGAAGTACATGACCGCCTTGCCGCCCACAAGCATGAAGTCAAGGCCGTGCTCGTCGGGATGGACGCTCGCAATGCTGCTGCAACCGTAGACGTGAGTAAGGTTGATCCACTGGTTGGGATAGTTGTTGTCGAGGGTCGAGCAGGTGGTGCCGTTGGCTGTTAACTCGCATTTAAATAAGTTGACTGCGCCGGCATAAAGATCCGTGGCTGGGCCGTCAGGGAGAGCTGCGATTTCGAGGTTGTAATATCCCTGGTCGACGCCGCAGCCGTTGTTGCCGGGATCGCCACAGTTGGTGATTCCAGTCTCGTCGACCTGAGCCCAACTGTTGCCGCCATCGAGCGAGCGCCAGATGCCTTGGTCAACAACGTCCTCTTCGCCATTTTGAGTGCCGATACTAACGAACCAGAAATACATTTCCTCGCGTCCTGGTACGACGGACAACTGACCGCGATAGATGGGACAGTTCGATCCGGCTGGCGGAATTTGTGCAGGACAGTTCGCCGGGTTCAGGCTGGTGGGGTTCGGCTGGTTCGCCAGGCGAGTCCAGTTCTGGCCGTTGGCGGAGGAGTAGAGGCCGTGATAGCGGATGGCTGCGAAATACTTTCCGGCGGCGGCGTTGTAGACAACGTCAGTTGCGGAAATGGATGCGGGACTGATTGCGACGCCCGAGTCCTGGGGGATTTGGAATGCCCATGTTTGGCCGCTGTTGTTCGAGTAATAGAGGCCGCGGTTGGTCGTGCTGGTAATGTCGCCGTCGTCGAACCCCTGAGTAGTGGTCCCGGACGCCGCTACGACTGTGTTGGGAGCCGACGAATCCCATGCGAATTTTGAGAAGCCCAGGCCCGCGAAAGGATTGGTTCCGCTATCGGCGGCTGGGATCAATGTCCAAGTCGCGCCGTGGTCGGTCGAGCGCAGAACTCCCACTCCGTAATAGCTGTCGATAGCGCTGTCGGGCTCGCCGGTTCCGACCAGAACCACGCTGCCGTCGGAATTTACGGAGACTGCGCCGTTGACCAGCGACGCTTGCTGATCGGTCAGGGGAGTCCATGCCACGCCGGTTGCAGGAACGGTGGTGGCGTTCGTCGACTTCCAAACTCCGCCGGAAGCGGCTGCAACGTAGACCGTGTTGCCGGTTACGTCGGTCGGGTCGATCGCTACGCCGGTGACACGGCCAGAAACTGGACCAAACAGATTCTGATCAGACATTAGCGGTGCGGGTCCCAAGGCGACCCAGGGCGTGCTGGATTGAAGAATCTCGGGTGACGATCGGTAAGGTGCTGGCGCGCTTGATTCCGTGCTGGCATGATTCGCTGCTGCCCGCCTTGCCGCGGCGGCCATTCGCATTGCCATCTTCTGCTGGTGCGCCCGAAGGCGGAGGGCCGCCGCCGATTGGCCCGCGGGGGCAGTGCGGCCCTGCGTCATCCAGCGGTCGCGGAGATCTGGGCGATCTTTATCTTTCTCTTGGATGGAGTCGTAGACTGACTTTCGTTTTGCTCCTTGCGCGAACGCCTTGGGCGGGAGCGCGCAAGCGATGAGTCCGAACAGGAGAAGGAGAACCAGAGACGAGAAACCGGAAGGCAGAGAGCGTTTGTTCATCGCGAAACCACCCTGCGCGAACGTACTAAACAAGCTCTAATAAGGACTGTGATCCTCGACAGGATTTGCGTCTACGAAAGTGGGCCGGTCGTAAGTGGGTATTTGCCAACAGATCAACCCTTTCACCATGAGTGCAGGGAAGAAATACGGAGGGAAATCCAACGGCTAGAGTGCTGGAGCCTTATTCCGTTATACTGGATTAGTCATGTCCGTCATTAAGAATATCGGCGCGATCGCTCAGGGAATGACCATCACCCTGAAGGAGATGTTTCAGCCGAGCATCGTGGAGAACTATCCCGACGGCCCCGGTCCATTGAAGGGCGCGAAGTTCCAAGAGCGTTTCCGTGGCATGCACGTGTTGCAGCGCGACGAAAACGGGCTGGAGAAATGTGTCGCCTGTTTCCTGTGTGCTGCGGCGTGCCCCTCGAACTGCATTTATATTGAGGCTGCGGAAAACACACAAGAGAAGCGCATCTCGGGCGCCGAGCGTTACGCCCAGGTCTACAACATCGACTACAACCGATGTATTTTTTGCGGATACTGCGTGGAAGCCTGTCCGACCGATGCGATCACGCACGGGCACGGATTTGAACTGGCTACGTTCAATGCCAGCAACCTGATTTATCGCAAAGAGCAGTTGCTGGCGATCGCTCCGGCGCATATGGGCGCGAATGCGGTGTTCAATGGCGCGGAATCCGAGGTCGGCGCACCAGCCCAGATGGTGACGGGGAGCTAAGAGACTTCAACCTTTTATCAAGATTCTCCGCCGGTCCCCGATGGGGCCGGCGTTTGTGTATGGAATCATTCGCTGTTCGTCCTTCGCTATTCGCTGTTCGCAGAGTGCTTCTCGATGTTGCGGACGGGAAGCGCCCAAAACAATCTGCCACAACGAGCGAGGGTTAAGAGGAGCGGGAACAGCGAACGACGAATAGCGAGCAGCGAATCATGTCCACTTTTCTCCAAACCGTGCAAGAACGCGTCGTGGTTTATGACGGGGCGATGGGCACCAACATCCAGACGCGCCAGCCTACGCTGGATGATTATTGGGGAAAAGAGAACTGCTCGGAAGTTCTTGTTCTGAGCCGCCCGGATATCATCCGCGACATTCATGCGGATTTCTTTCGGGTGGGCTGCGACATTGTAGAGACCAATACCTTTGGCGGGACGCGCACGGTTCTCGCCGAATTCGATCTCGCCGACCGGGTGCGCGAGATCAATCTTGCCGCGGTCAAACTGGCCAAGGAAGTCGCGCAGCAATTTTCCACGCCTGCGCGTCCGCGTTTTGTAGCGGGCTCAATGGGTCCGACGACGAAACTCCCTTCGCTTGGCCACATCACCTTCGACGCGATGGTCGCTGTGTATGAGGAGCAAGCCGCCGCGCTGATCGAAGGCGGTGTCGATGTCATGCTCATTGAGACCTGTCAGGATCTGCTACAGGCGAAGATTGCTACGGTGGGCGTGATCGAAGCGATGCGCAAAGCAGGGAAGCGTCTGCCCGTTACCGTGCAGGTCACGCTTCAGGATACCGGCCTTATGCTTCTGGGCACGGAGATCGGCGCCGCGCTCACCGCTCTCGAGCCTTACGACATCGATATTATCGGCTTGAACTGCGCCACCGGCCCGGCTGAGATGAACGAGTCGGTTCGCTACCTGTCGCTGAATTCGACGAAGGAAATTTCGGTTCTGCCAAACGCTGGACTTCCGCAGAATGAAGGCGGGCAGGCAGTGTATAAGCTCACCCCCGCCGAGCTGGCGAAGTTCCACAAGCATTTCGTGGTTGACTACGGCGTGCGAATTGTAGGTGGATGCTGCGGGACCAAGCCGGAGCACTTGAAAGCGGTGGTTGATGCTGTGTCTGGCGTAGAACCCGCGAAGAGGGAAGTGAAACCTGTGGGCGCGGCATCGAGCGCCTATACGTCGGTTCCGCTCGACCTTGAGCCAAAACCTCTGATCGTTGCGGAGGAAATGAATACGACCACGCGGGTCGAGCATTTTCGCAACCTGGTGCGCGCGAAAAAGTACGACGACATTCTGACGCTGGCGAAAAAGCTGGCGAATGAAGGTTCGCACATGCTCGATCTGTGCTGCGCGATTGTGGGCGAGGACGAGAAGGCGTACATGTCGGCGATCCTGGAAAAGATTGCGACGCGGGTGCCGGCGCCGATCCTGGTGGATTCGACCGAGGCGGATGTGGTCGAAGAGGCGCTCAAGCGCATCCCCGGCAAAGCGATCATCAATTCGATCAACCTGGAAGACGGCGAGCAGAGGACATCCAAAGTTCTGCCCATGGCGAAGCGGTACGGCGCGGGTGTGATTGCGCTGACCATCGACGAAGAGGGCATGGCGCTGACCGCGGACAAGAAAGTTGCGATTGCCAAACGCATCTTCAAGCTGGCTACGGAAAAATATGGCATCCGGCCGGTGGACCTGATTTTTGACACGCTTACGCTGCCGATTTCAACGGGGCAGGAAGAATATAGGTCGGCGGGAATTGAGACGCTGAATGCGGTGAAGGGTATCCGGCGGGAGCTGCCGGAGGTGAAGACAGTTCTTGGCGTCAGCAATATCAGTTTCGGGCTGGACGCCTATCCCCGGCGCGTGCTGAACTCGGTTTTCCTGCACGAAGCGGTCGAGAACGGCCTCGATATCGCCATTGTCAACTACACGAAAATCTACCCGTTGTACAAGATTCCTCAAGAAGAAGTTGAACTGGCTCGCAAGCTGATTTACCAGGATCGATCGAACGGTGATCCGCTCCAGGTTTACATGCAGCACTTCGCGGGAAAGAAAGGCAAGCCGCAGGCGCAAACGACGGCCCATGTCGAAACGCTTTCGATCGAAGACAAGCTGAAGTACGCGATCATCAATGGGGAGAAGTCGGTCGGCGAAGGCGCCAGCAAGCGCACCCTTGATGAATTACTTGAAGAAGCGCTCGGACAATACACAGCGCTCGATCTGATTAATACGGTGCTGCTGGATGGGATGAAGACGGTTGGCGACCTGTTTGGCGCGCGCAAAATGCAGCTGCCGTCGGTCCTGGATTCCGCCGGCGTGATGAAGGCAGCGGTCGCTTACCTTGAGCCGAAGATGGAGAAGAAAAGCGGCTCGCAGCAGAAGGGCACGATTGTGCTGGCGACGGTCAAGGGCGACGTGCACGACATCGGGAAGAATCTGGTCGACATCATTCTGTCGAACAATGGATATAAGGTCGTAAATCTGGGGATCAAACAACCGGGCGATACGATCATTCACGCGGCGCGAGAGCATGAGGCGGATGCGATCGGGCTGAGCGGGCTGCTGGTGAAATCTACGCTGGAGATGAAGTACGTCATTCAGGAACTGCAGCGGCAGCAACTCGAATATCCGGTGATTTGTGGAGGCGCTGCGCTGACGCGCAAGTATGTGGAGGACGATCTGCGGCGGGAATACTCCAACGCGGTCTTTTATGCGGAGGATGCGTTCGCGGGACTGCATGTGATGGAAGACCTCGCCTCGGAAGACGGAAAGCGCTCGGCGCGTTTGCAGGACGGGAAGACGGTCAAGGAATATGCGAAGGCGGCGGCGGTAGATGAAGAAGCCGGACCGATCTTTGCCGAGCGGAGCGCCGTGGTCAGCGATGCTCCCAGGATTCCTGCTCCACCGTTCTGGGGAGTGCGGGTCCGCAAGGATTACGACCTGCGCGAGATTTTCCAGTACATCAACGATACCGCGCTCTTCAAGAATCAGTGGCAATTGAAGACCGCGTCGCAGGAAGATTATGCGCGGCTGGTGGAAGAGAAGTATCGCCCGATCAAAAAGAAGCTGGAAGAGGAAGTGATTGCCGCCGGGCTGTTTGAGCCGAAGGTTGTGTATGGGTATTTTCCGGCGGTGGGCGAAGGGAATGATGTGGTGGTATATGAGGCGAGTGTGGGAGCGGGGCTTCGCCCCGCTCAGACGGGGCAAAGCCCCGTCTCCACACAAAGCCCTGTCCCCACACATGGTCCCGTCTCCACACCGGGCCGCGAACTCCTCCGCTTTACTTTTCCGCGGCAGAAGGAAGGACGAAAGCTCTGTATTGCGGATTTTTTTGCGCGCGCGGGGTCCGGCAAAACAGACGTCCTCGGGTTGTCATTGGTCACAATCGGTCCGAAAGCATCCCTTGAAACTCAGCGCCTGTTTGAGGCGGGGGAATACACACGGTATCTCTATCTTCACGGCTTGAGCGTCGAGACAGCGGAAGCGCTGGCCGAGTATCACCATAAGAAGATGCGCGAGGAATTGGGAATTGCGGGCGAGGACTCGGCGCACATCCGAGACCTGTTCCATCAGAAGTACCAAGGCTCGCGCTATTCGTTCGGCTATCCGGCGTGCCCGAACCTGGAGGATCAGACCAAGCTCTTCAAACTGCTCGATCCGGAGAAAAATGTTGGCGTGCGTCTAACATCTGGCTTCCTGTTAGAGCCCGAGCAGAGCACTTCCGCGATCGTCGTGCACCACCCGGGGGCGAAGTATTTTGTGGTGTAAGAAAGAGCAAAATCTCTCGAAAATACCACCTGGAATGACCCTGGAAGTCGGGTTTGTCTTTCGATACTCCGATCAAGATTCTTCTTGTCTGGGCGCGGGCGAGCATCTATCCTAATGCAATGGTTTGACCCGGTTCGAACCTCAATTCCTTAGCGCTCGGTCAGCGTGGGAGCCGCATTTTTCAACTCCATGAAGCTCAACCTCCGAAGTTCCATGGGATCAATATGGTCGCGCCCCGACCCGATTCTTGCTGAGGCGGGCCTCGCTGGCGAACTGCTGGTGGCGAAAGTCCGTTTATGGCTGGCTTGCTTTCTGCTGCTCATACCCGCAATCAACCTGCTTTTCTTTTCGATGGATAAGAAGGAGAGCATTGTCGGACTGAGTCTTACATCGGCGACCTTTGTCCTTTCGGTCATTATTCGTCTCTTGATTTCGCGGGAGTACAACCCGTGGTGGCTGAGTTTTGCCAGTAGCAGTCTCGACGTCACCTTGGTCACCAGTGGACTGGTTCTCTTTCTGATCATGAATGAGCCGTTCACAGCCGTAAACAGCAAGGTTGTTTTTGAAGGCTACTTTCTTGCCATTGGTGGCACCAGCCTGCGCTATGACAAGCGCGTCTGCATCACGGCTGGTTTGCTGGCGTTCACGGAGTATCTGGTAATCGTCTTATTTGCTGCGACGCACTGGGATCTGACGAGCGAGACCCTCTCATCCTATCCGTACGGATTTTTCAGTTGGTCGGCGCAAGTCTCACGGCTGATTATTATGGCGACGGCATCGGCGCTCAGTCTGGCTCTGGTTGCGCGCAGCCACAAGCTTCTGCAACTGGCGAGCAGCGACGCGCTCACAGGCTTACCCAACCGCGGCTACGTTGACGATCGCTTTGCCATCGAACTGAGCCGAGCTCGCCGGTACGAGAAGCCACTGACGATCGCAGTGATCGACGCAGATCGCTTCAAGAAGCTGAACGACACATACGGGCATCCTGCGGGAGATGTTGCTCTGCGCACCCTCGGCGCTATGCTTCGCAGTTCCTTCCGGCAGAGCGACACCGCGGGGCGTTACGGCGGCGAAGAATTTGTCGTCATTTTGCCTGAAACCGACATGGAAACGGCTCGCCGCAAGCTCGAATCGTTGCGGGAACTGATGGCGAGCACTCCGGTCGAACTATCTGCGCGTCGAGAAACCATCCAGGTCACCATCAGCGCGGGACTCGCCAGTTTCCCCGAGGATGGAGACGGGGCGGCGGAATTGTTTGCCTTAGCCGACGAAAGAATGTTTCAGGCTAAGAAAGAAGGGCGCAATCGTGTGGTGGGCGCTGCGTCCCAGCCGGTTGCGATCGGTTGAAAGCTTGGAAAGTGCTTCTTTCCAGTTGAGTATTCAGGCCCTCTCCGTATATTGTTTACGTCTCCCGGAGGAATTCCTTGCGAACGACTACGCTCATCCTTCTTGTCGCATGCCTTGTCAGCGCAGCGTGGGCGCAGAAACACCCATCGAAACAAAACTCGGATACTGCTAAGAAGCAGGAAGCGCAGAATTCAGCGGAGACGAATGGCGCGGCCACTGCCAACACTCCGATCGACGACTCCGAATCCCAGGGGCCATGGAAGGGCATGCAGTATCGTTTGGCCGGTCCATTTCGTGGCGGCCGCGTGGTTGCGGTTTCGGGAGTAGTCGGTCAGAGTGACACGTATTATTTCGGCGCGGTCGCCGGAGGCGTCTGGAAAACGACCGATGGCGGCCTGAACTGGAAACCGATCTTCGATAAAACGAAAGACGCGTCGCCATCCATCGGGGCGATCGCGGTTTCGGAATCCGATCCCAACGTTATTTACGTCGGCACCGGCGAAGCCTGCATTCGAGGAAATATTGTTGGAGGCAACGGCGTTTACAAGTCGATCGATGCGGGCTCGACCTGGAAGTTGGTTGGCCTGCGAGATACGCACGCGATTGGGCGACTGATCGTCGATCCCAAAAACCCTGAGGTAGCTTTCGTTGCTGCTCTCGGTCATCCTTTTGCGGACAACGAAGAGCGCGGCATTTTCCGCACGCGCGATGGCGGCAAGACCTGGGAGAAAGTTCTCTATAAGGACGCAAAGTCAGGCGGCATTGACATCTCTTTCGACCCCACGAATTCCAATATCCTGTACGCGGCCTTGTGGCAGGCTCACCGGACGCCTTGGAGCATGGATAGTGGCGGGCCCGGCAGCGGCCTCTACAAGTCCATTGATGGGGGCACGAGCTGGAGGGAACTGAAAGGGCACGGTTTGCCGGAAGGCGTTCTGGGGCGCATCGGCGTGACTGTTTCCGGCGCGAATCCAAACCGCGTGTGGGCTGTTGTGGAAGCCGAGAAGGGCGGAATCTACCGCTCCGACGATGCGGGGGAATCGTGGCACCTGCTTACGGACGACCATCGGTTTCGGCAGCGCGCCTGGTACTATTCGCACATTTTCGCCGACCCGAAATCAGCCGATACCGTGTACATCCTGAACACGGCGGCCTATCGATCCAACGACGGAGGCAAGACATTCACGAACCTACGAGCGCCGCACGGAGACAATCACGGGCTCTGGATCGATCCGACGAACCCGAAGCGCATCATGAACGGGAATGACGGTGGAGCGACGATCTCGACCAACGGCGGCAACAGCTGGACAACCGAGTACAACCAGCCCACCGCGCAGTTTTACCACGTCACGACCGACAACCGTTTCCCTTATTCCATCTATGGAGCGCAGCAGGATAACTCTACCGTCGGCATCGCGAGCGCCAGTCCTGAGGGCGCGATTGATCGCTCAGATTGGTATGACGTGGGCGGCGGCGAGAGCGGATACATTGCGCCGGACCCGACCGATCCGCAGATCGTTTATGCCGGATCATATGGCGGCGAGATCACGCGTTACGATCACCGTACCCACGAAGAGCAGTCCATTAACCCTTGGCCCGTGAACCCGATCGGCTGGGCCCCGGCAGATGTGAAGCACCGCTTTCAGTGGACGGAGCCGATTGTCTTCTCTCCCCACGATCCCAAGACTTTATATTTCGCCGGTGAGGTGCTTTTCAAAACCACCGATGCTGGGATGAGTTGGTCGATCATCAGTCCCGATCTGACGCGTAACGACAAGTCGAAGCAGGCTGCGTCGGGTGGTCCAATCACCAAAGACAACACGGGCGTCGAAGTCTATGACACGATTTTTTCCGTGGTTGAATCGCCGATACAAAAAGATTTGATCTGGGCTGGAAGCGATGACGGACTGATTCAGCTCACGCGCGACGGCGGCCAGCACTGGGAAAATGTCACGCCCAAAGCGATGCCAGAATGGGGCACAGTCAGCATGATCGAAGCTTCACCCAGGGATGCCGGCACGGTATATGTGGCTGTCGAACGCCACAAGATGGATGACTTCGCTCCCTACGTTTTCAAAACCACCGACTTCGGCAAGACGTGGACGAGTCTCTCCGCCGGCCTTCCCGCGAACAATTACGTGCACGCCGTGCGAGTCGATCCGCGCCGGCCGGGGCTGCTCTTCGCCGGAACAGAGCAGGGAGTTTACTTTTCCTTCGACGACGGCGCGAAGTGGCAACCGCTGCAACTGAACCTCCCAGCGACGCCGATCAACGATCTGGTAATCAAGCACAACGACCTTGTTCTGGCTACTCATGGCCGCAGCTTCTGGGTGCTGGATGACATCACTCCACTGGAGAAATATACGGATTCGATCCCGCAGCAAAATGCGTATCTGTTCGATCCCGCAGCGACCAATCACACGGTATTTCGCAGTGGAGGCTTCGGCGGGCAGGGCAATGCCGGAAGGAATCCGCCCGCGGGGGCGGTTATCGATTACTGGCTGAAGACTTCGCTGAAGAAACCGGAAAAGAAAGAAACGCCGACCGGCGACTTGGCGAAGGCGGAAACTACCAAGGCTGAAGCCGGGAAAACCGACGAGGCCAAACCTGATGGCGCTAAACCTGACTCGGAAAAACCGGAGCCCCCGAAGATCACGCTGGAAATTCTTGATTCCGGCGGCAAGGTGATTCGAAAGTTCCCGAAGAAAGAGGAGCCGGCGGGTGCGGGGGACGAGGAAGATTTCTTCAGCCGGGGCGGTAGCGCCAATAGTCTGCCGGCCGATGCCGGCCTGAACCGGTTCGTTTGGGATTTGCGCTACGAAGGCGCAATCAAGGTTCCGCACGCGCCGCTCTGGGGCGGGAGCACCGATGGCCCGGAAGCGCTGCCGGGAATCTATCAGGTGCGGCTGACGGTGTTGGGAAAGACCTATACCGCGCCGCTCGAAATTACCACCGATCCGCGCTTGAAGGTCAGCTCGGAAGAGCTCGCCAAGCAATTTGACCTGCTGCTCAAAATTCGGGACAAGGTCACCGAAACCGACGATGCGATCATCCAGATTCGCGACCTGCGCGATCAGATCAGTGCGGTTAACAAGCGGCTCAAGGATGATCCGCGTGAGAAGACGATTGCTGACGCCGGCAAAGCGCTCGACAAGAAGATGACGGAAGTGGAGGAAGCGCTGATTCAGACCAAAGCGAAAAGCGGCCAGGACGTGCTCAACTTCCCGGTGCGTCTGAATAACGATCTTGTGGCCCTGAGCGGAGTTGTGGGCAGTGCAAATACGGCGCCCACGCGGCAGTCCTATGAAGTGTTCGACATGCTTACGAAGAAAGTTGATGAACAACTGGCGAAGTGGAAGACGATCGTCTCCGCCGACGTGTCCGCCTATAACAATCTGGTGAAGCAGCAGGAAGTGCCCGCGCTGATGATCACGCAGCCGGAAGCTGGGAAATAAAAGGGAGCGAATTGCATGCGCGGGTGCTGACGTCCGCGCGCTTTTGAGCAGCAGACTGCGCGGACAAGAGTGTCCGCGCCGCACGGCCCTCTGCTGCTAGTTTTTCACAAGCATCTTTACCAGGTCGTACAGGAATGTCTGCCCCTCGTAAAACGCTTGTATGCCCATTCTTTCGTCGCGACCGTGGAAGCGAATGTCGTCGCGGTCAAAGAAGAATCCTTGAATGCCGTAGCAGGGAATTGCTGCCTCGCGCAGATATCGGCCATCGGTTGCGCCCATCACCATGATGGGCACCACGGGCACGCCCGGCCATTGGGTTTCGGTTGCACGCTTGGCAGCGTTCAGAATGTCCGGTCTCATCGGGGACGCTGGTCCCTTACCGGCGTCGCCTTCAATTTTGACGGAGACCTGATCGTCGGCTACCACTGTTTCCAAGGTCTTCTTAATGTACTCCGCGGGGTCCTCGGGTAGAACCCGGCAATTCACGTTCGCCGCCGCCAGTTGAGGCAAGGCATTCTTGGCGTGGCCGCCTTCCAACTCTGTCGCAACACAAGTCGTCCGCAAGGTGGCGTTCCATGCCGGAGAGGCAGCCGCTACCTTCTGCATGGCCTCTTGCGAGCCCTCGGCGACCCTGGCCATAGCTCCGGCAATCGGCCCTTTTTCGATGTTCGACATCTGCGCGAAGTAAGCGGCCGTCACTTCGTTGGTCTTCAACGGAAAGCCAAACTTCGAGAGGCGGTCGAGCGCGCCTGCCAGATGGTAGATTGCGTTGTCGGTCACGGGAAGGGAACTGTGGCCGCCCTTGTTGTGCACCTCAAAGCGGAAATTGATGACGTACTTTTCGCTCACCTGCAGGTCGTTTGAAATCTTCTTGCCGCCAGACGACTCGCCCCATCCGCCCTCATTGAGCGCGAACTCAGCATCAATCAGATCGCGATGATTCTTGAGGAGCCAGTCAATTCCGCTGAATGGGCCGCCACCTTCCTCGTCGGCCGTGAGCGCGACAATGATGTCACGGTCTGGTTTCAAGCCCTCGCGTTTGTAGCGAATCAGATTCGCAATCCAGACGGCGGCCTGGGCCTTGTCGTCGCCCGTGCCGCGGCCATAGAAGTAGCCGTCCTTCTCGACTAGCTGAAAAGGATCGGTGGTCCAATCTTCCCGCTTGGCCTCAACCACGTCCTCATGGGCAAGAAGCAGGATTGGCTTGGCCTTTCCTGTGCCGTGATAGCGGACTACCAGATTCATCTTCTTTGGGTTTGGTCCACCCACAAAAATGTCAGAAGCGGGAAATCCCGCAGCCTTCAGGCGGGCCGCCGCAGCTTCGGCTACGGGGGTTGTGGATCCGGTCGTGAAGCCGGACTGGATCTCGACGAATTCCTTATAGATGTCGTGAGCCAACTGCTGGTCCGCCGGAGGCGGCACGGTCTGGGCTGTCAGCGTGAACGCGCAGAGAAGAAATGCGCAGAAAAACAGAAGAGAAGGTATTCGGAGCATTGGGCATTCTTCCACGGCGGGCATTTTGGCGCAACCATCATTGGGAAAAGGTCATCACAAGCTGGCCGTTTCATGGTCTCTTTACAGGACTTTACGCCACCATTGCCCCGATTAGGCCATAATAGTGATTCGACACGTCACGGCGATGGCAGCCTTAACCTTCGCATTTGCTTTTGGACGTTTGTTTTTTGGAGAATACGACTTCCAATCCGTCTAATCCTACGATGACCGAAAAAATGTCTCATACTCCCCTGCCACCCGATCTACCGCCGCCCGGGTCCAACCGAGAAACCGCGCTTCCGGAAAAAAAGATCAAGCATCGGGCTTGGGTTTGGATCGTTGTGCTCATCGTCTTTGGACTTGTCTTCTGGTGGGTGCTCCGCAGCAACCAGACGCCTGCCGGTGGCCCCACCGGACGTGGCGGATTCGGCGGCACGGTCACTCTTACCGAAGCCAAAGCCACGAAGGGTGACATCGGCGTTTATTTGACAGCGATCGGCACGGTGACGCCCGTTTACACGGCCTCCATCGTCAGCCAGGCGACGGGACAGGTTGTGGCGGTGAATTACCGCGAAGGCCAGCTTGTTACCAAGGGCAGCCCGCTGGTTGAGATCGACCCGCGGCCTTATGAGGCTACTCTGAAGCAGGCTGAAGGTACTCTCGAACGTGACACGCATTTACTCGAGCAGGCGCAGATGGACCTGACGCGCTATCAGGCTGCCTGGGCACGCAACGCGATTGCGAAACAGGTTGTGGATGATCAGGAAAAGCTCGTCCTGCAGGATCAGGGCACCGTCAAAAATGACCAGGGAACGGTGGATTATGACCGGGTGCAACTCGGCTTCTGCCACATTGTGTCGCCGATCACCGGCCGAGTCGGTTTGCGGCTGATCGATCCTGGCAACGTGGTGACGTCGGGAGGCGGGACAACTCTCGCCGTCATTACCCAACTCCAGCCCATCACGGTTGTTTTCACGATCTCAGAGGACAGCTTGCAGCAAGTGCTGGCGCAGTTGCACAAGAAACAATCACTCGAGGTGCAGGCGCTGGATCGCGGCCAGAGCAAGATGATCGCGAAAGGCAAGCTGCTTACGACCGACAACCTGATTGACACGTCCACCGGCACGGTGAAAATGCGCGCCTTGTTCGACAATAAAAACAACACGCTATTTCCCAACCAGTTTGTGAATACCCGCCTGCTGGTGGATACACTGCGCGATGTCATCCTGGTCGACTCCTCCGCCATTCAGCACAACGGAACGCAGGCGTTCGTCTGGGTGATCCAGAACAACACGGCACAAATCCGCAACGTGACGACAGGAACAACCGACAACAACCAGACTCAAGTGACCGGTCTGAACGAAGGCGAAGTCGTCGCCGACAGCAGCTTTGAAAAATTGCAAACCGGCGCGAAGGTGAACGTTGTTCAGCAGCCTGCGCCCGGGCAGGCGGGGCAGCAAAACTCACAGGGAAACAATCAACAAAAGCCGTCGGGCAATGGACAGAACCCGCCTGCACCTGCGCAATCGGGGAGCAAAGCGCCTTGAGCCCGTCTCGGCCATTTATTCTGCGGCCGGTCGCGACCTCTTTATTGATGGCCGCGATCATGCTCGCGGGCATCGTGGCATATTTTCAATTGCCCGTCTCCGCCTTGCCGCAGGTGGACTATCCCACCATTCAGGTTCTGACTTTTTACCCGGGAGCCAGTCCGGACGTGACCGCGACGACCGTCACGGCTCCGCTGGAACGTCAGTTTGGGCAGTTGCAAGGACTGAGCCAGATGACGTCGACGAGTTCTGGTGGCGTGTCGGTCGTGGTTCTGCAATTCGTGCTCACTCTTCCGATCGACGTGGCTGAAGAGGAGGTGCAATCGGCGATCAACGCGGCGCAAAGCTTGCTGCCTGCTAACCTGCCCACGCCGCCGATTTACAGCAAGACTAATCCGGCCGACGCGCCTGTCCTCACGCTCGCCATTACCTCGGACACGATCCCGCTCTCAAAAGTCGAAGATCTGGTGGATACGCGGCTGGCGCCGAAGATCTCGCAACTCAGCGGAGTGGGGCTTGTCAGCATCAGCGGCGGCCAAAAACCAGCCGTACGCATTCAAGCCAATCCCGTGGCGCTCGCTTCGTACGGGATTGACCTGGAATCGCTGCGCGCCGCGTTGACCGCAACCAGCGTGAACGCGGCGAAGGGCAATTTTGACGGTCCCCGACAGGATTACCAGATCGACTCGAACGATCAGCTTGTCACGACCGCCGATTATCGCGACGTGGTGGTTGCGTATAGGAATGGCGCGCCCGTTTTCGTGAAGAATGTTGCCCGGGTCGCCGATGGAGTCGAGAACTCGAATCAAGCAGCGTGGATGAATAACATCCCGGCCGTCATTCTGAACATTCAGCGCCAGCCGGGCGCGAATACGATCATCGTCGTCAATAGCATCCAGAAGCTGCTGCCCCAGCTCGAAGCCAACCTGCCAGCGGGCATTCAAGTCACGAAGCTCACCGATTTGACGACCAGCATTCAATCGTCGGTGGACGACGTGGAATTCGAGATGATGCTGACGGTCGGGCTGGTGGTGCTGGTCATCTTTCTTTTTCTGCGCAGTTTGAAGGCGACGATTATTCCGGCGGTGGCGGTGCCGCTGTCGCTGGTGGGCACCCTCGCCGTGATGTACATGC
Source organism: Terriglobales bacterium (assembly GCA_049509215.1). Taxonomy (GTDB): domain Bacteria; phylum Acidobacteriota; class Terriglobia; order Terriglobales; family Acidobacteriaceae; genus Acidiflorens. Next base: position 15,844 of record JBELAC010000019.1, read on the forward strand.
TCGGCTACAGCCTCGACAACCTATCTCTCATGGCACTGACGATCTCCACCGGTTTTGTGGTGGACGACGCAATCGTGATGATCGAGAACATTTCGCGCTATCTCGAAGAGGGTGACAAGCCGATGACGGCCGCTCTCAAGGGCGCGGAACAGATCGGGTTCACGATCATGTCGCTGACGATTTCCCTCATCGCCGTGCTGATCCCTCTTCTGTTCATGGGGGACGTAGTCGGCCGCCTCTTCCGCGAATTTGCGGTGACGCTGGCAGTCACGATCGTGATCTCGGCGGTCGTCTCTCTTACTCTCACGCCGATGATGTCGGCTCGCATTTTGAAGCACACGCCCGATTCCCAGCAGACGCGCTTCTACCGGTGGTCAGAAGATGTGTTCAACCGGATGATTGCGTTTTACGGGCGGACGCTGAAGAAGGTATTGGAATACCAGACGATCACGCTTCTCGTCGCAGTGGCCACACTCATTCTTACAGTCGCTCTTTATATCTTCATCCCCAAGGGGTTTTTCCCTGTGCAGGACACGGGTGTGATTCAGGGAATTTCCCAGGCGCCGGAAGCGGTTTCCTTCCGCGCCATGAGTCAGAAACAGCAGGAGGTCGCGAAGGTCATTCTCGCCGACCCAGCTGTCGAAAGTTTGTCGTCGTTCATCGGAGCGGATGGAACCAATACCACGTTGAATTCAGGTCGGTATTCGATCAACTTGAAGCCGTTAAATGTGCGCAAGATGAGCGCATCGGACGTCATTCGCCGATTGCAGCCGAAAATCGCGGATCAGGTCCAGGGCATTCAGATGTACATGCAGCCTGTGCAGGACATCACCGTCGATGACCGCGTGAGCCGCACCCAATACCAGTACACGCTTGAAGATCCGGATGTAAATGAATTGAACGAGTGGACCAACAAGTTCGTGACGAGCATGAAGAAGATGCCCGAACTGGAAGACGTGGCCACCGATCAGCAGACGGGTGGGCTTGCGGTATCGCTGACCATCGACCGCGTGACAGCCTCGCGTTTAGGGATCGCCACGGCCACGATCGACAACGCGCTCTATGATGCCTTCGGGCAGCGCCAAATCAGCACGATGTACACACAGCTGAACCAATATCATGTGATTCTTGAGGCGCTGCCCTCGTTCCAGACCAGTCCCGACAAATTGCAGTCCGTTTTCCTGCAGGCGAATGCCTCGTCGAATGCCACCGGTGCTGGAGCGGCAACTTCGTTCTCCTCATCGAGTTCTGCCTCTGCGGGATCGAATGCCATAACAGAGTCCGCGCAATACACGCCCACGCCGGCCCAGTCGTTGCTGGCACCGCTGCAGACTGCGCTTGCGAAGACGACCGTCAGTACGAACTTGAGCAGCAGTTCGCAGCCCGCGAATGCGATTCCTTTAAGTACCTTCACGCATGTTGAACTGGTCAAAGAACCGCTGACCATCACCCACCAGGGACAATTCCCGGCCGTCACAATCTCATTCAATCTGGCTTCCAAAGCGTCGCTCGGCACCGCGATCAGCAAGATCGACAAGCTGGCCAGTGACATGAATCCTCCCGCCAGCCTGCAGGCCGGTTTTCAGGGAACCGCGGCTTCGTTCCACAACTCGCTCTCGAACGAATCGCTGCTGATTCTCGCAGCCCTGGTGACGGTCTACATCGTGCTTGGTGTTCTCTACGAGAGCTTTATTCACCCGGTTACAATTCTCTCCACGCTTCCCTCCGCAGGCGTCGGCGCGTTGCTGGCCCTCATGTTGTTTGGGCAGGATCTGAGCGTGGTGGCCATCATCGGCATCATTCTTCTGATTGGCATCGTGAAGAAGAACGGCATCATGATCGTCGACTTCGCTCTCGAAGCCGAGCGCCAGCACGGCAAGTCTTCCACGGAAGCCATTTATGAGGCGAGCCTGTTGCGTTTTCGCCCCATCATGATGACCACCATGGCCGCTTTGCTCGGTGGACTGCCGCTGGCCTTTGGCTCCGGCCTTGGGTCAGAACTGCGCAGGCCCCTGGGCATCGCCATGGTGGGCGGCTTGCTGTTGAGCCAGGTGCTGACCCTCTACACGACGCCAGTCATCTACATTTTCTTTGACCGGATCGCCCAGCGCTTCTCGAAGAAGGAAAACGACAACCCCGGCGAAACCACGCCGTCGACTGAGCCGGCATGAGCGTCTCCACTCCATTCATTCACCGGCCGGTAGCGACGACGCTGCTTACGGTGGCGATCGCCATCGCCGGCGCAATCGCATATTCGGTGTTGCCGGCCTCCCCACTCCCGCAGGTGGATTTCCCGACGATCAACATCAATGCCGGACTGCCGGGCGCCAGCGCTGACATCATGGCGTCGTCCGTGGCGACTCCATTGGAACGTCAACTCGGCCACATTGCCGGCATTACCGAGATGACTTCGTCGAGTTCCCTGGGCAGCACCAACATTACCATTCAGTTCGACTTAAGCCGCAATATCGACGGTGCCGCCCGCGACGTTGAAGCCGCGATCAACGCGGCCCGCACCTATCTGCCGCAGAACCTGCCGTCCAATCCTACTTATCGCAAGGTCAATCCGGCGGACGCGCCCATCATGATTCTGGCGCTCACTTCCGACGTCTACAACAAAGGATCGATGTACGATTCCGCATCCACAGTTCTTGCCCAGCGCATCTCGCAGATCGCGGGTGTGGGCCAGGTTTCCGTCGGCGGAGCCTCGTCCCCCGCTGTTCGCGTGGAACTCAATCCCACGCAGATGAACAGCTATGGCATCTCCTACGCATCGGTCGAGAACCAGTTACGGCTTGCCAACGCCCATCTCGCGCTCGGACAGGTTTCCAATGCAAGCACGACGGCGGACATTGTCGCGAACGATCAAATGTCGCTGGCGAACGATTACAAGCCGCTGATTGTCGGTGTGCACAACGGCACAGCGGTGCGGCTCTCTGACCTCGGAGACGTGATCGATTCGGTACAGAATGTGCGTAACGCCGGTTATATGGATGGCAAGCCATCGGTGACGATGATCATCTTCCGCCAGCCGGGCGCGAACATCATTGACACCGTCGATCGCATCAAGGATGCCATCCCCGCCCTGAAGGCTTCGATCCCGCAAGGGATTGACATCACCAACGTCTTCGACCGCACGACCACCATCCGTGCCAGCGTGAATGACGTTGAGCGTTCGCTCATTCTTTCTGTGATTCTGGTTGTGCTCGTGGTGTTTGTTTTCTTGCGGAACTTCCGCGCCACGCTGATTCCCAGCGTCGCCGTGCCCGTGTCCCTGGTCGGAACATTTGCCGTGATGTACCTGTGCGGCTACAGCCTCGATAACCTTTCGCTCATGGCTCTCACCATCTCGACCGGCTTTGTGGTCGATGACGCCATCGTGGTCATGGAGAATATCTCACGCCACCTCGAGGCTGGTATGAAGCCGTTAGCGGCGGCGCTCCTGGGGGCGCGGGAGATCGGGTTTACCGTCTTCTCGATCAGCATGTCGCTGATTGCCGTGTTCATTCCCATTTTGATGATGGGCGGGATCGTCGGACGGCTGTTCCGTGAATTCGCCGTAACGCTATCGACGGCGATTCTCGTCTCGATGGTCATTTCGCTGACAACGACTCCGATGATGTGCGCGCATCTGCTGAAGTCGCATGCCGACGAAAAGCACGGGCGTCTCTATAATTTCAGCGAGGGCGTCTTTAACAAGATCCTCGGACTTTACACCAACTCGCTTCGCTGGTTTCTCGACAATCCCGGCCTGGTGCTTACCGTATTGCTGCTCGTGATTGCGCTGAACGTAGTCCTCGTTATGCGCGTGCCCAAGGGATTTTTCCCACAGCAGGATACCGGTGCGATTGTGGGTGGCGTGCAAGGACCACAGGATGCTTCTTTCCCGTTGATGGATAATTCCGTCCTGCAGTTGGTGGACGTTATTAAGGCTGATCCGGCGGTTTACCACGTCAACGCCTACACGGGCAGCGGTAATGGCGGGTTCATCTACATCGCGCTCAAGCCGCTGAATCAACGCAAAATCCCTGCCGCGTCGATCATTGACCGTCTTCGCCCCAAGCTCAACCGGCTTCCTGTGGCACAGGCATTCTTGCAGGCCGCGCAGGACATTCGTATCGGAGGGCGCGCGAGTGCAGCGTTATACCAGTACACGATTCAGGCCGACAACGTGGAGGACTTGAACAAATGGGGACCAATTCTTCTGGCCAACATGAAGAAGCTCCCCGGTCTGCAGGATGTGAATTCCGACCAGCAGAATGGCGGTCTCCAAACCTACATAACGTATGACCGAATCGCAGCCGCCCGCCTGGCGTTCACGCCCCAGCAACTCGACTCGACCTTGTATAGCGCGTTTGGCCAGGAGGAAACCTCGGTCATTTTCAAGCCGTTGAATCAGTATTATGTGGTGCTTGAGGTCGCGCCTCCATACTGGCAGTCGCCGGCAGGACTGAAGAACATTTATCTGCAAAACGGCAACGGCAATATACCGCTGACCGCCGTCGCCAGCGTGAAGACAAATACGGCTCCGTTGTCGGTTGCTCACTCCGGCCTTTTTCCGTCGGTGACCGTCTCCTTCAACCTTGCCGCGGGCCTGGCCTTGAGCGATGCTGTGCGGATGATTGCGAAAATGGAGGATACGCTCGGAACGCCCTCTACCATTCATGGCTACTTCGCTGGCACCCTGCAGGCCTATCAAAGTTCGTTGAGTACCGAGCCGATTCTGATCTTGACCGCACTACTCGCGGTGTATATCGTGCTCGGAATTCTCTATGAGAGCCTTGTGCATCCCTTGACCATCATCTCGACGCTGCCGTCCGCCAGCGTGGGAGCCATGCTGGCGCTCATGATCTTTCACAACGACCTCAATGTGATTTCGATTATCGGCATCGTGCTTCTGATCGGCATCGTGAAGAAGAACGCCATCATGATGATTGACTTTGCGCTGGTGGCCGAACGCGAACATGGGATGTCCACGTATGACGCAATCTTTACCGCATGTCTGCTGCGTTTTCGTCCTATTCTCATGACCACGATGGCCGCGCTGTTTGGCGCCTTGCCGCTGGCATTCGGCACCGGCACTGGCTCGGAGTTGAGACGGCCGCTGGGTGTTGCGATTGTGGGTGGCCTGATTGTGAGCCAGTTGCTCACGCTCTATACAACCCCCGTTGTTTACTTGTTTATGGACCGGCTGCGCTTGCGTGTACTCGGTAGAGAGCACGACGAAATCGCTCCCGTAGCCGGAGAGAGCACAGCATGATCAGCCCACGGAATGTTATGCACAAATCGAAGATCAAATCTGCAATGGCCGTCGCGATCCTGCTGTGCTTCGGCCTGACCGGTTGCGTAGTTGGCCCCAAGTATCACAAGCCGTCCGTGCAGACCCCGACTGCTCCGAATTACAAAGAATCTCCCGCCAATTTCAAGGATGCCGAGGGCTGGAAAGTTGCTTTGCCTCAAGACGCCATGCTGCACGGCAACTGGTGGGAAATCTTCAACCAGCCCGAGCTCAATGATCTCGAGCAGCAGTTGAATATCAACAACCAGACGATCAAGCAGTATCTCGAAAACTATCTTGCCGCCCGTGCGCTCATTCGCCAGGCTCATGCACAGTATTACCCGACCGTGTCCGTTGGAGCCGGATTCACGCGGACTCGTTCGTCAGGATCATTGTCGCAAGGTACCGGCGGAACCGGCGGCTCCAGCGGCGCCACGACGTCAGAATTTTCGTTGCCGCTCGACGTTTCCTGGGCACCCGATCTTTTTGGCCGCGTGCGCAATACCGTGCGCGAGTTTCAGGCGGGTGCGCAGGTGAGCGCAGCCGATCTGGAGAACGAGCGCTTGCTCGAACAAGCGACGCTGGCCGAAACATTTTTTGAGATTCGCGGCCAAGACCAGTTGCAAAAGGTGCTGGATGCCACTGTTCAGGCCGACGAAGAGACGTTGAAGCTGGTGGAGGCGCAGTACGAGGTTGGAACCGGCGACGAGGTATCCGTCGAGCAGGCGAAACAGACACTGGAAAGCGCGCGTGCAGCCGCGACCAATGTGGGCATTGCGCGGGCGCAATATGAACATGCCATTGCGACTTTGCTGGGCAAGACCGCAACTGAATTCACGATGCCGATCCTGGCCCTGACGGTAGCGCCACCGGCGATTCCTGCCGGCACGCCTTCGCAACTTCTCGAACGTCGCCCCGACATTGCGGCGGCGGAACGCCAGATGGCAGAGGCGAATGCGATCATCGGCATCGGCTATGCAGCTTACTATCCCTCGGTGACTTTGAGCGCCAGTGGCGGGCTCGCTTCCAGCGCGATCAGCAAATTGTTCAACGCCGCCAGCCGTGAGTGGTCGATCGGGCCTTCCATATCGGAGACGGTGTTCGACGCCGGGTTGCGACGTGCGACCATCGACCAGTACATCGCGACCTACAACGCTGATTTGGCCAGCTACCGGCAAACCGTGCTCACCGCTTTTCAGCAAGTGGAAGACTATCTGGCTGAAACCCGCCTGCTTTCGCAGGAAATTCAACACGAGCAGGCCGCAACCGATGCGGCGCAAAAGGCGTTTGATCTCGAAAAAGGGCGCTACGAAACCGGTATCGATCCTTATCTGAATTTGTTAACGACCCAGACCTCGTTGCTGCAAACGCAGCAAACCCTGGTCGGCCTGCAAGTCCAGCAGATGAGCAGCGCAGTTCTGCTGATCGAGGCCCTCGGGGGCGGCTGGGATGCTTCGCAATTGCCGACGGCTCGGCAGGTCTCGCAAAAACCGCCCGCCGACCAGCGCACGATCCAGAAGTAGCATACTGCGGACCGTGTTTGCCCGGAGCTGCGTCTTGGAAATATGCAGCATACGAAAAGGCCGCCCGCGGGCGGCCTTTATCATTACGACGAAAGACTTCAGTTCGAGATTCCTGCACTCGGTGGAGCTGGCGGCGGCGGCACAGCCGCCGCAGCAGTTGCCGCTGCAGCCTCGTTCAGGATGCGATGATGAATCGTGAAGAGCGCAAGCTCCAACCGGTCTGACACTCCAATCTTGTCGTAGACATTGCGCAGGTAGTTCTTGATGACCTGCTCGGTCGTGCCCAGTTGAGTGGCGATCTCTTTGTTTTTATATCCCTGCACGATGAGCGCGACGATACGCAGTTCTTTCGCAGTCAGGCGATCGCGGACGCGCAATCCGACCATGTCGTTCTCGGTCAGTTCGCTCGGCACGGCCATGTCTTGCACCCAGGTTTCGCCGCGAGCGACCTTGCGGACGCAATCGACCAGCGCCGGACTGGTCACATTGCGATAGACCACGCCGTGCGCCCCCGCAGCCATGTAGCGCTGTGCGCTTTCTCCCGTATCGGCGAGAATGACGACCCGCGTCTTGTTCTTGTTGGCGGCGGAAAGGACGGCGTTCAAATCGGAGTGGAAACCTCCGGCAATGACGAGCACGGCGGCGCGAAACTTGTCGAGCGCCATAAACATCTGCTCGGGGGTTTGCGCCTGGGCCACGATGCGCATTTCATCTTCTACGGCCAGCACTTTGGCGATGCCCGCGCGAAAAATCGCCTGATTATCGGCCAGAATAAGCTTCAACATGGATGTCGCTCCCGTTTACGAGTTGCGCACAAATTCGTAAGAATCAATCACGCAGGCGACGCCCCGGTTGTCCCCGGAAGCTGCGCCCGCATTCGGCTCGTCGGTACGGACGACGCGCCCGCGGCAGTGAATGACTACGTCTTCTTTGCCACCGGTTACTTCGGGTGGCAAAGTGATCTCAAACTCTACAGGCGAGCCGACCTCGAGCGCCGCGTCCGCCTTGATGTAGACGCCGGCGGCACTCAAATCGCCGGTCATCCCGCTGGCGGTTGCGGTGGAATCCTCGCTATGGATCTTGATCGGCAGATGCAACGGAAATCTTTTCCCGGTACGTGCTTCAGCCACGATGCCTCCTCTGCTCTCCTCTGAAACCGAACGAAACTCGGAAAAGCTCGGAATTCTCATCCCAGAGCGTGAATGAGCAGCTATTTGGCGTTATATCACGGAAAATACCCCGATAGAAGTGCCTGATTACCTTCGTAATACAGGTAGCAACTAGGTACCTCCCACGGTTCCAGCAGGCAAGGAAACGATATTTGACGGTCGAAAGCCGGCTTTTCCCCGGTCAAGAAGGCTTGGTTTCCGGAGCGATTTCGATGATCGCACTGCGGCGGCGCAGAATGCGGCGGCGTTGCGATTCGTGCAATGGCTTTGCTGCGACAATCGCGCACAGCACGTAAAACAAGGCCGCGTTCGCGGGGATTTGCAGATTGAAGTCGACAGCGCTATGCACCAGGATGCCAAGACAGCCAAGGAAAGCGGCCGCGGTGAGCGCACCCGTGCTCGTTTCGTTCCAGTCCTTTAGCTTGGCCATTCCCTGCCGGAACATCAGCACAAGAAAAAGAACGGCGATGGAGAATCCGGCCAAGCCGGTTTCGACCAGCAGTTGCAGATAATCGTTATGCGCCTGATTGACGAAAAACGTAGTGTAGAAGCTGCGAAACTGCGGATAGACGATCGGGAATGAGCCCAATCCCCAGCCCAGGAAGGGCCTTTTCAGGAACATGCGCAGGCAGTCCCGATCGATCGTCAGGCGTGTTCCTCCGCTGATCTCGGCATGAGCTTCCGAATGAATGCTGGCCAGCCGGCGCGTGAGCTCGTTACCGCCCAGCCAGACCAGGAATGCGATGACAACCAGCAGAAAAATCCCGAGCACAAGCGGCTTTTTCCAATTGCTTTCGCGGGAGCGCAAGAAAAGCACGGCTAGCACGATCATTTGCGCGGAGAAGGCCAACATGCCGCCACGGGAGCCGGATAGGAAGATGCTTCCTGCCATCAAGGCCGCAATCGTGGTGACGATAATCCGGCGGTTGCCATTGGTAAAACGGCTGGCCGCGAGAATCAGCGGAAAAGGTGTGAGCATCTCCATCAGCCCGGCGTAGTGATTGTGATTGACGTAGGGCCCGTAAATCGCCCCGCCCTGCGCGCTGGACATCATCCAGTACAACTTCCCGTTGGGAGCGATTCCCTGCAGGACCGCAAACCCGGCCAGCAGAGCGCCATAGCCGGTCACGACCTTTGCCAGCCATTCAAAATGCGAGGATCGTCGCAGCGACTGCGTGGCGACGAATGCCAGCATCCCATAGGCGGCGTAGAGGAGGATCTGGGCATATGTCACATGGCGATAGGCGGTTGCGCCGGTGATCCATTGCACAACGGCCAGGACCAAAAATGCCCCCATCGGGACATACAGAACATTGTTGGAAAAGTCTATCTGTTGGTTAAGCCACTGACGCACTCCCCACGCGAGCAGCAATAAGACCGCGCATGCCTCCAGCGCAAAGATTGCCCAAGGCTCGACGGCGCCAAAGGCCAGCGGCGCCAGCAGCAGCACCCCACCTGTTCCGGCCAGGAGCGCGGTGTTGGTGAGCTTCGGCGTCGGGGCTTTGGGAACGGGCGCGGGTTCGGGATGCACGGCCAGGGCAGAACTCAAGGTTTGTCCTTCGAACTGTCTTGAGAATTATCATCGGGCGAAAGCTGAAAACCGTCGAGCCAGAGCTTGCCGCGGATCGGGCTGCCGGCGGGCGAGCGCTCGATCGCCAGAATCAGCAAAGTCGTCGACCCGGACGTCGTGACCTTGGCGTGAACTTCCTTCCAGAAATCGGCGTCGGTGAGCGGGTCGCTGATGAACAGGGGTGCATTCGTGTAGGCGTCGCGGAGCACAATCTCAGGGCCGCCCGCTCCTTCGAAATCCGCAGACTTGTAATAGGCCGAAAAGTCGTAGCTATTCGCGCCCCGCACCGGAATGAGTTGCTGAATGCCGGCGTTGGAAATTCCGGGACCTTCAAACGTAAGCGAAAGGGAACGGTGTCCCTGCTGGAAATCGCTTGGGTCAAGCAGAGGCCGGACTCCGTTGCGGTTTATGTAAGTCCAGTCAAAGCCTCCATTGAGGATGTCGAGGCTGAAGTCGCCGTTCACGATCAGGTTATCTTCTGAAGGCAGGTACCCGGAGAGCCCAAGGGGCGCAGAGGCTTGTTCCCAGGCGGTCATGGCTGCATCTGGACGATGAACCTGAATGAGATACCGGATATATTCAAAGAGTCGCCAGCTATCGAATTTTTCGTGCAGCTGCGACACCCGTTCCCATGTCTTGATGGCACCGGCGGTCTCCTGCTTGCTCATCATCAGCGAAAGAAAACCCAGCAAGGAATCGGTGCGTGCCGGGATGACGTCACGCAGCAAGCGATCCGCGTCGGGCCGCACGCGCCAGCATACTTTCAGTGAAGAATCCACCAGCGAGGTGTCGTTCTCGATCACGACGCGAAGTTCGCGCAAGGCCCGGTCGATATCGCCGTCGACCAGAAAAAAGTTAGCTGCCTCCCAAGCCACATCGGGAGCGGTGGGCTCGGCTTGCAAGGCGTGCTCGAGGGCTTGGCGTTGCCCCTCGACGTTGTCGGTGACCCCGTATGCCGCCGCCAGATCGAACCAGTAATGCGCGTCGTGAGGATTGAGTGCGACTGCCGACTGGTAACGTCCGATAGCAGCCTGCGGATCGACCGCCCCAAAAGCAAAGTATCGTCCCAATCGATGCTGGTAATCCGCGTTCCCCGGCGAAAGCCTTACTGCCATTTCCAACTTCGTCAACTCGGGACGCGCCGCAAAGACGCTGGCCGCAAACTCCTTCCCGGTCAGCACAAGATACACACACGCGAGTAGCGCCAATCCGGCAGTTAACTGCCGGCCTCGCCGTTCTGAAAGTGGAATCGCCATGTCGTACTGTTCTTGCCTTAGCCGCTAAAGACCGCCGGAGACTGCTTTGGACTGCCCGTTTCCGTCACCGCTGTCGAGCGGCTCTTCCTGATAATAGTGCGTATATTTGCCCTGATACTCGTAATAGTAGTAATAATCGGGGGAAGTCAGGTCGACAGCATTGAGTAGGACACCGGCGACGTGAGCATTCACCTGCATCAGGATGTCGCGGGCGCGGCGCAGAGCCTGCTTCGTTGTCTGGCCAGAGCGGATCACTAGGATAGTGGCATCGGCCCGAGGAGACAGCACGACTGCATCGGTTACGGACAGCGTTGGGGGAGTGTCAATTACAATGTGGTCGTACTGGTCCCGTAGCTCCATTAGCAGGTCGCGCATATTGGAAGACGCAAGCAATTCCGCGGGGTTGGGCGGCGGAGTACCGGCGGGCAGAATAAACAGGTTGGGCAGGACCGGGGACGTCGTCACGGTCTGCGCCACCGTGGCAGTTCCGGTGAGAACATTGCTGAGACCGCTTCGCGGGCCCATTCCAAGGGTCTTGTGAACGCTGGGCCGGCGCAAATCCGCATCAATGAGCAGGACGCGGACTCCTTTCTGCGCCAGCACGATCGCCGTATTGATGCTCGTGGTGGTTTTGCCCTCCTGCGGGCGAGCGCTGGTCACCATGATGACCTTGGGAGGCGCTCCGAGGTTCGACAGCAGCAGAGAGGTGCGCAAGGCGCGATAGGATTCGGCCATCTGCGATTGCGGGCGGACCTGAGTCACCATTTCGACAGCTTCTTTTGAAGAAGTCAGGGCCAGCCGTCCGCCAGCTCCCTCCCGGCTGGTCTTGGAGCCCAGTGGGATCATGCCGAGAGAAGGCAGCGCTGAGATCGCCTGTGCCTGTTCGGGAGTACGGACGGTATTGTCCATGTTCTCGAGCAGGAACGCCAGGCCGACACCGGAGATGGTGCCGATCACGAGGGCGAAAAGAAGGTTGCGCGGAATATTAGGTTCGCTGGGAGAAGTGGGAACGCGGGCCGCGTTAATAATGCGGAAATTGTTGGAGCGTAACCCAGCCGTGACACCGGCTTCTTTCAGCTTCTCAAGCAACCCTTCGTAGAGCGTGCGGTTCGATTCGACCTCGCGCTTAAGGATGCTGTATTCAATAGCGCTCTCGTTGAGCTTGTTTGCCTCTTGCTTCTGTTTCTCGAAGGATGCCTGCAGCATGCTTTCGCGCTGCAAGGCAGCCAGGTATTCCCCTTTGAGATGATCGACGGACTTGTTGACTTCCGACTGCAACTGGCGGTCAATCTCCTTCAGCTGGTTATTCAGCTGGACAACTTTTGGGTAGGCGGGACCGAACTGGCTGCTCAGTTCAGCTACCTGGATGCCAAGAGTGGCTTGCTGGTCGCGCAGTTTATCGAGGAGCCTGGAACCGGTAGCGGATACTCCTCCGGCGGCATCTGCAATGATCGCCGCTGCCACGACTTCCGGATCGCCCGACTGCGTCTGACGATAAATGGCTTCTTTCTGCATGCGGTCCGATTCCGCCACCGTCAGTTCCTTGTTAATCTCATCGAGTTTTGCGGTGGTGATGTTCGTTTTTTCGTCCGCCCCGAGAATCTCGTGTTCTTTCTGGTAGCGCACGAGCTTTTCCTGGGACGTTTCCACCTTCATCTGTAAGTCAATGAGCTGCTTCTGGAGCCAGTCCGACGCCTGCATGGTGGATTCGAACTTGGTCTTGAAGTTCTGCTCGACATAGGTTGCCGCCAGGGTATTGACGGCACTGGCGGCGAGCTGCGGATCCGGACTGTTGTAATGGATTTCGATGATTCGCGTATTAGGCCGCAGCGTCACATGCAAGTTTCCGCGGAACGCCCCGAGCAAAGCCGATGTGTGGTTGGAATCGTTCTGCAGAGGATCGGCGACCAGGTTGGGCTGTTTCTGCTCCGGGTGTCCTCCAAACTCGGGACGCTTATCGAGATTGAGCTGCCGGATGACCTGGAGGATGAGCAAATCACTTTGCAGAATCTGAACCTCGGTATCGAGATCGCTCTGGTCGACGTAGTCGACGACCGGGCCGGAGTCTTTGAAGGTGATGAGATTGGAATCGGATTTATTGACGACGATTTCGCCGGCCGCTTCGTAGATAGGGGTCTGACGAAGGCTGGCAATGGCAACCACGGCGAAAATACCCACGATACAGGTGATGACGAGCCATTTGCGCTTGATGAGGACGCGCAGATATTCGCGCAGGGTCGAGTCTTGCGCGGGGAGCACGTTGTAGAGCGCAGAGCCAGGCCTGATGATTTCCGTCGGATCGCTGGGTCGCAACTCGCGCAACACTTCGCCATTTCGTGGAACCAGGGGTTCCAGTGCCATCGTTACTCCTTAAGCCGCCGAAGGTGCGATGCGGCAACCGGCTGATCCCGCGCGCATTCCCGCTCAATTCTCGCGAGCAGAGAGAACCTGGGTGTTAATGAGGAATTTTGCCTGATTCTAGCATTCCCGGGGCAGGAACCGTGCAAAATTTGCGCGCCACTTGTTCTCTCCATTGGTTCCGCTTCCGGCCGCAGCCCGTGATCCTCGGCTATACTAGCGGACAAAAGCACGCACGAAATTCTGTTCACGGGCTCCCGTAGTTTCGAAGGACAGGTTCAAGGAACAAGCATGGTCAATTGGTCACAGGAATCGATACTGATAACGGGTGGAACGGGCTCGTTCGGCAAGAAATTCGTCGAGATCATGCTGCGCGATTATCAGCCGCACCGGCTGGTGATTTTCAGCCGCGACGAGTTGAAGCAGCATGAGATGAGAACTTCGGGCTTCGATCATCCATCCCTGCGCTACTTCATAGGCGATGTCCGGGATGTGGACCGATTGAAGCGGGCATTCGACGGCATTACGGTGGTGGTGCACGCCGCCGCGCTCAAGCAGGTGCCGGCCTGCGAGTACAACCCGTTCGAAGCGATCCAAACCAACATTATGGGCGGGCGGAACGTGATCGATGCGGCGATCGATCAAGGGGTGCGCCGCATCCTGGCGCTCAGTACGGATAAGGCCGTGAATCCGATCAACCTTTATGGCGCCACCAAGCTGTGCGCGGAAAAAATGTTCGTGCAAGCCAATGCCTACGCGGGCGCAAAAGAAACGCGCTTCAGTTGCGCTCGTTACGGAAACGTGGTCGGCAGCCGCGGGAGCGTCATCCCGATCTTCATGGAACAGCGGAGGCGGGGAAAGATTACGATTACCGATCCGCGCATGACACGCTTCTGGCTTACGCTGGACCAAGGCGTGCGCTTCGTGATCCGCGCCCTGGAGCAGATGCACGGAGGGGAAATTTTTGTCCCGAGGATTCCGAGCATGCGGCTGCTGGATCTGGCGGAAACAATCGCGCCGGGCTGCGAAGTGGAATATATCGGAATTCGCCCCGGAGAAAAGCTGCATGAAGTTCTGGTCTCGGAGGATGAGTCGCGACAAACGCTCGCCACCGAAGACATGTTTGTAATCCAGCCGTCGCATCCGTGGTGGAAGTCGGAGAACTGGGTTGCTGCCAAGCCGCTTCCCGAAGGATTCCGCTACTCGAGCGACACCAACGAGCAGTGGCTGACGCGGCGGGAGCTGGAAGATCTGGTTGCGCCGGAAGCGGGCGCCACCGAAGTAGTCTCCACTTCTGTCTAGCAGGAATTTCCGGGCATGCATTTCTCAACTACAAGACTGGAAACGCTCGCCATCCACGGTGGAACTCCCGTGCGTGAAAAATTGCTGCCTTACGGGCGGCAGAGCGTGGACGACGACGATATCCAGGCCGTGGTGGAGGTGCTGAAGTCGGACTGGCTGACCACGGGACCGAAAGTGGCCGAGTTCGAAGAAGCATTCGCGGCGCGAGTGGGAGCGAAGTTTGCGGTGAGCTATAGCTCCGGCACATCGGCGCTGCACGGGGCGGCATTTGCCGCGGGACTGCGGGCCGGCGATGAAGCGGTGACGACTCCCATGAGTTTCTGTGCGACCGCCAACTGCGTCTTGTACCAGGGTGCGACCCCGGTGTTCGCCGACGTGTGTGCGGATACCCTCAATCTGGATCCCGAGCAAGTGGCCGCGAAGATTTCTTCCCGCACGCGAGCGATCATCGCGGTGGATTATGCGGGGCATCCCGCGGCTCTGGATGAACTGCGGGGAATCGCGGAGAACGCGGGTGCGCTTTTCATTGAAGATGCCTGTCACTCGCTGGGCGCCGATTACAAAGGAAAACGCGCCGGAAGCATTGCCGACATGACCGTGTTCAGCTTTCATCCTGTCAAACATGTGACGACGGGCGAAGGCGGGATGGTGACGACTAACGACCCGCGGTTGGCGGAAGCTCTGCGCCGTTTTCGCAACCACGGCATCAGCAGCGAGGCGCGAGAGCGGCAGGCGGCCGGGCAATGGTTTTATGAAATGGTGTTTCTTGGATACAACTACCGGTTGACTGACATTGGATGCGCGCTGGGTCTGTCACAACTCGGCAAACTGGATGCGAATCTGGCGCGGCGGCGAGAGATCGCCGCACAATATACGCGAGCTTTCCGCCGTCTGCCGATGGTGGTTCCACCTGTGCGCGACGACATCGCTCCGGCCTGGCACCTCTATCCGATCCGGCTCAAGCTGGAATTACTTTCGACCGGGCGCACAGAAGTTTTTCGCGCGCTGCGAGCTGAGAATATCGGTGTCAACGTGCACTATATTCCGATTCACAAACATCCCTACTATCGCGAACGATTTCCGGCAACCACGGGTGAGGACAGCTATCCCGTAGCCGAGGGCGCCTACGAGCGGCTGATCAGCCTGCCCATGTTTCATTCCATGACAGAGAAAGATGTCGAAGATGTGATTCACGCGCTCGACAAGGTTTTGTCCCATTACATCGGAAAAGTCGAGCAAACGCATGAGCTCGCATCGAGGCGACCTGATTAATTTCCATGTCTAATATTCCAGATGGGCAGCGATATCGGGCGCTGGTAGTCGGTTGTGGTTCGATCGGCCGCCGGCATGCCAAGAATCTCAAGTTTCTCGGGGTACAGAATCTGGCCCTTTGCGACACAAACGCCGACGCCCTGAACCTATGCGCCGAAGAGGTGCAAGGTCAACTTTTTTCCGACTATCTTGAAGCGTTGTCGGACTTCAAGCCGGACATGACGGTGATCTGTACCCCCCCCGTTTATCACGTGGAGGAAGCTTTGGAAGCGCTGCGGGCACGCTCGCACGTCTTCATCGAGAAACCTCTGTCGCACGAATCGAGCGGGATTGAAGTCCTGATTGCAGAAGCACGGCATCGCGACCGCAATGTGCAGATCGGATACAACATGCGGTTTCATCCCGGGTTGAAAATTCTGAAAGAGTTGATTGATTCAGGCAAGATTGGGCGCGTGCTCTGGCTGAACGTGGAGGCGGGACAATATCTTCCGGATTGGCGTCCCTGGCAGAACTATCGCGAAAGCTACAGCGCGCGGAGCGAACTCGGAGGCGGCATCATTCTGGATGGTTCGCACGAACTCGACTACATCTGCTGGTTACTGGGACGACCGACGGAAGTGAGTTGCCGGGCCGAACACCTGAGCAGCCTGGAACTGGATGTCGAGGATTCGGCATGGATCTACCTCACATTTCCCGAGCGGCGCCGGGCGGAACTTCGCCTTGATTTTGTGCAGCGGACCTATACGCGCACCTGCAAAGTGGTCGGCGAAACCGGCACAGCGCTGTGGGATTTCAGTTCGCAGGAAGTGCGATGGTTTTCTGTTCAAGACGCCGGCTGGAAAAGTATTCCGTATGAGTTCGAAGTCAACGATATGTACATGACCGAGATGGCGCACTTCCTGGGATCTCTGGGAAGCGGAACCGGTCCGGTCGTGGACCTGGAGCAGGGGAGAGACGTGATTCGGGTGGTGGAAGCCGCGAAACAATCGTCGATCGAAGGCAGGCCGAAGACGCTGAATTGGACGAGCGATCAGCGGACGGGTCCAGTCGTCGCGATCATCCAGGCTCGTATGGGCTCGAGCCGATTGCCCGGCAAAAGTCTCGCTCAAATTGAAAAACAGCCGATGCTATGGCACGTGGTCCAACGGACCAAGCGAGCGAGCCTGGTGGACCGCGTCGTGGTAGCGACGTCGACGGACCCGGCCGATGATGCGATTGAAGCCATGTGCCGCGAAAATGGCATTCCCTGTTACCGTGGAAGCGAGAACGACGTGCTGGATCGTTTCTACGTGGCGGCTCGAGGGGAGAAGGCGTCGCAGGTGGTACGCATCACGGCGGATTGCCCGCTGATCGATCCTGAGCTGATCGACCGGGTGGTAAGGCGATTCCAGCGCGGCGATCTCGATTACGCCTCAAACGCGATGGTGCGCAGTTATCCCGATGGGTTGGACACAGAGGTTTTCTCGTTTGCTGCGTTGGAGCGGGCCTGGCACGAGGCGACAAAGACATCGGAGCGCGAGCACGTAACGCCGTACCTGCGATCGGAGAAGTTTCGCACCGCGAATGTTGAGAGCGACGCCAACACGCTCTATCAGCGCTATCGCTGGACCGTCGATGAAGTGGAAGACCTGGAATTCATACGCGCCGTTTATCGCGCTTTACGGGACAAGGAGCATTTTGGAATGAAAGATGTATTGGATTTGATAGAAAAGAACCCCGGACTCGAAGAGATGAATTCGGAGATTGTTTCAAACCGCGGGTATTACAAGAGCCTTTTCGAAGAAGCGACTGCAGCCGCGGCTCCGCACCGTGCCATTGAAAAATCCAAGGCCTGGCTGGAACGGGCGAATCGTGTCATTCCGGGTTGCTCACAGACGTTCAGCAAGGGCGCCAACCAGCATGTGCGCGGAGTCGCACCTGTTTTTCTGGCAAAAGGCAAAGGCTGCCGCGTGTGGGATGTGGATGGAAATGAGTACATCGACTACATCCAGGGGCTACTGCCCAATATCCTTGGGTACGCGCATGAGGGAGTGAATATCGCAGTTGCGGAACAGCTTGGACAGGGTCATAGCTTCTCGCTGCCGCACCCGCTGGAGGTGGAACTGGCTGAACGGCTGACGCGTCTGATTCCGTGCGCGGAAAAAGTGCGCTTCGGCAAGAACGGATCCGATGCGACGTCGGGCGCGGTCCGTGCAGCCCGCGCTTTGACGGGACGCGAGCGCATCGCCTGTTGCGGCT
>JBELAC010000190.1:0-9949 GCA_049509215.1 Terriglobales bacterium
CTCGCGCTCGTAAAGAAACTGCTCCGCAATCTCAACATCGGGAAACATGGCAGCGCGCTCGGCATCCGTCACCTCGCGCGGCGTGTCATTTTCCCGCGCCTGCTGCCGTGCTTGTAAAAGATACGGACACTCGCTCGGGCAATCGAGAGTGACCTCGCGCTGCTCTCCACAACACTGCGGACAGATTTTCTCGTGCACGGCCGGACAGAAGCGTTTTTCTTTTCGTTGCTGGCAAAGAGGACAGGTCACGCAGATTTCCTCAAATGTCGATTATTTCACGAACCCTTCTACCGCCGAGACCCTGTGGACGCCGAGAAAAGCGCTTGTTGATTTTTCTGTTAGTGGGGCTTCTTAGCGTCTCGGCGGATAGGTTCGAAAGTGTAATTGCACCACAAACGATGCATTTCCACTGCGGTTCTGAAATAAATCCCTCTAATCGCCTCCATAACCGATTTCTATTTGTCGGATTCCGCCCGGCGCGTTACCTTATTGAGTCATCCCCTTGGCCAAATGTTTTCCGGGCTTCGGCCCGAATGCTGTCTTTTGAACACCATTTCTTAGAATGCTGTTTCTTGTAAAGAAGGAGAGGCATGTCAACTGAACTGCGGAATTTTCTAGCGATCCCCTACGACGAACTCGAAGAGATGAATTTGAAGGCGAAAAAGCAGCGCCTGGACCGCGTTGCTCCTCACAAGATCCAGGAAGAGCGCCTCAAGTACCTGACCGACGAAGGGCGTATCAAGGCTGTGACCGTCATGTTCAGCGACCTCGAAGGCCGTCTGCACATGCTTGACTACGACAAGAAATTTCTGCTCAAGAGCTTCGACAACCTCACTTTCGACGGCTCTTCCATTCGCGGATTCACCGCGCAACGCGAAAGCGATCTCCGTCTCGGCATCGACTGGAGCGCTTTCTACTGGGGTCCCGCCGACGTCTTCGGCCCTGGCAAAGTTATGGTATTCGGCGAAGTCATCGACAAAGGCGGCGAGCCTTACTCGGCCGACATGCGCGGCGTGCTGAAGACCTTCGCGGAAGGGCAATTCAAGAAGAACGGATACACGCTCAACGCGGCCAACGAAATCGAAGGCTTCCTCTTCCAAGGCGCGGACGCCGAGCGCACCTACCACGAGACGCTCAAGTTTGAATACGTGAACACCGGCGGCTACTATCACTCTCTACCCGGCGATCCTCTGCGGACCTTCATCGATACCACCGCCGAAGTGCAGCGGTCCATGGGTTTCCAGAATGAAAAGGACCACCCCGAAGTTGCGCCTTCGCAGTTCGAAATCAACTACAACTACGCGGAGGTCGTCGCTGCAGCCGATCACATCCAGCTCTACAAACTGATCTGCCGCCAGGTCGCGCGCAACATGGGCCTGACCGCCTGCTTCCTCCCCAAGCCGGTGGTTGGCGTGAATGGCAGCGGCATGCATACCAACGTCTCCATCAGCAAGGGCGGAAAGAATATCTTCTGGGATCCGAAGGGCGAAGAGAAGCTGAGCAAGTCAGGCTGGGAATTCATCGATCGCATCCTTACCCATGGCAACGACATTTGCCTGCTCCTCAATCCGAGCGTCAACGCATATCGTCGTCTCGATCCTCACTTCGAGGCGCCCAACCAGATCAAGGCGTCCGCCGTCGATCGCGGATCGATGATCCGTGTCCCCATCGGCAACGAGCGCAGTATGCGCGTCGAAGTCCGCTCCGTCGCCCCGGATGCGAACCCTTACCTCGTCATGCTCTCCGTCTTCAAGACCGGCCTCGAAGGCTCAACCGCGAAGATCAAAAACCTCCGCCAGGCGGAACGCTATTTGCCAGATAACATCTACACGGCGCTTGAGAATTTCCGCCAGGCCGACTGGATCTCGACGTTGCTGGGCAAGGACGTTGCTGGCCGTTACGCCGACCTGAAAGAAGCTTCGGCTGATCGGTGTCCGAAGTTGCTTGGGACATTCGTGAAAGCGCCCGAGGTGCAGTACCACCACGACGTCTATAACCAGTACCTCTGGAACCTGTTCTAGACCGTGTGGCTTTTAGACTGTGTGGCGCGGACACTCTGGTCCGCGCAGTAGTAAAATACGTGTTGGGCGGCCGAAGTTCGCTTTGGCCGCCCGTTTCTATTTTGCTTTCTGACTTTTGCTCGAAAGACAAAGTCATCATGCACTTTCGGGACTTTTAGGCCCGGTTTACTTGCTGCGATAATTATTGTTTCCCATGGCACATGAATTCCTGGATGAGCGCTGGCTGCCGAAGTCATTCCTCTGCCTGCGCGATTACAACCTGACCAAGTTCCTGCATGATCTGGTCGCCGGAATCACGGTAGGCCTTGTCGCATTGCCATTGGCCATGGCATTTTCCATCGCTTCGGGCCTTTCCCCGCAAGCCGGAATCTACTGCGCCATCGTCACCGGCTTTCTGATCTCGCTTCTCGGCGGATCGACCACCCAGATCGGCGGCCCTACCGGTGCCTTCGTCGTGGTGATCGCCGGAATCGTGGCCGTTCACGGCGTTGAAGGTCTTTTCATGTGCACCGTGATGGCCGGCATCATCCTGATGATCATGGGACTGACCGGCATGGGCACGGCTGTCAAGTTCATTCCGCGTCCGATTGTCATCGGATTCACCAACGGCATCGCGATCCTGATCGCCAGCACGCAGGTAAGAGACTTCTTTGGCTTGAAGCTCGACAAGGTTCCCGGCATCTTTTACCAGCGCATGGAAGCCCTCGCGAAGGCCTTCCCCACGATTTCTATCGAAGCAACCTTGCTGGCCGCGGGAACCGTCGCGGTCATCGTCATATGCCGCGCCATTTCCGTCCGCATCCCCGGCGCAATCGTGGCCATGGTGCTCGGCACGGCGATCGTGGAAGTCTTCAAGCTTCCGGTCGAGACGATCGCAAGCCGTTTTGGCGGGATTCCCAGCGGACTGCCGCACTTCCAGGTGCCGCCCTTCCGTCCTGACTTGATTCACGGATTGCTCGGGCCTGCGTTGACCGTCGCCATGCTCGGCGCGATTGAGTCGCTGATGTCGGCGGTGGTCTCCGATCGCATGTCCAACGACCGCCACAATCCCAACGTCGAACTAGTCGCTCAAGGAGTGGCGAACGTAGTTTCACCCATGTTCGGCGGACTGCCCGCCACGGGAGCAATCGCACGCACTGCAACCAACATCCGCGCCGGAGCCAAAACACCCGTCGCCGGCATGATTCACGCGCTCACTCTGCTGGCGATTGTTTTATTCGCTTCACACTGGGTGCGCTTTGTTCCGCTCGCGGTGCTGGCTGGAATCTTGATGGTGGTTTCCTACAACATGGGCGAGTGGCTTGAGATTCCGTCACTCCTCAAACTCACCAAGACCGACATCAGCGTGTGGCTGGTGACGTTTGCGCTCACCGTTTTTGCCGACCTCACGGTCGCAGTGCAGTTCGGCATGATTCTCGCGGCGCTGCTTTTCATCAGCCGGGTGGCCGCGACCACGACCGTTTCACAAGTCACCGACGACTACATCGAAGACGGACGCGTTCACATCCTGCAGGACAAGGATATCCCCTATTACGCAACCATCTTCCGCATCCACGGGCCATTTTTGTTTGGCGCAACCGACAAAATCGCCGTGGTCACGGAGAATATCCACGAACTTCCTCCAGTCGTGATTCTGCGGCTGCGTAACATGACCGCCCTTGACGCAACCGGCCTGTTCGCTCTCGAAGAAGCGGCGCGCACGCTCAAAGCCAGCGGCCGCGTCCTGATCCTCTGCGGCACCCGCGAACAGCCTCTGCAGCTGATCCAGGGAACTGAATTTGAGGAGTTGCTCGGAAAAGAGAACCTCTGCGAGAACGTCCGGGAAGCTTTGCAACGCGCCGAAGAAGCCTTCGAACGGCTGCAACCAGCGGGTGCGAGCGCGGCGAAGTAGTTGGGGCTTTCGAGGCCCATTTGTCTTTGGGTGGCGCAGCGCTTCAGCGCTGCGATAATGCTGGTTTTGATGGCGGTTTCAGCCGCTGAGGGCGCGAACTGAGAGCGCTTGATCCCCGTTAGTGCATCCTTGCCGCGTTCGCCATCGTGGCATTCAGGTAGCGGCTCATCGCCAGATCAATGATGGTTCCGATCATCTCCGTGTAAGAAAGCCCATGGGCCTTCGCGGCCATCGCAAATTCCTGCCGGCTTGCCAGCCACGGATTCGGATTCGCTTCGATCACGTAAACGTCGCCATTCGGCGCCAGCCGCATATCAATCCGTCCGTAATCACGCAACTTGAGCGCACGATACGCCGCCAGCGCCGTATTCGACAGTCGCTCCCGCGTCTCATCGTCAAGATCTTCCGCGATCGCCGACTTGGTCAGCTTGTAAGCCTCTGTGTTCTTTTCAAACTTCACATCGTAGCTGGCGATTTTCGGCGTGCCCTCCGGCAGCCGCGAAAGATCGAGCTCAATCAGCGGCAACACCTGCGCCCGTTCGTAGTTGCCCAGCACCCCGGCATAAATCTCCCGCCCTTCGATGTATTCCTCGATCAGCGCGGGTGAATCGAATTCGTCCTGGATGTATTCGACGCGCTCCATCATTTCCTTAACGTTCTTCACCACCGAACCCGCATCGATGCCGATCGACCCATCTTCCCACGCCGGTTTCACAATCAGCGGAAAAGAAATATCGTGTGCGTGCTCGATGCGCCCCCGATAAGAAGTGGCAAAAAACGGAGTCTTGATCCCGTGAAAAGCAAATATTTTCTTGGCGACGGCTTTGTCCTGCGCCAGAAAAATCGAATGCGGCCCCGCCCCCGTGTAGCGCAGTCCTAGCAGATCCACATAGGCCACCACGTTCATTTCTTTGGTGTCGTCCCCGTCGAACGATTCCGTCAGGTTGAAGAGCAGGTCGGCATCGCACTTCGAGAGCGAATGCAGCGACTGCGGCCGCCCGTCCAATTCAAAAAACGATGGCTCGTGCCCCAGCTTTTGCAAAGCCTCAAAAATTTCTTCGCGGTCGGTCTTTTCCTTCTTGACCTTCTTCACGGCCTTGCGCGGCTTGCATCGGTTGCCATTCCCGTTGCTCGATTCCTCTTTCTCGGCAGCGGCAACTGGATCTTCATTCCACACGTCATACAGCAGCGCGATCTTCATTTTGGATCCGATCATTGTGTCTCCATAAATCCCGAAATCATTAGGTCTAATCCCGAAACTGGATTGTCATCCCGAACGAAGCGAGGGATCTGCATTGTGTCGCAAACCCGGACTCGCCCTCCTTCGCAATCGCCTGCACAGCCGCTTCACGGCTGCAGAAACTTCCCCTTGGCCACATACGTCATCACCAGCGCTGTCGCATAAGCTGTGACCTCCGCCAGATGCTCCGCGCCGCGTGTTTTGTCGGCGCGCAGGTCAAGCTCTCCCGCGCGCTTTTCGATGTTGTCCATCAGCGTCTTGATCAGCGGACGCTGCGCTCCGGTCCACTGCGCCACCTTGTCGATCACTGCTTTGCGATGCTGCCGCAGAAATTCGCTGGCCGCGACCGCCGTCTTTTTCCGCTTCGACACCGGGAAAATATCACGCAGATCCGTGTCTGGCGTAAGCTCGGTGACCGCAACTTCCTCGCGCCCGTTCTGGTGGTAGAACTCCGCCACCGTGATTTCCATGTCGTCCACCGTAATATCGGTAATGCCGCGCCGCCGCATGGGATCAGCCTTCCCCAGCTTCCGCGCCAGCCGATCCAGATAACGCAACTTCTCCATCGCCGGCCATCCGCGATACCGCTTCCGCCAGTTCGACCGCGGCGTCAGCCACACCGCAAACGTCTCCGCAAAATCTTCATCCGGATGCTTCTGCGCATACCACCCCGGCAAATGCCGAACGTAGTCGCGCGAAAACGGCGTGGGCCGGTAATTATCGCGATACGGCCGCCGGAACGGCCCAAACATCTTCTTCCACTCCGGCTTGTTGTGCAGCTTGTACGCGTACGTGAATGCATGCCCCGCTTCGTGCCGCAAATACATCATGATCTCGCGCGCATCTTCCAGGTCGTGCGCCTGTTTCTCCAGTTGCGCCAGCTCCGCATTCGCCAGATAAAACGGAATCCCGATAATCGGCTCGCCCGACGGACATCCCCACTCATCCGTCAAATAGCACGTCGGATGAAACTTCTTCAGCCCACGGCCATCCAATTCGCGGTAAAGCTGCTCGACAAAGCGCTCCACCGGCGAGCTTTCAAGCTTGAGCCCGAGCTCGCGAATCGGCCGGCTCAACATCTCCTGATTGCTGTCTGGTTTCTCTTGGTCTTTATCCAGCACAAATACTCGCTATGGACGGCTCGGCAGATTCTGAGCCGCCTCATCACCGTCGGCCGTTCAAGAAACGAGCGGCAAAGAACAGACATCTTCGTCGCTGCAATTCGCAACGACGCGCAGGCACACGGATAGGGACAGTGTCACTATGATAAACAATAGTCGAGATCAGTAATAACGCGGAAGTTACTGCGGTAATGGAGCCGGCTAGGAGGAAGAGAGTTGGATCCGTTTGCTCTTATCTCCGACGCTTATCGCTTCGAGCGGGCGGCCTGTCGCGCCATGATTTTCGGCACCGCGTTCGTCAGCCCACACACAATCGCGAATGCGACGATCAGAGACAGCAGAATAGTTACGTTCATCGGAATGATCTCCTGATGATCACTCCAGCCATTCCACCTTAATTGAGAAGAGTAGGGAAGGTTACCGTGGTGATGCCTCCGTACTAATGAGGAACCCATAAAAACGGCGCGAGCGAAAAATTGCCCGCGCCGCGAAGATTTGCGAACGACGAACGACCGGCGGCCAACGGCTGTCCTACTGCAGCAGCGTTCCCTCACCGTTCCCGTTCGGCGCTTCCGGAGCAATCACCACCGCCGCTGCAACCCGGTCTCCCGGTTCCAGCGACAGCAGGCGCACGCCCTGCGCCGCGCGACCCGATTCGCGAATCGTGCTCGAATCCATGCGGATGATTTTGCCGTACTGACTGATCAGCATGACTTCGGTCTCTTCGGTGACCTGCGCAATTGCGACAACTTTGCCGTTGCGTGCGGTTGTCTTCACGTTGATCACGCCCGACCCGCCTCGTCCTTGCAGGCGGTATTCGTCGGCGGGAGTGCGCTTGCCATAGCCGTTTTCGGTAACGGAGAGAATGAGCGAGCCCTTGAGCGGCAGCGTCTCATCAGTCGCCGTTGCTTCAATGCCTGCTTTGGCTTTCGCCCTTGCGGCGGCTTCTTCGGCTTGCTTGGCGTCTTTCGGCGTAGTCGCCATGCCGACGATGTAGTCACCCTTGTCGAGATTCATGCCGCGCACGCCATACGCAGGTCGTCCCATCGGCCGCACATCTTCCTCGTCAAAGCGGATCGCCTGCCCGTCGTGCGATGCCAGGAAAACAATCTGCTGGCCATCGGTAAGCGTCGCCGCCACCAGTTCGTCTCCCTGATCGATGCCGATCGCAATAATTCCGCGCGACATCACATGCGAAAAGTCCTTCAGTTCGGTTTTCTTCACCGTCCCGTTGCGCGTGGCGAAGAAAATAAACCGTCCCGCTTCCTCGAGGTTGCGCACGGCGACCATGGTCCGCATGGTCTCTCCCTGCTGCATGCCGACGAGGTTGCCGATGTGTTTGCCCTTCCCCGCTGCGCCCACGTCGGGGGTTTCATAAACCTTGAGCCAGTACACGCGGCCGATGTTTGTAAAGATCAAAATGTAGGCGTGCGTCGATGCGATGAAGAGATGTTCGACGAAATCCTCGTCGCGCGTCTTCATGCCCGTGCGCCCTGTGCCGCCGCGCCGCTGCATGCGGTACGTGGAAATCGGCGTGCGCTTCACGTAGCCCGAATGGCTGACTGTGACCGCAACCTGCTCATCGGCGATCAGATCTTCCAGCATGATCTCCGCCGCTTCGTCTTCGATCACCGTCCGCCGCGCGTCGCCGTAAAGCTTTTTCACTTCTTCCAGCTCTTTAATGATCACGCCGCGCAGTTTCTTTTCTGAAGCAAGAATCGCCTCGTACTCGGCGATCGCTTCGCGCACCGACTTCAACTCGTTCGAAATTTCGTCAATCGAAAGCTTGGTCAGGCGGTGCAATTGCAGTTCGAGGATCGCGTCTGCCTGCTTCGCCGTAAACGGCTTCTCCGGCGTCAGCTTCGGAGCGCGCCCGGTGGTGTTGATATCGATTTTCCTGCCGCCAAAATACGCAACCAAATTGTCGCGGGCGTCGGCGCGGTTGGCGCTCCCGCGAATAATCGCGATCACGTTGTCGAGGTGATCGAGCGCGGTCAGGTAGCCTTCCAGAATGTGCTCGCGGTCGCGCGCCTTCGAAAGCAAGTAAGCCGTGCGCCGCCGCACCACATCCACGCGATGATCGATGAAGTGCTGCAGCGCCTGGATCAGCCCCATTTCCTTCGGCTGCTGGTTCACCACCGCCAGCAGGATCATGCTGAACCCTTCCTGCATCGACGTGTGCTTGAAGAGCTGGTTGAGCACGATCTGCGGCTCCGCGCCGCGCTTCAGTTCGATCACAATCCGCATCCCGTCGCGGTCGCTCTCGTCGCGGATGTCCGAAATATCGTCAATCGTCTTGTCGTTCACCAGGTCGGCGATTCGTTCGATCAGCCGCGCCTTGTTTACCTGGTAGGGAATTTCCGTGACGATGATCGCCTGCTTTTCCTTGGTGACGTTTTCGATCGCCGCCCGCGCCCGCATCATGAAGCGCCCGCGGCCCGTGCGATAGGCTTCAAAGATTCCAGCGCGCCCATGAATGATGGCCGCCGTCGGAAAATCCGGCCCCTGCACAAACTTCAGAATTTCCGGCAACTGCGCGCTGGGATTATTCACCAGCGTGATCGTCGCATCAACGATCTCAGTCAAATTGTGCGGCGGAATTTTCGTCGCCATGCCCACGGCAATTCCGTCCGACCCATTCACCAGCAAGTTCGGAAACCGCGCCGGCAACACCGCAGGCTGCGTCTCCGACCCGTCATAGTTCGGATAAAAATCCACCGCCTCTTTGTCCAGATCCTCCAGCAGCGCCGTCGAAACCCGCGTCAGCCGCGCTTCCGTATAACGATCGGCCGCCGGCGGATCGCCATCCACCGAGCCAAAATTTCCCTGCCCATCCACCAGCGGCGCGCGCATCGCAAACGGCTGCGCCAGTCGCACCAACGCGTCATACACCGCCAGGTTTCCATGCGGATGGTACTTGCCCATCACTTCGCCGACGATACGCGCGCATTTGCGCGTCGGCCGCCCGGGCGCCAGCCCCATCTGTTGCATCGTGTAAAGAATTCGGCGGTGTACAGGCTTCAGCCCATCGCGCACGTCGGGCAACGCGCGCCCAATGATCACCGACAGCGAATAGTCGAGATACGACTTTCGCATTTCCTCTTCAATATTGACGGGCTGAATGTTGGCGGCGCCCGGACCCTGTCCGTCGCCTCCCGGTGGAGGTGTCAAAGGCAGTTCAGGATTTTGATCGTCAGCCATGAAAGTCAGTTCTCAGTAAAGTCCCGTGCAAACTCGTGTGGGGACGGGCGTCCCGCCCGTCCAAGCGGAGCAAAGCTCCGCTATTCTTATCACATCAAAAATGAAGCTAAGTCATTGCATCTAAACGTGTTTATCGGGTTGATTTTACGTATGAATTATAACACAAATGGCGCCCATCTGGGCTGCCTGGAAGGTGCGACCATCGATGATCAACTCGGCACACCTTTCGGCGGATTAGTCACGAGGAAAGGGTCGTGAGTGTAATTGCGATGTTACGACAACCGACAATCTCGAATGCTCAAAAGTAAACCCTTCGCTTGAGCGCGTAAACCTTATCAACTTCCTGATGCGAGCCGCTCTTTGGGATACGCAACCGCACCTTGTCGGCACCCTCCAATGCGAGACTCCCTTTGTTTACTTCCTCGAAATCGTCTAGGTGTTTCACCAAATAGAGGCCGGGAACAACGACCATCCG
>JBELAC010000191.1:0-10372 GCA_049509215.1 Terriglobales bacterium
CGTGCGGGGAGCGAACGAGGGGTGTGGAAGTGCTAACTTGAGGTTTTGGAATGATAAGCGAGGAACCTGCCGCAACGAGCTACCCTGGTCAATGAGCGCAATAGCGATTGCGCAACAGCTACGGGGACAGTGAACGATGCTGTCTCGTCTCCTGGCTTTCAAAAGCTTTTCGCTTTTTCAGGTCATCGCCTTTAAGCGCGCCATACGCGTCTGGGAAATAGAACCTCAAGCGTGCCAGCGCCGGATTAACAAATCGTTCCGTATATCCAGCTTTGGTAATTTGTTTTGGGCGATTCATTGCGTGAATGTCTTCTAGAAGAGACTGACGAAGAGTACCTGCATCCGCGTCGCCCCAGTCTTTTCTCACCTTTTCCGCGAGTACCGGGGCTTCAATAGGCGAGTTCACCACCAATCCCCCACTCGGCTGATAACGCACGGCCAGCAAACTGCGGTTCACGATTTGCCCAATGAGCGCAAAGCAGACATCTGCAACCTTAACTGTGTACCGGCCACTAAATTTCTTCTCCATTGGCGAAGGGCCGCGTATCGAATGTGGCACACGGGAGTCATATTCGTCACTGAAGTACATAAACATGAAGGCATCCATACCGACTTGCATGCCGGAGGGTTGATTGCCTACTTCAAGTTTGGTCGGCCTTCTGTCATCGAGATGCTTGATCAAGTCCGGCAATGCAAGAGGACCGCGTCGCACCAGTTCGCTCATTTGCGTCCCCGATGAATCCTTCGTATATCGCGGCACTGTTAATCCCCGGCGATTGCGCGTCGATCTGGGCCAGGTCGTCAATGAGTTCCGTCACCGATTTGCGGGAGTAGTCACCGCCGACGGCAGGGATTCCATACGCGCTCATGGCAGAAGCGACAAGAAAAACTGCGGTCAACTTTGCGATACCGAGCTTCGCACCGGGGAACATGGGAGAAGTTTACATCGTAATCGTTGTTAACAAGGCGATGTCGTTCACGACCCAGCAATGCAATAAGTGACATGGCTCGCCGCCCTATCTCGGCCCCGTAATCGCCCCTTCCGATGCCGAACTCACCAGCGCCGCATACTTGGCAAACACTCCCGTCTTATACCGCGACGCCGGAGCCTTCCATTCCGCCATCCGCTTTTTAATCTCGGCGTCGGAAATCTCCACCTCAATTTTGCGAGTCTTGGTATCAATCGTAATCCGATCGCCTTCGCGAATCGCCGCGATCGGTCCGCCCAGCGCCGCCTCCGGAGCCACATGCCCAACCATCAGCCCGCGAGTGGCGCCGCTGAATCGTCCGTCGGTCATTAGCGCCACGCTCTCGCCAAGTCCTTCGCCGACAATCGCCGCCGTCACGCTCAGCATTTCGCGCATCCCGGGACCGCCCTTCGGACCTTCATAGCGAATCACGACGACATCTCCGGCCTTGATCTGCTTCGACGTCACCGCCTGCATCGCCGCTTCTTCGGAGTCGAACACCCGCGCCGGCCCGGTATGCGATGCCCGCTCGTGCCCGCTCATCTTCACCACTCCGCCGCCGGGGGCGAGGTTGCCTTTTAAGATCACCAGCCCCCCAGTCGCCTTCAGCGGCTTTGCCAACGGAGCGATCACCTGCTGCCCAGCCGTTTCTTTCGCGGCGCTCGCCTCTTCGGCAAACGTTCTTCCGGTTACCGTCATCGCCGAACCGTCAGCATGACCGCCGTCGAGCAGTCGCTTCGCAATCACCGGAATCCCGCCCGCCGCATCCACATCTGCCGCCACGTATTTTCCCGCCGGCTTAAGATCGGCCAACAGCGGAGTCCGCTCGCTGACGCGTTGAAAGTCATCGATGTCGAGTGCCAGGTCGTTCTTATTCGAGCCCATCTCGCGCGAGATCGCGAGCAAATGCAAAACCGCATTCGTCGACCCGCCGGTCGTCGCCACTCCCGCAATCGCGTTCTCAAACGCGGCGTGGGTCAGAATGTCGCTTGGACGAATCCCCTTTCGCAGAAGATTCATCACCACTTCGCCGCAGCGGAACGCGACCTCGTCCTTCCGCGGATCCATCGCGGGAATACCATTGAACCCCATCGGAGACAGCCCGATCAGTTCCATTACGGTCGACATCGTGTTCGCCGTATACTGGCCGCCGCACGCGCCCGCTCCGGGACACGCCAAATTCTCGAGTGCCAGCAGTTCCGCATCGCTCATCTTTCCCGCCGCATTCGCGCCGACCGCCTCGAACACATCCTGAATCGTGACGTCTTTGCCGTGATACTTACCGGGGGCAATTGTGCCTCCATAAAGAACCAGACCGGGCAGGTTCATGCGCGCGAGCGCCATGGCCGCGGCTGGAATCGTCTTGTCGCAACCGACGATGCAGACTGCCGCGTCAAATAATTGGCCGCGACAGACCAGTTCAATCGAGTCGGCAATCACCTCGCGGCTCACCAGCGACGCCTTCATGCCTTCGGTTCCCATCGTCTCGCCGTCGGAGATCGCGATGGTATTGAACTCCATCGGAGTTCCTCCCGCCGCGCGAATCCCTTCCTTCACCTTCGCCGAAAGCCGCCGCAGATGAAAATTGCAGGGCATGGTTTCGATCCAGGTATTGGCGACAGCGATGAGAGGCTTGGCAAGATCGGCGTCTGTGAATCCGATCGCTTTATACATGGCGCGGGCGGGAGCCTGGTCGCGGCCATCCGTGATGTTGCTACTACGGTGTTTTAGGTCCATAGAGGGTAGTTGTCAGTTCCTAGTTTGTTGGTGGTGAGATCGCGGCCATTCGCTAGCTAGATACTCTATCTGGGACAGACCGGCTCAAGCATATAGATAGAATCGCAACCTTTACTCCGTTTGTGTGAATAGTTAGTGGGAAACCTGATCGCCGGTTGAGGCACACCGTTCTTGTACAAAATAAAGGCCAGCGAATAATCTCCGTCACGTTTTCCATCGAAACAAAACGTCCGTTCTGTCGTTTTATAAGAAACCTTTGTCCCAGCCTGGTTCGTGCCTTCCTTTTCACGTGTCTCGACAATGACTTTCTTCGAATCAAGGATCGCCTTGCCCTCTTTATCCCGCAGCTCTACGGTAATGTCATCGTCGAGGTCGTAGCTCTCTGGACGACCGCATATGTCTCCTGAGCAAACCTGAACGGTGCCACAGAGGCATGAAACCTTGTGCCTAAGATATTTCAGCGTTGAGCAATCTGAACCGTCGGACGGAGTTTGGCAGACTACGAAAGAGTTGAGCACGAATATTAGCGCTGTGATGGTGAGTGAACGGTTCACGGTAAGCACTTTACGCCCAATCACCGAATCATTCCACGATCACTATTGAGTCGGCACAGACAATTGAACTGATTTCAGGCCGTTGCGCTGCGCGCACTCTCCGCCGCCACCGACTCCGGCGGAATCGCTACTCCCAGATGCGCTTGCTCCCACAGCTCTTTAATGGGCGCGCCCGGACGCACTTCCGTCACATCCACGATCGCGCGCCAGTCGCGGCAAAGCTGGCCTACCTGCTTCGCGTTGACTTCCATCAGCAGCGTCACCTTGTGCGCGTTGTCCGCGGGCTCGGCCTGCACGTAGGGCAACTCAATTCCGCGCCGCGCGACTGCCGACAAAATCCGCATCAAGGTTCCCTGTGTATTGCGATAGCGAACGTGGAATATATGCATGACCCTAACTCCTTATTGAATTTCTACTCTTTCTCAAACACCATTTCTGCCAACGATGCTCCCGCGGGCACCATCGGATAAACATTGGCCTCGGGATGGCATTGGAACACGAGCAACTCCGGCCGGTCAGACCTGAAAAATCTGTCCAGCCGCCGCGCGACCGTCGCACTCTTCGACGGATCGAGAAATTCTTCTTCCGTAATCAGAGACGAAGAAATCTTGTAGGCCTTGCCGATCTCGACGAAATCCGGGTTGTCGCTCAAATCGGTTTCGGCATAATTGCGCGAGAAGAAAAGCTCCTGCCACTGCCGCACCATGCCGAGAAATTTGTTGTCGATGATCACCATCTTGATCGGCAGCCCCAGCCGGTGCACGCTCGCAAGCTCCTGGATGTTCATCTGGAATCCGCCGTCGCCCGACACGCACAAGACGGCCGTGTCCGGCTTGGCCAGTTGCACGCCTACTGCCGCAGGCAAGGCGAAGCCCATCGCGCCCAGCCCGCCCGAAGTGATAAACCCGCGCGGCGACGACGTACGATACGATTGCGCCGACCACATCTGGTGCTGGCCCACGTCGGTAATGATCGTGCCCGATCCGTTCTCCGGCATGCGCGCGAACAATTCCTGCAAAAACATTTTCGTCGGATGCGCCAGCCCCGGCTTGCGCGGCTCGTCTCGTTCCGGACCGCCGGCTACCGCTCGCCAGGCGCTGAAGTCCGGCAGTTGGGCGCGCTCGGCTTCCTGAAAGAACGCGGGAACCGTCTCCGCCAGATTGCCGACCACCGCCAATTCGCACGGCCGCACGCGGTCAAGCTGTCCGGGATCGATTTCAAAATGCACGATCTTCGCATGCTGCGCGAAGCGTGAAGGCTCGCCAGTCACGCGGTCATCCAGACGAGCGCCGAACACCAGCAGCAAATCCGTCTCATCCAGCGCCATATTGGCCGCGCGCGTTCCGTGCATGCCGACCATCCCCAGGTAGAACGGCGAACTCTGGTGGATCGCGCCTAGCCCGTGGATCGTTGCAAATGCCGGAATATTCAGCAGGTCGAGCAGCTGTTGCAGCTCGTCCACGGCTCCCGAAAGCTTCACCCCCGCGCCGACCAGGGCAACCGGCTTCTTCGCCTGCTGGAGCAGCGCAATCAAAGTTGCTGCAAAGGTAGATTGCGGGCCCACATGCTCGGCCGGACGCGGCGGCGTGAACTCAACCGGCCCGCCGAACTCCACGCTCGCTCGCAAGATGTCGCCGGGGATATCAATCAAGACAGGCCCGGGCCGCCCGCTGCGCGCCCAGTGGAAGCCTTCCGCGATCGCCGGCGCCAATTCATCAATGGACTTAATCAGCCGGTTCCACTTGGTCAGCCCGAGCGTCAGGCCGAAAACGTCCGTCTCCTGGAACGCATCGCTCCCAATCAGCGGCGAACGAACCTGCCCGGTAATGCAGACGAGGGGGACTGAATCCATCTTCGCGTCTGCAATACCGGTGACCAGGTTCGTCGCGCCAGGGCCGCTGGTGGCGATTGCTACGCCAACCTTCCCCGTGGCCCGCGCATAACCCTCGGCGGCAAATACCGCTCCCTGCTCGTGACGCATCAGCACGTGCCGGATCCCGCTTCCCTCCAGCGCGTCATACAACGGCATGATCGCGCCGCCCGGATAGCCGAAGGCCAGATCCACGCCCTCGGCGCGCAGGCAATCTAAAACGATTTGTGCACCTTTGCGCATTGGTTACGCGTTGACCGCGTGTGGCTTTTCGGATTTCGCTTCGTCAGCCGACTTTTTCTTCTCCGTCGGCAGCCACGACATCATCTTCCGCAACTGCTCGCCCACCTTTTCAATCGGATGGTTCTTCGCCTGGTCGCGCAGCTTGGCAAAATTGTTGCCGCCCTTTTTGTTTTCTTCGATCCATTCGCGGGCGAATGTTCCATCCTGAATGCGCGCCAGCACATCTTTCATCGCCTTGCGCGTCTCGTCGCCAACCACCATCTCGCCGCGCGTCAGGTCGCCATACTCGGCCGTATTCGAAATCGAATACCGCATCCGGCTGAGCCCGCCCTCATAGATGAGGTCGACAATCAACTTCATCTCGTGCACGCACTCAAAATACGCGATCTCTGGAGCGTACCCGGCAGCCACCAGCGTCTCGAATCCCTTCTGCATCAGCGAGGTCAGGCCGCCGCACAGCACAGCCTGCTCGCCAAACAGATCGCTCTCGGTCTCTTCCTTGAAAGTTGTCTGCAACACGCCGGCTCGCGTCGAGCCGATGCCATGCGCATAGCTCAGCGCGAATTCATGCGCTCGTCCGCTCGCGTCCTGATGCACCGCCAGCAACGACGGTACTCCGCCGCCTTGCGCATATACGCGCCGCAGCAAATGGCCCGGGCTCTTCGGCGCAATCATCACCACATCCACATCCTTGGGAGGCTCGATGGTCTTGAAGTGAATCGCGAAGCCGTGCGAGAAGCCGAGTATCTTTCCCTTGTGCAGATGCGGCTTGATCGCCGATTCGTAAAACTCAGCCTGCGTCTCATCCGGTGTCAGGATCTGAATCCAGTGCGCTTTTTCAGCCGCTTCCGCCGGAGGCAGAACGATCATTCCATCCGCCTTGGCCTGCTGGGCCGAACCTCGCGCCGGGTCGAGACCGATGATGACGTTGCATCCGCTGTCGCGCAGGTTCTGCGCCTGCGCGTGTCCCTGCGAGCCGTAGCCGAAAACTGCGATCGTCTTGCCTTTCAGGGCTGACGGGTTGGCATCGTTCTGATAGAAAACTGTCGCCATTTCGAAACTCCTTTTAATAACCTCGAGTAAAAGTGCCGAGCTAAGAGCCCACCTACAACAGACCGACCGGTCGGTTCACACGATGCTACCGCCCCCCCCACTCCATGTCAAGCTGAATTTCCCCATCCTTCCCTCTAGTGGTCATTCCTGCTTCCCCAGAAAATACGAAACCCACCGGCCAGTCTCTCTGGCGGTGGGTTCGGAAGTAGCTGAAATCTAAGCTTTTGTTAGTTTCTAGCTGTCCATCCCCCGGCCAGAGATCTTAATTCGCACTCGTACACCGACGCTGTGCACGCTAATTCGAATCGAGTTCTGGCCGAGTCCCATAATCGCGAAAGTGTCATTCCACACCGTGGAATTCCGGTGAGAATAGCAACCGCAAGCCGTTAAGTCAAACGCAAAAGATGATTCGCCACACCTTAAATAATGCCGCCAGTAATCATGAGTCCGTTTACCCGCGGAGGATGATTTTAGGTGCCTCAACGCCTCAGCGCTACGATAAGTTCATTGTTTTGAAACCAGCTGGTTTAGCCGCCAAGGACACGCTTCACGGTCGGAAGAGACCTTTTCCGCAGCTTTCACACAACGCCCCAGTCCGCGCCCAACAAGAGGTCGCAAAAACGCCCAAATGGGCCGCCAGTGTTGGCCTTTGGTAATGGCACTCTTGGGTTGTGGAACAGGGCCTTTGGAAACCTTCTCCCATTTCGGGAAGGATTGCAAAATGGGACTTTACGGAACTTATAGGAGTTCATCAGCACTCATGACGACCGCCCTTGCATCCTCGTTCGCCACCTTTTTCGCCAACACCAGTGGCGCCAGCAATGTGGCCTTCCGGTCCGCGCCAGTCCCGGAATGGAAACTTCTGTTTCTCATCGGAGGCGGCCTGATTGTTCTCGCCGCCCTCGTGCGCAAGCATTATCCGCTCGGCCAGGTTGCGGCCCCTAAAAGCATGGAAGTGCTGGTCTGGATTTCCCCCGCTGAAATTGCAGAACATCTCTCAGGAGATTAGCGCGGAGGGACTCGCCCTGGCGAACTCAGGGCTCTGGGTGTAGGGGCAACCGAACTTCAGATTCAAAACTCCAAGTACGATCCCGGCCGCGGCGTGCCGCCTTCAGTCCCGGTAGCCGGCAACATTTTCTCATCAACCCCGTGCAGGGTTTCCCATGCCGCCTCGGTCAGCGCCGGATCCGCTCCCACAATGTCACGAATCATATTCCACGCCGCCAGGTTAAGTGCGCCCTCCGGAGCCGGCCCCATGGCCAGCGAAACCGAACACTGCGGACAGAAACTGATCCGCTGTGACGACGACTTCTGCCGCGGGCGTACTCCCACCGTCTGCGCGAACAAATACACCGCGACCGATTTGTCGCCCGTTTCGAGTTCCCGATTACAGCGCAGACAATAAGAATGTTCCAAACGGTCTCTCGCGTCCCGCAAATCTTGCCCGTGTGGCGTGGGCACTCTTGCCCGCGCGCGCCACCCTACTTTCTCCAATGCGTGCCCCGCCGAACAAGTATGTAGAAGGATTCCCGCCCTGCACGACCATCCGAATCAGATTTTGCCGATCCAATCTTCGCCACGAATCAATCTATTCTTCGCCACGAACCAATCTATGGTCTAGCCAAACCGCGAGCGCAGCCGCAATCTACTTCGGTGAGTTCGAGCGCGTCATCACGCCCAGCCAAGCGCGTTTCCGTGCAGCACGCATCTGGCGGACGCCAGTTGGTAGCCGCCGTTTGCTATCGCATGAGCAGCCGCGGCCTGGAGTTCCTGCTCGTGCAAACCCGCAGCGGCCGCTGGATCTTTCCCAAAGGAGGCGTCGAGCCCGGTCTCACCCAGGCCCAGTCCGCCGCGCTCGAGGCATTCGAAGAAGCCGGAGTCCACGGCCGCATCGAAGAAATGCCCTTCGCCCGCTACCACCTCGGAGAGTCAGATCGCAAAGCGCACCGTCACGCCGGCAATCGCAAAGCCGACTGGCACAACAGCAAAGATTCGCGCGAGGAAGCCCATTCCCGGCGCGAGTCCGTCACCGCCCACCTCTGCCAGGTTTCTCATCTCGAACCGCCCCAGGAGGCAGACCGCAACCCAACCTGGTTCTCTGCACAGAAGGCGAAGCGCCGCCTGCTCGCGGACCGCGCCCCCGATTTCGGAGAACAACTGGCCGCCGTGGTCGATCGCGCCATCTCAAGGATTCGTCGCATGCGCACCAGCGATGGCCGGGAAGCCCGCCAAGACGCCCTGCAAGAAGTGCGTTTCGAAGCCTCCGAGAGCATGCGCCTGCCAGACATTGCGCGCTTGCTGAGAGGAATCGACGCATCCCTGGTCCGCCGCCTCGTGCTGGAGCAGCGCAACCGCCGTCCCGCAAGAACCGTTGAAGCCAACGTTTTGCCGTTCGCCTCCCCGCGATTGTTGGTCCCCGGCACCGCCGCGCCCACCCTGCGCGTCCGGAAGAATCAACCTCGTTGATCGGCTCTCACCGCGCTTCTCCCGCTTAGAACACGACCGAAGACAATTCCGACTAGAGACAAACGCCCATTCCGCGATACCATCTCTGTGATGCTTCGCGAAGCCGCTCTCGAACCTCGTCAGGAACCGCGTCAGGAAATCCTGCGCACCGCCGCTCGCCTCTTTCAACAGCAGGGATACGACGCCACTTCCATGAACGATGTGGCCGCCTCCCTCAAGCTCTCGAAGGGTGGCCTCTATCATCACTTCCAGTCAAAAGACGAAATCCTCTACCACATCATGTCGCACGCCATGGACATCACCGAGGAGCGCGTCATCAACGTCGCGCGCCGCGTGGAAGATCCGACCGAGCGCCTGCGCACGCTGATCCGCCTCCACATCGGAGTGGTCCTCAGCGAAGAGGATCGCGAGATCACGGTGATGCTGCACGAAAATCATCCCCTGCCGCCCGCGCTTCGCCGCAAGATCAACGGCCGCAAAAAAGATTACGTGCACTTCGTCGAGAACCTGATCGCCGACGTCCAGCGCCAGCATAATTCGACTTCGACGGTGACGCCGCGCGCCGCCGCCTTTGCCCTCGTCGGCATGATCAACTGGATCTACCAGTGGTATAAACCGGGTGGCACGCTCAGTGGCGACGCAATCCTCCGTCAATTCACCGACATCTTTTTTAACGGAGCTGTGGGATAAGCACTTGTTAGTCGTCAGTTCCTAGCAAAAACTCGGCTCGTCGCTCCATCATGACCTTCTTCCACATCGTAGACGTTGGCCGCGAGCGCGCAGCCAGGGATCGACGCTATTATGAATTTCTACGCGTTCCCGCCATGAGCGCTGGCGTTTATGTTCTAGCCGCCGGCGCTACTGATCAACAGAAGCCCCACCACGAAGACGAACTCTACTACGTAGTCCGGGGACGCGCTCGCATGAAAATCGGCCCGGGACGAGACATTTCGGACGCCGATTTGGATGAAACTTTCGAGGACGGTTCCGATAACGAAGTCCGCGCAGGTTCGATCATCTTCGTCAAAGCGGAACGCGGGCACCGTTTCTACGATATTCAAGAAGAATTGGAAGTCCTGGTCTTCTTCGCCCCCGCCGAACAGGAATAACCGGAAATCTGAATCATCAACGATTCGATTTTGGGTGGCGCAGCGCTTCAGCGCTGCGAAAAACATCGCGTTTGAAGGTCGATTTGGCCGCTGCGGCTCTGGACGGGTGAAAGCGAATCCGCCTAGAAGAAGTTTTGTTAGTCTCTACCAGCTTGCCTCCACTTTTTACCTCCCGTTGACAACTCTCCCGGGGTACACTGCTACGCTGGCAACCGAACGCGTGGGGCGGCATTCTGCGCCCATCGCCGCAAGTGGGGGATTCACAAATGAAACAACCAACGAGCGCCGTCCAATCTCGGCGACTTTCTCTCTTTCTCTCCATCGCGGCGTGCGCCCTGCTCGGCGCCGCCAGCGCGTACGCTCAAACCGGAG
>JBELAC010000192.1:0-9824 GCA_049509215.1 Terriglobales bacterium
AAGTAATTGATCCCAAATGGTTTGCACGAATTTGGCAGGGGGGAGGGGGGGAGGGTACGGCATTATCCCTATTATTTTTCTGGTTACTAAACGCCGCTCTTGAGAAACCTCCCGCCGTTTCACCGGCACCTTCCAATTGCTGGGCGAAAAATCCCAGTTACACTCATTGACCTCGGGACGGGGTTCGGCCACGCGTGCCAGCGGAAGCTCGAACCTGCCTCTAATTCACTCGATCGTAAATGTCTCCGAGTTGCTCGTCCCGCCTCCCGGCGTCGGATTCGTCGCCGTCACCTTGGCTTTCCCCTTGTTCGCGATGTCCTGCGCCGTGATCTGCGCCGTCAACTTCGTGGCGCTCACGTAGGTCGTCGCCCGTGGCGACCCGTTCCAGTTCACCACTGTTGTCGGCAGGAAACCGGTTCCGTTCACCGTCAGCGTGAACCCTGGCCCGCCATGCGTCGCGCTCGACGGGCTAATCGACGTGAGCTTCGGCTTCGGATTGTCCACCGCGAACGTCAGCGCATTCGACGCTCCGCTCCCCGGATTCGTCGCCGTCACCGGGAACGTCCCCGCCGTCGCCACGTCCGCGGCCGTCACGGTTGCCGTCAGTTCCGTGCTCTTCACAAACTTCGTCGCCAGGTTTGCGCCGTTGAACTGCACCTCTGCGCCTGAAACAAATCCTGTCCCTTTTACCGTCAACTTGAACGACGCCGATCCGGCTACCTTGCTCGACGGTGTAATGCTCGTCAAGCTGGGCGCCAAATTCGTGATCGTAAACGGCAACGTTGCCGACGTCCCGCCCCCCGGCGCCGGATTACTGACCGAAACCTGTGCCGTCCCCGCCACTACGATGTCGCTCGCTGGAACCGTTGCCGTCACCTTGCCTGAGCTCACGAACGTTGTCGTCAGCCCCGATCCATTCCAGAGCACCTGCGACCCGTTCACGAAATTGCTGCCGTTCACCGTGAGCGTAAAACTCGGTCCGCCCGCGCTGGCGTTGCTCGGCACAAGCGATCCAATCCCTGGCGTTGGATTCGCCACTGTGAAGGTCACCGCATTCGAAACCGTTGCCCCCGGATTCGCCACCGTCACCGGAATGTAAGCGGCCGTCGCCAGATCGCTTGCCGGAACCTGCGCGGTCAATTGGCTCGCGCTTACAAACGTGGTCGCGAGCACCGTCCCGTTCCACTCGACCACCGACGACGCATTGAATCCATCGCCGTTCACCGTCAGCGTGAACGTACCGCTCCCCACCACCGCGTTATTCGGCAAAATCGATGTGATCCCCGGAACCGGCAATAGCCCAGTCAACGTCGTTGACCACATGCTGCGCCCGTGCGTTCCCGCCCACAGCACCCGGTTCGCGTGTTGATATGCGAGTCCGGTCACCGCCGCCTGCGGCAGGCTCTCCACCAGCGATCCCCAGCTGATCCCGAGGTTCGTCGTATAGAAAACTCCAACATCGGTCGCCACGAAAACCGTGTTCCCCATGTCCGGATCGACAAAAATATCGTTCACCGGAGTATTCGGCAGATCGCCGCTGACGTCCGTCCAGCTCACCCCATTGTTCGTCGTCATGAAGATGTGTCCGGCCGAATCTCCGTAACCCGTGAACCCCGAAAACCCCGCGTACCCAGTGCTAGCCGACACCGGATCCATGGAAATCACCGTGACTGTGCGGTTCGGAAATATACTACCCGTGACATTCGTCCATGACGCGCCCGAAAGCGCATTGGTCGTCATGTACACCAGCGGCCCGCTGCTCCCATTCGCGCCCGCATAAACAATGTTCGAATTCACCGGAGAAACCGCGATTGCGCTCAGGTTCCCCGTACCGTTGGTAAAGTCCGGCGAAATCGCCGCCCACGAACTCGCCCCATTCGTGGTCTGGTAAACGTAGTTCGTCCCGAAATAAAGATTCTGCGTGTTGCTCAGGTCCATCGTGAACGGCGCCACCCACGGCACGCTGTCGGTCCCATTCGGATTGATCCCGTTTTGTGACTGATTGAAGCTGTCCGCGCTCCCGCCATCGGTCGACTTCCAGATGCTCAGTTGCACGCAGCTTTCATAAACATTGTTCGGATTTGCGGGATCGATCAGGTTGCGCGCCCCATCGCCGCAGGCTCCGCCGAAGTTCCATGTCAGCGAGCCCGAGTACTGCATCGATCCGTTGTCCTGCGTTCCCCCGAATCCATCGTTCACATTCGTCGGATGAATCGCCGGTCCGGCATAAAACTGCAGTGTTCCCAGCCCCGTTCCAGGCCCCGATCCCGCGTTCAGCGAGGTCACATTATTCAGCGTCGTGCTGATCTCTGTGGTGCTGTACATCCCGCCGTCAACGCCAATGTAGAGAATCGATCCGTCCGCGCTGAACGTGAGCGCATGGAGGTCCGGATGGATCGTGCTGTTTTGCGCCGGCCCGGTCTCCACCCATGTGTTCCCGCCGTCGAGCGACTGATAGAGCTGGTTCCCCCATCCCGAGCCCCCGCCAAACACCGCATTTGAATTCCCGGGCGCCACCGCGATCACAAAGTCATACCAGCACTGCCCACCGCACAGGTTCGGCGTGTTCGTCAGCTGAATCCAGTTGTTACCACCGTCTGTTGTCTTCCACAGCCCGAGCATCCCGCCCGTCGAGTTATCCGAAATGCCCGCATACAACGTTGTCGAAGTATTCGGATCCATCGCCAGCGCCACGCGCTCCGCGTTTCCGCCGGTTGGCAGCACGTTCCCTCCCGTCCCGTTCTGCGCCGCCCACGTCTGCCCGCCGTTGGTTGAGATCCACACGCCGTCATAATCCACCGACGCATACGCCGTCGTTCCATTCGGCGCAAACACCACGTTGAACGCCTGGTTG
Organism: Terriglobales bacterium; assembly: GCA_049509215.1. GTDB lineage: Bacteria > Acidobacteriota > Terriglobia > Terriglobales > Acidobacteriaceae > Acidiflorens. The sequence goes on from JBELAC010000192.1 coordinate 2,855, forward strand.
CCGTTGTAATTCAGCACATTGGTCCAGGTGTTTCCGCCATCCCCCGACCGGTATACGCCCCATGTATTCGGAGCGCAGCATCCGATCGCCGCCAGCACCACGTTCGAATTCGTCGGCGATACCGCCATTCCTCCAATTCGCGCCCCGCCGCCGCTTCCGCCCGCAAACGGCCCTGGAATGTTTGTCCACGTATTCCCGCCGTCGGTCGACTTCAGAATCCCCGCCCCGTAATAGTTGTCGACCGCCTGGTTCTCTTCGCCCGTCCCGACATAAATCGTCAGGTGATTCTCAGGATCGATCGCAATCGATCCCGTCGCCAGCGAAGCCTGTTGATCCGTCAGCGCTGTCCACGTGCTTCCGCCATTCGTCGTCTTCCAGATGCCACCGTCCGCCGCGCCCGCATACACGACCTGGTTGTTCGCAGGATCGACCGCCACCGCCGTTACCCGCCCCGAATTCACCAGACCGAATCCATCCACCGGCTGCGGCCCGATCGCCGTCCACGCCGGCTCGCTCTGCGGCGTCTTGCCGTACCGCCGCCCGAGCGCTCGCGCCCGCTTCTCCGCCGCGAGCTTCTGGTTCAGTTGTTTCAACGCTTGTAGCCGCACCCCAGACGGAGTGTGCTTATGCGGATAAGCTCTCTGACCATAAAACCACTTGTCGCGCAGCTTTTGAAAATCCCCTTTCTCGGCCTTCTCAAAATCCTGTGGATGCTTAGCTCCATCGCGATCCGCATCTTGCGCCGGCTGGGAGCCATCCCGCGTCCCCAATTTCTGCGCCGATTGCGCGAACAATAGCTCTGGGACAAGACCAACCAGCAGACACACGAAGACGATAGTAGACGCAGCTTTTCGAAGACTCATGGAAGTCCCTTTACGAGAATCGTTTTGTGGGGGGAGGCGAAAACTGATGGTTTGAAAGCTCTAGTTGACGACTATTCTGAAAGCCTAAGTTGGCGACTATCGCGTGTCAACCTTATTTAGCTTTTCAAACGCGACGCTGAGTGTACACCCGCTCCCACTGATCGCGTCAAGTGCAACAATTTTCACGTAGTGGGTCAGTTTCAATTTGTTTTGAAAGGGCACAGCTTTACAGCATCCGGAAAAACCTCGATTGAGATGCCCCTTTAGGGGCCGAGCAGCGCAAATCCAACCCCTCCGTATTGTCCTTCATACATTGAGAGGAGAGGTTCCAAGAGCGAATAGTCCGGTTGCGAGTTGCTGCCGAGGCCTCCGCTGACGAACCAATGGAATCCATTGCATGTTTGCGCGCAGATGGATGTTGACCAACTCCCGATCACCAGGAGTAAAACCAGCGTTCTTCGAGTCATTGTATTTCCTCCGTCCTCATCGTCATACTAGAGAGTGCAGGCCTGATCGATGCCGAGATTCCGCCTTACTGAAGCTCCTTTGCTTCCTCCGACAGCCCACTTCTCGAAAAGCGCGAGAAGTCGAGCACCCACTTTTTTTCTCCCAAACTATAAGAACAACGCGCCGTATTTTCCTTCTCGAAAATCTGGGCCACCCGCCTAAAGAAAAAGTTCACTCCGGCCTAGCTTAGTGCCCAGCGCTTGGGTACTCATAACCTCATGGCGAGATAACCAGCAACTTTTCGTTCGGTCGGTCGATCAGTCTCTTTAGGGTTGCGGTAGAGGATGTGTCTTTGAGCAGCCCTGTCATCGTGACCCAGTACTGTTGCTGATCACTCGAAACTGCGTAGTAGATTACGCCCGGACGGTCTGACACATTATCCAACCGTGGCCCAGATGCGTCGCTTACGACAACGATCTGGTAAGGGAGCCGCTGTCCTCTCTGAGAGTAGAGGCTCTCCGTGGGCGGCGATTGCACACGATTCTGCCATGCTTCGGGGCCTCTTTTCATGGCATCGGAGAACTCGGCCTCGTTCTTTGGGAATCTGTGATTGGCATCATGCCAAACACCAAGGAATGAATGGACGCTCGACAAGTAGTTTGAGTCTTGAATCATGCTCCGGTGCACATGCGGTATCCCGTCGGGGATGTACACCAGCGTCGCCAACCCAAGTACAGCTCCAACAGGGAGAAGGAGTCTGTAAAAACCCCTGCGCGATGCACCATAAAAAGCGCAGCAGAAAATGCCAGCTCCTAGCATCACCAAGGCCGAACCTACCGCAAGATACGGATACTCGACATAGTAGACCTGGGTTGTGTGGATGCGGACCGAGCAGGAGATGAGGTAGAAGCCAAAGATCAGCGCCGGAAGAGCAAAGAGTCCAAAAAGTACCGTGAGTCCCAGTCCGATGCTTTTTCCCATAGATTCCTGTGGTCGCGCTCCAGCGGGTCGTGTAATGCCAGCAGCAGGCATTCTGCTACACGTTCAGATCACGGCAGGCTTCGGCGCGATACACCTCCTCAGTTAGAAGCTCGGCACCGTGGTAAAGGTGTTCTTCCATGAGTCACAGATAACCACCGGATCGAATGGGTTATTCGATCTGCCAACCGTGACGCGGTGCAGTCCCCAGTGCGTGCTCTCGACGGTAAAGGTCCACGAGTTGTCGTATCCTGGCGGCGACGAGGGGAAGTTGAGGCAGCTTGCGGTTAGGTTCGCTTGTCGATCGCATCCAGAATAGTGATTGCCCCAGCCGATTGCGGCTGCTGCATTATTTAGCTCTCCGTTCCACCATCCGCTCCCCTCAAGCCGCTCGCCGCTCTGCGTGAGCTGATCCGTACACTTCTGGCAGGCACCGCCGATTCGCCCAATATCCGCAGCGCTAAGTCCCGTCGGATCGTTGAATCGGATTGGGTTGCTTAGTGCGTAAGGATAGAAGTTGACGTTCGTTTTGAACCGGAGAGGATCTTCGGAGAGGAAACGCCCGGTGGTTGGATCGTAATATCTCGTCCGGTAGTAGTCGAGAGCGGACTCCTGGTCGAACTCGCGCGCAGTGTACTGGAACGGGTTGCTGAGCGTTCCTGTAAAGTTCGTAACGTTGCCGAAGGAATCGTACGTATAGGTGTTGGCGATTGCGCCAGCCGAACTGCTCAGCGATGTGATGGACCCCAGCCCATCCGCTTCGTAATAGCTGCTCCCACCCGAGCGAAGCTCGGCCAGCGTCTCATCCAAAGTCCGCGTTCCCGCGTAGCGGGCTACTATCGTGCCGCCGGAGTTCACGGTCTCGATCAGATCGTAGCCGTCATAGACAAAGGCTCCCGTCCACGTCGGCGAGGATTTGTATATTCTGCTGCCGAAGGGATCGTAACGATAGGTTGTGGTGCCGGAACCGGGCACAGTCACGCTGGTGAGCTGGTTTTCAAAATTCCAGGTGTATTGTTTGCCGGAGGGGTCGGAGAGGGTATTGCCGTTTGCGTCGTACGTATAGCTGCCGCTCGGTATCGACGTCAGCTCATTCGACGTGTTGTAGCTGTACGGATTCACGCCCAGAGAACTCAGCCTATTCCCTGCCGCGTCGTAGCTGTAGCTCTCTGTGGTACTACCACCCTGGGTTACCTGCTGCAACTCGTAGATCAGGTCGTAGCCGTAATTCGACGTGGTCCCGTTAAGAAAATTGGCCTTGCTGGTCCGGTTGCCGGCATAGTCGTAGCCGTAGCTGGCCCCGTCGAGAGTCGTCGAACCCGCCTGGTGCAGAACGCTCAGCAGGTTCGATACCGAATCGTAGCTGTAATTCGTATTCACGCCGTTGGGCCGCGTCAACTGCGTTCTGCGGCTCAGGGCATCATAGCCGAAACCGAACTGGCCGGTCGAACTGGTTGGCTGCGGAGTCGGTGTCTGGCAAGTAAAAGGTGGATGCACCGATGCACCTCGCTCAACGCTGAGAGAGGTAAGCTCAATGCCAATGCCTAGTCGCGAATAAGAGCCGATAGCAAGGCAGTTGCTGGGTGCGCGCTGATATTAAATGCCATGTTCGTGCCCAGCATAAGGCATGTGCCCAGATGTGGGCGGGCATTTGGCGCTTGCGTTGCCGCCAGTTTGAGAGACCGATGCCATAGCAAGAGACGAAGAGTCAACCTCGTCGAAGACTCTGCCTCGTTGTTCTGCTATTTGGTACGGCAATTGCTCCGTGCGAAAGGTAAATCAAAACAGATCGAGCTTCAATCCACAGATACAGGCCGGCCCCTTAAACAGCCGGGCCGATCCAGGGAGCCAGAAAACAACGATGGGCAAGAGTTCCAATAACAAAAAGAAACAAGAATCAAGGCTGGACAGCAACACTCAACAGTCCGGCATCAACGGCCAACCAAAGGTCGGAAAAAAGATCGGCAAAAATGAGTACGAGGCCGAGATTTTCAAGCTACAAGTTGAGCTGGTCAAGCTCCAGGACTGGGTCAAGGCGACCAACGCCCGCATTGTGATCATTTTCGAAGGACGAGACGCTGCGGGTAAGGGCGGGATGATCAAGCGCATCTTGGAGCGTGTCAGTCCGCGCATCTTTCGCGTGGTCGCCCTTCCCGCGCCGACCGAGAGGCAGAAGACGCAGCTCCCTGCCCAGCGCTACATCGAACAATTGCCCGCCGGAGGTGAAGTCGTCATCTTCGACCGGAGCTGGTATAACCGCGCCGGTGTGGAGTATGTGATGGGCTTTTGTACCGAGGATGAGCACAGGGAATTTCTCAGGGACTGTCCCATCTTCGAGGGCTTCCTGATCAGCCAGGGCATCATCCTTTTGAAGTACTGGCTCGAAGTATCCGAAAAGGAACAGCACAAGCGCTTCCTCGCGCGAATTGAAGACCCTTCCAAGCGCTGGAAGTTGAGTCCTATGGATTTGGAATCCCACCGCCGTTGGTATGACTACTCACGCGCCCGGGATGCAATGCTTGCGGGCACGGATACAGCGGCGTCGCCCTGGTACATCGTTCCGTCAGACGACAAAAAGCGTGCTCGCCTGAACTGCATTGCGCACATACTCACCAGCATCCCGTACGATGAGATTCCTTATACGCCTCCTAAGCTCCCGCCCAGGCAAAAGCCGAGAGGATACGTAGAGCCAAAGCAGAAGCGTCGAAGCGTCCCGCAGGTTTGGTAGGCCTATAGCATGCCAAAGCATCGGTGGTTCCGTCTCTTACCGGAGTGGCTGATCTCATCTCGTGCGGATTGGCCGCGGCCCGACATCATCGCGGGGCTGACTACCGGCGCGGTAATCATTCCCATGGCGATGGCGTATGCGATGATGGCCGGGCTGCCGGTGCAAGTAGGCCTCTATACCGCCCTAGTGCCAATGGTGATATACGCGGTGCTTGGGACATCGCGCGTGCTCAGCGTCAGCACAACCACAACGCTCGCGATCCTGACCGCCGCTCAGTTGGGGCAGGCCGTCCCCAATGGCAACCCCGCAGCGCTGCTGAGAGCCTCGGCGACGTTGACACTGCTGGTAGGAGCCGCACTTTTGCTGGGACGCGTGCTGCGCCTGGGAATCGTGGCGAACTTTATCTCCGAGCCGGTGCTCGTCGGTTTCAGAGCCGGCATCGGGCTGGTCATTGTGGTGGACCAGATCCCGAAGATTCTTGGCATCCACTTCACAAGAGGCACATTCGTTCAGAACGTCCTCTCAATAGTTCACACCCTTCCAAGAACGTCGTTAGCAACGCTTGCCGTTGGGCTCACGATAATCGTGTTTCTGCTGAGCATGCAGCGTTTCTTGCCGAAACTGCCAGGGCCGTTGCTGGCGGTAGCCGTGGCGATAACGGGCGCGTACTTCTTGAATTTCCAACATCGGGGTGTCGAACTGGTGGGCCACATTCCGCCGGGATTGCCCTCGCTGGTGAAGCCAGACCTTTCGTTCATATCCGTGCTGTGGCCCGGAGCATTAGGGATAGCCTTGATGAGCTTCACGGAGACGGTTGCGGCCGGCCGAGCCTTCGCGCGAAATGATGAGCCGAGGCCGCGAGCAGACAGAGAGCTGCTTGCAACCGGACTTGCCAATGTCGGAGGCGCGCTCTTGGGTGCAATGCCGGGCGGCGGCGGCACAACACAGACGGCGGTCAACGTCCTCGCGGGAGCTCGGACGCAATTCGCCGAAATGGTAACCGCGGCGACGGCGCTGGTAACAATCCTATTCCTCGCTCCGCTCGTTGCGATGATGCCGCAATCTGCATTGGCGGCGCTGGTGATTGTGTATTCCTTCAAACTTATTAAACCGATCCAGTTCCGTGAAATTCTTAGCATTCGCAGGACCGAATTTTCATGGGCGATCGTGGCCTTCGCAGGGGTCGTGCTCGTCGGCACACTAAAGGGGATCATCGTGGCCATCATCGTTTCCCTGGTCACACTGGCGTATCACATGGCCGATCCTCCGGTGTATGTCCTGCGGCGCAAGCCCGGAACCAATGTTTTCCGGCCGCAATCGCCGGAACATCCCGAGGATGAGAGCTTTCCTGGCCTTCTGCTCCTGAGGCCGGAAGGCCCAATTTTCTTTGCCAACGCGGCACAGGTCGCACACAAGATTGAGCCGCTGGTCCGGGAAGCGCAACCGAAGGTCGTCGCGGTGGACGCGAGCGGAGTCCTCGACATGGAGTACACCGCGCTCAAAATGTTTGCACAAGTTGCGGAGAGGCAAATTCAGGATGGCGTTCAACTGTGGCTGATTGGTATGAATCCCGGAGTCTTGGCGATCGTACAACGATCACCGCTCGGGCAGATGCTGCGACGTGAAGGAATGCATTTTAATCTGGAGATTGCCGTTGGACGCTATCTGAGTGATGAAATTGCCCGCGAGCAGCGTTGAGTTAAGGCGCGTTCGTGCTGATGCAGTGTGTCGGAGTAAGTTCGCTTATCTGTATTAGTTTGAACTCGACCCTGCGGAAAGGGCTGGCAGGTTCCACATATCGGACACCAATCCGGTAGCCAATTGCTGGATTTTGAGTGAAATCGGGATTTTTCGCCAATGATCGGAGTGTGCCGATGAAACGGCGGGAGGTTTCTCAAGAGCGGCGTTTAGTAACCAGAAAAATAATAGGGATAATGCCGTACCCTCCCCCCCT
>JBELAC010000193.1:0-9683 GCA_049509215.1 Terriglobales bacterium
CGCTGAAGCCCGCAAAAGAATCCGGCCTCGGACTCCTGATCGGCAGAAAGGGGCACCCCGCCCACGTTCGAAGCGAGCGTGCTAATGTACCCGCCACCGGGCACGCCAGCTGCCGGAATTGATCCTGGGCAGGTGTTGCCGGGATTTACCCCGAAACAAGGCGTTGCGCCTGCAACGAGCCCGCTGTCATACCGCCAGTTGAAGCCTAGCCATGGGCCAATCTTCCAGGGCTGATATTGGAAGTGGGTGGTCTGATTGAAATGTTCATCGTGGTCGATACGGAAGGGGCCAACGCCTGCAGGTATTGCTCCGGCGCCGCCGATCTGGGGAGTGAAAAAGCGTGCCGCCACGCTGGAGAAGACCATGAGCGCCGAAAAGCCGTGGAAGTTCGGCACGCTCACGCGGCCCGCATATCCGGGAATTTTCGAGTTGTGCCACTCAATGGGGAAAGTAATCGGCGTGTTGCCGAGTACGCTGAAATCGTAGCCGTTGTGCGTGTACTTCGTGATGTACTCGCCAGAAAAGACCAGGTAGCGCCCGAACGCTTGTTCCAGTCCAGCGTGGAATTCATTGCGAAAACCGGGACTGATCGGATTCGGAGCCAGCCCGATAGCGGGGTTGCAGCTCAGAAGCGGGTTCAGTACTGCATTGCTGCATCCGATGCTGGAAAGTACTAGATTTTCGTTAAAGGGAGACTCTAGCGTGCGCGCGTAGGAAACGCGGAGGATCGTGTTGGTCTTCTTGACGTTGTACGCGACCCCAAGACGAGGCTCTGCTTGCCGCGCGATAGTGATCCCGTTGTAGAGATCGCCGCGTATACCAAGGTTCAAAGACCAGTTTCCAACTGTGATCGCATCCCGAACGTAGAGAGCTAGTTCTTTCACGTCGGTGCGACCGTTGAAGGTGTAATCGCTTCCGCCGCGGGTCAAGTCGTAGGGAAGTAGGAACGAACTGAAGTAAGGGTAGAAAGCGGTGCCGGGCGCGTTCCCGTTAGTGGAAATGTTCGGCTGGTTGGCGCCGGTGCATTGCGAGGGATCGGTGAAACCAGGAACAGAAACGAACGGGAAAGGGTTCAGTGCTGTCACTGGTGACGCAGTTATACAGGGTGCGTTGAATGCCGGATCGACGATGCCGAGAGTGTCATCCTCTCTGAGAAACGTTTGTTCGTAAGTGGCTCCGGCCTTAATGTTGTTGATCCGTTTGACGTAGGAGATATCGGATCGAAGCCCCGTGTTGGTGAGCGTTCGGTTCTGACCCACAGACTGTCTCTGAAGACTCGGGGGCCCGAGGTCTGCGAAAGGATCCTTGCTTGGGTAGTAGTTGTAATTGTCACGGCGCACGAATGCTCCCAAAGTAAGTACGGAGTTCGTGTTCACCACGTGGGTCCACGAAGGGGCGATGTTAAAGGTCCCAATCTTGGAGCGTTGATCCGTCGCTCCGACGACATCGCTGTTGGGAGCTATTCCGCCGTAGTTCTCCACGAACGGAAGGACCCCGTTCAGTCCACTCCAGGGCGTCGCATTTTGGGCGTCGAGTGAATTCGGCGTCTGGAACCAACTCCGGCTGTAGCCGAAGTTGAGGTGAATCGAGTCGGCGGATGAGATTTGATAATCCACGCGGTCGAACAAGTTCTCTTCGTTCCCCTTGTCGTGGATTACCGCGAATTCCGGTGGATCCAGGAATCGGCCGGTGTTCAAACCGCCGATGGAGATGAAGTTTCCCCAGTTCTTCCCGCCGTAAGCGAGATCGGCCGCCACGTTGGAGGATCCGAATGCCCCGTACGAAGCGGTCACGCTGCCATGCGGTGTGGTCACGCCCTGGCCCGAGCGTGTGGTCGCGACAATCACCACGCTGGTCTTGCCTCCGTATTCCGCGGGTGGTGCACCGGATATGACTTCCATAGACTGAATGGATTCGACGGGAAGCTGGTTCGAGAAGACCTTGCTTTGCTGGTCGGTAATGGCCTGGCCGTCGATGGAGAACGAATTCTCCGCGTGGTCACCGATCCCGTGAAAGAGACCATTGGAATCGGCGGCGATTCCCGGCGTGGAGAGAGTCACCAGCGAGCTCAGCTCCGAAGACGCGCTTTCCAAGGGAAGTTTGTCGAACAACTCCTTGTCGATGTCGGCGTGGAAGGTGGGATCGTTCTCGATGAGATCGCCTGCAGACTCGACCGTTACAGTGATGGACGAGCCGGATACATGCAGAATGATCTTGGCGTTGACCGGCACCACCGACCGGGTCTCGACATCCTGCGCGTATTGAGCGAATCCCGTGGCTGTCACCGTCATGTGGTACGGATTAAACGGAACGTTCGTGAAACTGAAATTCCCCTTACTGTCTGTGTTGGTCGTTCGGTCATAGCCGCTGACCGCTTGATGAATCTCAACAGTAGCGTTTGGCACCACTGCGCCCGAAGGATCGAGCACGCTGCCGTTAATGGATCCCGAACTTCCGCCCGACTGCGCGTAAGCGTGAAGGCATAATGCAAAACAGAAAGCCACCGTCAAAGCCGCACGAAGCGACTTCTCGTAAGAAGCCAGCATGAATTCCTCCAGAAGAAATTGGTCCGTATAGAGATCATGGGCACGGTCCACGGGACAAGAACCGACCACAACGCATCTGAAAATTTGATCTCTAGGCGCTAGGAGGCGGACGGACGCACAGGGCGAAGGCTGTCAGGGATTGCTTAGCAGAAACCGTTTGCGTTTGAATGGCAGATACGACAACGATTGCGGTACGCGTCAGTGTCGACGGGGCCTTGGGCGATGCTGAATGGGCCGTGACACAGACCCGACAGGTCGCTCCCTCAGTCGTGCTCGAATGATGATGCGCAGCGAATGCTATTGCTGACCAGAAAGTCAGCACGATGCACAGACACGCTATTCGCTTCGAGATCGAACGCACAGCCGGTACCCCACGAACCGATGTGTTGATCTATACTAAAACCGTACACAAAAGACAACTACCGTACCGGGTACGGTATTCAAGTGAATATCAAACAATGAGCCACACAGTCAAGGACAAACAAAAACTACTTCTGCGGGCGAAGCGCATTCAGGGGCAGGTTGAAGCTCTGGTACGAGCTCTGGACGAGGAGCGCGATTGCTCCGATGTTCTGCAAGTCATGAGCGCGGCCCGAGGGGCGATGAACAGCCTAATGGCCGAGCTTCTGGAGGGTCACATTCGCAGTCACGTCCTTAGCGGAAAGCAACGCCCAACTTCGGGACAGGTAGCCGCCGCCGATGAAGTCATCGACATGGTCAAGTCTTACTTGAAATGAGCCGCAGATAGCCAGAAACGCCGATGAGATAAGCGCCGCCCGGTGGGGTGCGGAAAGTGGTCAAGTCGGTCGAGGAGTTGCATCCGAAAAATCTGTATCCGTGTTCGGCATACTTGACCAATTCTCAAATAGCTTAATTCATCACCACACAATCGAGACCAGGTTGCAGGGAGATCCGGGACTCATTGCCTGGTTTCAGAAGCGCGTGGCAAGAGTCTGGTGGAATTCAAAATAAAGGCCAGTTCCGAGGTAACGTGAATGAAGGCCGCGAGCAGCGGATTCAGAAAGCCAAATGCGGCCATGCCAACTCCAATGCTGTCCACAACCAGCGTGCCCACAAAATTCTGCAAGATGATCCCGCGGCAACGTCGAGCAAGCCGCAATGTTTCGACTAATTTTGAGAGATCGCTTCCGATTAAGATCACATCCGCGCTCTCCCGAGCAACATCTGTTCCCGACCCCATGGCGATGCCGACGTTGGCCTCTACCAGGGCCGGAGCGTCGTTGATTCCGTCGCCGACCATCGCGACATTCCGCCTTTTGCCGCGCAACTCGGTCACCCACTTTCCTTTCTGCTCCGGCAGGAGTCCTCCTACCGCTTCGTCCACTCCAAGATCTCGGCCGACTGATGAAGTTGCGGCTTGTGTGTCTCCGCTCAACAGAACAGTTTTCAAGCCCATCTGTCGCATGGCCGCAACCGCATTCTTGGCTTCCGGGCGCAAAATATCCGCAATTCGGATACTCCCCAGAACTTGTCCGGCGCGAGCAACGTAGACTTCTGACGCTCCGTGTGAGGCGCTGACATCCAGGGGCATTCCTGTCATAATGCCGTGCTCCACCAGGAGTGTCCGACTACCAACAAGAATCTCCTCGCCCCGGTAACGCACCACGACTCCTCTTCCAGGCGTGTACGAGAATTCATCGGGCATGCCTAGTTCTGACGTTGCTGCAGCCAGCGGTTAGGGCCCTCGGCTCGGCCAAGCTGATGTCATTAGCCCCATGGATACTACTCTTCGTGGTCTCGAACGCAGTCATGGAGGAACTTCTCTTCCGCGGATTGTTTCTTAGGCGATACGAGCCGCTGATCGGAAAATGGCTGGCCATCCTTTCGACGGCCCTGGCCTTCACCCTGGCACACATGCAGGTCACTTACGCCCCGAACTTATGGGGCTTTCTGCTCGTCACCTTCGTGTTCTCGATCGCCTGGGGTTGGCTGATGCAGAAGACCGGCAGTTTGTGGGGATCGGTCTTATTTCACGCGGGTGCGGATTTGTTGATTATTCTGCCTATCTTCAGCAGTCTCGGTGCCGCCTAAGCGCAGCAACCCGAAATTCTCTTGGCGCCCAAGTCAGCAACGGAAAATTTAATAGTCCCGTAACATCTGGGGCGTATTTGTCGCAAATAGAGGCAGACGTGTCACTCGCTGTTCCATTGACATTGCTCGCTGTGCTCATCATCTTGTTGGCCACAATGCCGTGGAATCGCCCGCATCCCAATCATCTCTTCATGTTGGAATTGTTGCAGTCACAACTTGGAGACGAATCAGCGAAATCGCACGATTCGTTGTCGAAAGGCGAAACCGTCGCAGACCGCAAATACGGTCAGCATGAAGGTTAAGCGCAAGTTTAATAAAATTGGACTCGAAATCTCATTGGGTTTGTGCCAGACTTCGCCGGCGATGAAGGTCGACCCCAAATTCGTGATCTTGAAGCACATGGGCAAGACGCCGTCGATGGCGACCTGCGCACGTTGCCACATCAAGTTCTTCACTCCGCTGGATCTACTCAAGAGTCCTCAGAAGGCCGTAGAAAACCTGCTCGATCAATTCGGCCGACATAAGTGTGTTCTGAATGAACATCAGTGATGAAATCGGGAATATTACATCTACCATCGACATAATTTCCGGTTTGCCGACAATACGTCCGGAATGTGAACTCGACTTCGGCTGCATGTACTCCGCTCCCTCGGCCCGCTTTTCGGCGCTCCACACATTTCAAGCCTCTGGGCCGATCTCCTCCGATAACCAGACTCCACTTTCTTCCTCGACTTCGGCGGGCAATAATTTGCCTGAACCGATGTAACTTGGTGCTGCGACACAAACCTGTAACGGCCAAGTTAGTGCGCTCTATTTGATTGTTCAGCGGTGCTTTAGAGGCTTAAAGGTGTCATCCGGGGCCTGCTAAGCTGCAAAACTTCACTGTACGATTACCCGCGCTGGATTCCAGGCGCGCGCGTAGTCCCCGACTGGTCTGGTCCACTTTCCTGTCTGGAAGTCCAGAAAAACGAGGTGGTGCGTGTGGTTCCCTTCTAACATTCTGTGCTATAGTGCGACGCAAAGCAGGAGCCCACGGCAAGCCTGTTCCCACAATTTTGGAGGTTTCCTTGCGCACCCACCGGCTCGTCTTCCACACGGTTTCTATCTGTTTCTTGCTGAGCGTTTGCGGTGCGCCCCGGCAAGCGCGCGGCCAGATTACCGAACAACTGTTGCTTAGTTTCACCGGTCCGGGCGGAACCGATCCCGGGCAAACTCCTTATGGCACGCTGATCGTCGATTCCGGAAACCTGTATGGCACCACTCTGCAAGGCGGCGGATCTAGCAACGCGGGTGTGGTCTTTGAGCTCGTCGCGGCGACCGGTGCGGAAAACGTTTTGCACACTTTCACCGGCAACCCCACGGGCGATGGTGATGGAGGCTTCCCTTCTGCGGGATTGGTGAAAGATGCCGAGGGAAATCTCTATGGCACGACGTTGTGCGGCGGGGATGGTGTGTGCAACCCCAATGGCATTGGCGGTGACGGCATCATTTATGAGGTGACGAAGCCTCCCACGCGAAACTACATCGTGCTCTACCGCTTTGGCGGAGGGGCTGCGTCCGACGGCAGCCGCCCATTTGCTCCGTTGCTGTATCTCAATGGCTATCTCTACGGGACGACCACCCACGGTGGCTTGGCGGGCAACTGCACCGACGCGAATGGGAGCGGGTGCGGGACGGTTTTCGGATTTAACGTGGCTACCGGCATCGAGACAATTCTGTACCGGTTCACGGGCGGCAACGATGGCGCGATTCCGTACGCGCCGCTGGCGCACGACAAACACGGCCACTTCGATGGAACCACGTTCAGCGGCGGACAGTTCGGGTTCGGCACGATTTTCAGCCTGAAAGAAACAACGGAAACCGTGCTGCACCAGTTCACGGGAGGCAACGATGGCGGCGAGCCGATGGCGGGGTTGAGCGTCGATAGTGCCGACAATCTTTATGGCACAACGACCTGCGGCGGCCTCCCGGGCGCGCCCTGTCCAGGTGGAGGCGGAGTTGTGTATGAGTTCCCTGCAGCCGGGGCGTTTCAGACGTTGCATGCATTCACGGGTACGCCGGATGGGGCGGACCCAATCGCGGGCGTGATTCTCGATGCGGCGGAGAATCTTTGCGGCACGACATTTGCCGGCGGAACAACATCTCCTTCGTTGGGCACGGTGTTTACCCTGACCAAGAGCAGCAGTTACCAGACAGAGATTTCGTATGACTTCCTCGGCGCGCCGGGCGACGGGGCAAGCCCGGTTGCCGGCCTGACGTTCGGGAAAACTTCGAAGATAAACCAAACCTGCCCCGGGACATCAGGGCCGTTACCGCCGCACGGCAAGGGAACGTGCAGCTATACGTGCGGCGCGGTGAAAACCGGCGGGAACGTCGGGTTCGGCGCTATTTTCGAGGCGCAGTGACCAGCTGGCGGATCGTTGGAAGCGCCGACGGTGGGAACCGCGGCGACGAAACGGCGCTGCTACTTAAGTTTCGCGTATTCCGCTGCAGCGCGTTGGCGCACCGGAACGTCCAAATCTGCCGTTTGCCACAGCGAGAGAAAATCCTGATACGCGGCCTTCGCTTTCACCGAATCGCCCGCGCCTGCATGGGCTCGCGCGAGTTGCAGGTGCGCAAATGCTTCCAGCGGAAAGTTGGAGACTAATCCCCGGTGGTCAAGAATCTTGTTGAATTCGGCCGCGCTCCTTTGCCATTCCCGAATATCGAGGTATGCGAGCCCGCGCAGGTAAACCGGATACATCGTTGCTCCGGATGCGAGGGCTGAATCGTTGCCACCCAGTTCATAGGGCGCCGTGACGCTGAGATCGACAAGCGCGAGCGAAGGGTCCTTTGCGGCCAGGTGGACGGCGGCGCGAATCGTGGGTAGCCAATAACGGATCAGCAGGGTATCGAGCGGGAAACTTTTTTCAAGATCGCTGGCGAGGCGTTCGGCCTGCTGGCGGTCCCCGGCGCGCGCAAAGACCAAGGCTACCGCGATGCGCACGTTTCTTGCAGACGAGAGCATGAGTGCGTCTTTCGCACTTCGCAGCGCACGTTCGGAATTGCCAAACTCCGCTTCCCGGAATGCTTCGGCAGCTTCCCATCCTGCTGCATCTTCTTTGGCGTCAGCCGTTAACGAAAGGTCGACTGCTCTGCGCGAGTATTCACGAGCTTTCGCTAAATGTCCATTGGAGGCTTCGCTGTCGGCCTGGCTCGAAAGCAATGTGGGTTCGGTCGCCGTGTCCTCCTCCGCCGCGCCCAGACAGCGGGCCATTTCACGCTCGTCAGCGCGCAAGAAAGCGAGCTGATAGAAATTGGGGAGGAGAGCCTGGTCCATCTTGTGCGAGCGCGCCTGCTCCAGCACCTGCCGGGCGTCGTCCAGCCGATTCAGGTTCATGTAATCGTAAGAAAGATTGCGAAGCACAACAAGGGACTCGCTGTTTAAATGAACGCCCTCGAGATCGTTATTTAAAGCTGCCTCGAGTTGCCCAAAGTTCGTTGCAATTGCTCCGAGATTGACATAGGGAACGAGATCTCGTGGATATTCCTGCTTCCACTGTTTGAACACGCCGGCGGCCTTGTCCAGCTCTCCTGTGGCCAACATGTAGTAATTCGAGTCAATGTAAAAGCGTTCTTTCTCTGTCGTGCGGTCGCGGAGTTCATAGGCCTTGCTTACATAGGAAGCGCACAGCCCGGTCTTGCCGAGATTGCAATACATAGTTCCAAGATCGCTGTAAGCAAGCGCGAAGCCAGGATCCAATTCGAGCGCGTGTTTGAAGAAAGGGACGGCAGCCGACTCTCCCTGCGAGCGTGCCAATTTGCCGGCTTGGCTATAAACCTGGAGCGCTTCAAGCGACGAAGTAGTCGCCTGAACCAACGGTGTGTCGTTCTTCTGAATCGAAGACAATGACTCACCCAGCTTGTTGCGCAATCTTTTTCCGGCTTCGTGGAGCTTGGCGAGGACACTCTCGCGGCGGTCGGCCTCGACCTGCTCCACATCGAGCGAGTTGCCGTCGGCGCACTCGACGGCCCGGAGGGTGATTACGTAATGGCCGCCGAGCGGAGAGATCGAACCCAGCAGGGCTGCCCGCCCGTTGGCGCGCTGGCAGACTTCTCGGGCCACATCGGGCGTGAGCCGCGTTTCGAGCGGACGGCCCATAAAACGAAGTTCACGCGAGATCGCGTCTTCCGGAAGTATGTTGAGAAATCGTGATTGCTGCAGATCGACGTCCAATCCTTGCTTCAGGGCATCGTCAAACACCGTTTCCCCGGTTGAGTTGCTGAAATCGGCGAGCACAATCGTGTCTCGCTCGTTCAGCGGCGCCCTCGCCGGCCTTGTCATCCACAGCCCGGCGCCTGCAATCGCAATGAGGAACAGACACACAGACGGTACGGCGACCTTCCACCGCAAAAGTCTGCGCGCCAAGCCGCCTCGCTCCGGCGTGGTCGCGGCGAGTGCTTCCTCCGCTGGCCGTGATTCCACAAGCACCGTCATCGGCGCCTGGTCGCGAATCGGTGCGATGAAGCGGTAGCCGCGTTTTGGAACTGTCTCGACGTACCGGGGGGTACCAGCAGTATCGCCCAGCGCCTCGCGCAGTTTCTTGACCGCGTTATAGAGACCTTTATCGAAATCGACAAATGTGTCGGCTGGCCAGATGCGGTTGCGCAGTTCCTCGCGCGTAACGAGCTCGCCAGAACGTTCGAGCAGGATTTGCAGTATCTGAAAAGGCTGGTCTTGCAGCTTTATGCGGATTCCGTGTTTTCGAAGCTGGCCGCGTTCGGAGTCGAACTCAAAAGGGCCGAAGCAGATCGGTGGTTTCGTTGAGTGAAGTTCCGGCAAGGGTCTCCGCGCTCCATTGCCCACGGAGTCTACCACACCGCTGCCCAGGATAGATGCCTCTCTAAAGCCCGCCGCACCAATCACTTGGATGAAGAGAAAAAGAATGGACGCGAAACAGACCCGGGTGGTGGACGGTAGCGCGAACTCATGCGAAAAGTTCGTTCGTAGCCGAGAGGTTTTGGCGGCTCAACGGACGCGGTTCAGACAAGGGGATCTGTTTCAAGGGAACTGGACCCGGCAAATTTCACAGAATTCAACCTTTT
>JBELAC010000194.1:0-9667 GCA_049509215.1 Terriglobales bacterium
GCCGAGGCCGTGGACAAGCCGATTATTCTCTATAACGTCCCGGGTCGAACCTCGGCGAACATCGAGCCCGCAACGCTGGCGCGCCTGAGCGAGGTTCCGAATATTGCGGGCGTGAAGGAAGCCAGCGGCAGCATCACGCAGATTGCCGAAGTGCTGAACCTTGTGCCGGAGACGTTTTGGGTGTTCTCGGGCGACGACGCGATTACCTTGCCGGTGATCGCGTTGGGCGGAGTGGGCGTGGTGTCGGTGGCGTCGAATGAGATCCCCCGCGAAATGGCGGAGATGACGCGCGCAGCGCTGGCAAATGATTGGACGACGGCGCGGGCCATTCACCGCAAGTTCTTGCCGCTGATGCAGGCGAATTTTATCGAGTCGAATCCGATGCCGGCGAAAGCCGTGCTGGCGATGATGGGGAAGATTCAGGAAGTGTACCGTCTGCCGATGCTACCCATGCGGCGCGACACGCGCTCGAAGCTCCAGAAAGTCGCAACCGATGTGGGATTGCTGGCGAAGCCGGCCGCTCCCGCGGCTCCGACAGAATATTACGTGTACGAGAACTGGGCCGCAGGTCCGCACAAAGTGATGCTGCACAAGGCATCGTGCGGGCAGTGCGCGTCGGGCAAGGGACGTCCGGCGGGTCATGATCCGGCGCATTCGAAGTGGCACGGTCCGTTTGCGAACGCGGCCGGGGCACGCGAGGCGACGCATAGCCTGCCAGGTGTGCTGATTCGCAGCGAGTGCAAGTGCATAGGGTGAAAGCAGCTTCTAGCTACTAGCGATTAGCTTTTGCTTTCCAGTCCTTGTCATCCTGGGGCGTAGCAGGCTCTCCACGCAGTGAAGCGCCTGCGGAGTCGAAGTTGAGGCGTCTGCGCGGCGTTTGAGCCGTGCGTCGAAATCCCGAGCGAAGTCGAGGGAGCTTCGCCCTCTACACCGGCGCGACAATTTCAATCGCCGAAAGGTGTTCTCTCGATGAGGTAGAAGCAATACAGTTCGAACCTATGCCCGACACGATCTCGACGCTCAAATCCGCTATCGAAGAACTCTTCTCATCACCAAGCATCGCCGATCCCGCTGAGGCTCGACGCGTTTTTGCCGACTTTCGCGAGCGGCTGACGCGGGGCGAGATTCGCGCGGCGGAGAAGGTCGGTGGCAATGGCTCGGCTCGCTGGGTTACGAACGCGTGGGTGAAGCAAGGCATTCTGCTGGGCTTTCGACTCGGCGAACTCAAAGAGATGTCGGAGGGCGGCGCGCTGTCTTTCATCGATAAGGATACCTTCCCTGCCCGTCGCTTCACGCCCGGCGATCGCGTGCGCGTCGTGCCGGGAGGGTCGTCGATCCGCGAAGGGGCTTATGTGGCGCCGTCGGTTGTGTGCATGCCTCCGATGTTCGTCAACGTGGGGGCCTACGTGGACGAAGGAACGATGATTGACTCGCATGCGCTGGTCGGGTCGTGCGCGCAGGTGGGCAAGCGCGTGCATATCAGTGCCGCCGCTCAAGTCGGAGGCGTTCTCGAGCCGATCAACGCCTCGCCGGTGATCATTGAAGACGACGTGCTGATGGGCGGAAATTGCGGCGTCTATGAGGGGACGCTAGTGCGGACGAAGGCGGTGCTGGGGGCGGGAACGATTCTGACGCGTTCGACTCCTCTGTACGATCTAGTGCGCGGTCAGGTATATCGGGCAACGTCGGATAAGCCGCTTGAGGTGCCGGAAAATGCGGTGGTCGTCCCGGGATCCCGTGCGGTGACCAAGGGCAAAGGCAAGGCCGAAGAGTGGGGGCTGTCGCTCTATACGCCGGTGATCGTTAAGTATCGCGACGAGAAAACCGAGCGCGGGATTGAGTTGGAAGACTGGCTGCGCTGAGACCATCGCTCCTTCACGCATGCCTTACGACAGCAGAGTTCCTGACGAATTGGAAAGCGATTGCTGTTCGGCAGCCAAACGTGCTCGCGCGTCCAAATGTTTTTTCCGGAAGTGCTCCATGGCGCGCTGTCCCCAGGCTCGCACGAAGTAGTAATTGAGCACGCATCCGATCGCGGAACTCGCAACCGGAATCAGCCGTCCCGCCCATTTCTCCACCACCTCGGCGCTGGCGCGCGCGGCAATACGCTGGATCACTTTAGGCACGAAGCGGTTCACAACTTCTTTTTCGAGCAACTCGCGGCTGATGTCGACTCCAGCGGCGCTGGCGGCGGCGATCCAAAGCTCGGCGATCTCGTCGTCGGTGTTGAGCTCGAATCCGTAGATCAGGCTGAGCTTCTGGATGGTCCGCATGGTGATCGCCGAGAGAATACCGAGATCGGGAACAATTGTCAGAATCCCGCCCAGGCCAAACCCCGCACCCTCGGCTGCGGCCAGCTTCATCCCGCTGCGCAGAACGGATTCGGCAACGTCATCCAGCCTCGACATCTCAACCGAGTAAACACCGTGGAACGTGACGATCGGCAAACCATAGGCGGCGCGCAGTTGAAACAGAAAGCGCTGGGGATCGACGCGGACGGTTTCGTAGGCGCGGGTCAGTCCGCTGCGAAATGCGTCTTCGGCGCGGCGGCGCAGCCAGGATTTTTTCTCGGACTTGTTGCCGTCAGCCATCGGTAGGGTCAAGTCTATCAGCCGGCGTTTATCCAAATTAGAGTTTGTGGCCCACGCTGCGGAGCGAAACGTAACTCGGACGCGAGCCCGCCGTGTGCTAGCATCAAGTTTCGAATGCCAACAGGCAAACTTCACATAGTTCCGCTCGGCGGGATGGGCGAGTTCGGGATGAACTGCATGGCCATCCGCTACGGCGATGACATTATCGTCGTCGATGCCGGCCTGATGTTCCCCGAAACTGAGCTGCTGGGCGTTGACATCGTTGTTCCCGATATTTCCTACCTGCTCGAAAATCGAAAACACGTGCGCGGCATCATCCTCACGCACGGCCACGAAGACCACATCGGCGCGCTGCCGTGGGTGCTGAGTGAGCTGAATGTTCCGGTCTGGGGCACGGAGTTCACGCTCGCGTATGTCGAAGACAAGCTGGACGAGCACCAGTTGCTGGACGATGCAGACCTGCGCGAAATCCGCCCGGGTGAACGCTTCAAAGTCGGTCCGTTCACAATTCATGCGCTGCAAGTGACCCACAGCCTGGTGGACTGTGTCGCTTTTGCCATTCACACGCCCTTGGGAGTCGTTCTGCACACGGGCGATTTCAAAGTCGATCCCACTCCGACCGACAACCGGCTTTTTGATCTGCATGGGTTTGCCGAATACGGCAAAGAAGGCGTGCTTTGCCTGCTGCAGGATTCGACGAACGTCGAGCGCAAAGGGTATACCCCGAGCGAACGGGCCGTGCGGCGCAAGTTCGAAGAGATATTCGCGCGCACGCAACGGCGGCTGTTCATCTCATGCTTCTCGTCCTCGATTCACCGCATCAAGCTGACCGTCGACATGGCGCGCGACCATGGGCGCAAGATTTGCTTCATTGGCCGGTCGATGAACAACTCGTCGGAGATCGCCGAAGACCTCGGCTATATCCAGATTCCCGAGGGAATGCTGATCCATCCGGGCGAGATGAAGAACTTCCCGCCCGAAAAAGTGTGCGTCCTGATTAGCGGCACGCAGGGCGAACCGATGTCAGCGCTCTCGCGCGCGGCAGTTGACAATCATAAGCACGCGAAAATTGAAAAAGGCGACACGGTCGTTCTGTCATCACGCATCATTCCGGGCAACGAAAAGGCAATCTATCGCGTGGTCGACCATCTCTTCCGGCGCGAAGCGTTCGTGGTTTATGACGATGGATCGTATCCGCCGGTACATGTCAGCGGACACGCCAGCCAGGAAGAGCTGAAGCTGATCATCAACCTCGTTCGGCCTAAATATTTCGTTCCGATTCACGGCGAATACCGGCAGCTCAAGCTTCATGCCGAATTGGCCGCGTCCATGCAGGGATCGGTGGGCAGCGTGATGCTGATCGAAAGCGGAGATGTGCTCGAAATCGATGAACTCGGAGCCCGCAAGGCAGGACGCGTGAACGTGGGCCGTGTGTGCATTGATTCCGGCTCGCGCACGGACGTGGTCGAAGATCTTGTCATGAAAGATCGCCGCCATCTCAGCGAAGACGGTTTTGTGATGCCGATTGTCGCGATCAATAAGCTGAGCGGACGGGTCGAAGCCTTGCCGGAAATCGTAACGCGCGGCTTCGCGCCCGGAGAAAACGGCGTGATCGAACGCGCCCGTGAGATCGTAATCGAGACGCTCGACGCCTCCAGTGCGGAAGAAAAGGCGGACTATGGTGTGATCAAAGAGAAGATCCGCACCGAGTTGAAACGGTACATCTCGCGGCAGACACAGCGCCGGCCGCTGATTATGCCGGTGATACTGGAGATTTGAAAGCTTCCACCATCTCGATCATGTCAAAAGCCGCGGGCGGGGCGCCCGCACCACATGAGAAATGGTCACTCTTAACGACATCCTAAGGGCCCAGACGCTCCTCCAGGGCGTTGCGGTCCGCACCCCGCTCCTCCAGTGGACGGGCGCCACCGCAAAGCGCCAACTTTTCCTGAAGCTTGAAAACCTGCAGCCGATTGGCGCGTTCAAGTTGCGCGGAGCTTATAACAAAGTCGCGTCTCTCAATCATGACGAGCGGCGACGCGGCGTCATTTCGTATTCGAGCGGAAACCACGCCCAGGGAGTAGCCTACGCTGCTCGCGCCATGGGCGTGAAAGCGGTCATCGTGATGCCGGGCAATGCGCCCGAGAATAAGCTTGCAGCAACTGCCAACCTCGGCGCCGAAATCGTTACTGTGGGGCCGGGCAGCGAAGAGCGGCGGTTGCGCGCCGAACAGCTCGCGGCTGAGCATGGCTATGTGGTCGTTCCTCCCTATAACGACGAGAAGATCGTCGCCGGCCAGGGGACCGTAGGCATTGAGATTCTTGAGGATCTCCCCGAAGTACAAACCGTACTCGTTCCGGTGGGTGGAGGCGGAATCATCAGCGGAGTTTCAGCGGCCATCAAGCTGACGAACCCGGCGGTAAAAGTCATCGGCGTTGAACCAGAACTCGCAGCCGATGCCCAAGCCAGTTTGCGCGCCGGCCATATTGTCTCGTTCCCCGCCAGCGAGGTTTCCCGAACCCTGGCGGACGGCCTGCGCACACAGAGCATTGGGGAGATTAATTTCGAGCACATCCGCACTTACGTGGACGATATTGTCAGCGTAAAAGAGGATGAGATTCTCGAAGCCGTCCGGGCGCTGAGCGGCAATCCGAAGACGATCGCCGAGCCCAGCGGCGCAACCGCAGTCGCGGCATTTCTGTTTCATTCCTCCGAACTGCCTCAAACACGGAACAACGTTGCGGTCATCACGGGCGGCAACATCGACCCGCAACTGCTGGCTGAGATTCGCAAAGCGTAGGCCCGCTCGCCGAAAACCTCTCAGTTTTTCCTCTGTGCTCCCTGTGTCCTCTGTGGTGATCGCCTTGCCGGGGGGCGCTCATGAAAGTCAAAACAACAACCGCACGGCGCGCGGAGAACACAAAAGCAACAAATCCGAAAAACTCACCCGGCGTCGTGAATGTACAATCCTGAATTCACGCGAGGACGCTTTGAAGCGCTGGCTCGAACAATTTTTTGGTCTCTCCGGTCATCAGACGACGATCCGCCGCGAGGTGGTCGCGGGGTTGACCACGTTCTTCACCATGTCGTACATCGTGGCCGTGAATCCGGCCATTCTCAATGCGGCGGGAATGCCGCTGGGTGCATCCCTCACCGCGACCATCCTGACCTGCATTTTCGGAACGTTGCTGATGGCACTCTACGCGAACCGCCCGTTCGCGATCGGGCCGTACATGGGCGAGAACGCGTTTATCGCGTTCACTGTGGTGCACGTGCTCGGCTACACCTGGCAAAGCGCGCTGGGTGCCGTTTTTGTTGCCGGAGTCCTTTTTACTCTGATGACCCTGTTCCGCCTTCGCCAGTGGATGGTCGATGCGATTCCGGCGACCTTGCGTTATAGCTATGCGGTCGGGATCGGTTTGTTTCTTACCTTCATCGGACTCAATCAGACCGGCATCGTGACCATTGGCGCGCCGGGAGCACCAGTGCGCCCCGGTCATCTCACTTCGCCTGCGATTCTGCTCGCGATCTTCGGGTTTCTGCTGATCACCGTGCTCACGATGCGCCGCTTTCCCGCGGCGATCCTCATCAGCATTCTTGTGACGGCGGTGCTGAGTTTCGTTCTGCATGTTTCTCCGGCGCCTACCGCCTGGATCAGCCTGCCGCCCAGCCTTCAACCCGTTCTTTTTCAGTTCGATCTGCACAGCCTCCTGAGCTGGGGATTCTTCCCGGTCGTACTGACTATCCTCATCATGGCCTTCGTGGACACGATGGGAACTTTGATCGGAGTATCGGCGCGCGCGGGCTTCCTCGACCAGGACGGCAACCTCCCGCAAATTGAACGGCCGATGATGGCAGACGCACTGGCAACAACGTTTGCGGCCATTGTCGGAACAACCACTTCCGGGGCTTACATCGAATCGGCGACCGGAGTGGAGGCGGGTGGGCGAACAGGATTGACTTCAGTGGTAACGGCACTATGTTTCGTGGGAACGCTGTTCTTCGCGCCCTTCATCTCTGCGATCCCGCCGCAGGCTTATGGCCCGGCACTGATTTTTGTTGGATTGCTCATGCTGACTCCGATCACCCGCATTCCCTTCGACGACCTCAGCGAACTGGTACCGGCTTTCGGCGTTATTTCGCTGATGGCGTTCACATACAACGTCGGAATCGGAATGACAGCCGGTTTTGTCTTGTATCCTTTCTGCAAGGTAGTCTCGGGACGGCTCGGCGAGGTCCGGCCCGCACTCTGGGCATTGACGGCATTGTCGTTGCTGTTCTTTGTTTTCTATCCTTACTCTTAACACTCTTCACCTTGGGAGACGGGTGAGGTTCGAAAGACATCAGCGAAATTTCGATAACGGAGAGCCTTGTGATTCGTTTCGGTATTGCCGGTTTTGGATTGCACGCCGTTCGGCGGCTGATGCCGGGCTTCGCACTAGCCCAAAATTGCAAGGTCACTGCGCTTTCACGCCGCGATGCGAACCAGGCAAGGCAAGCTTCCGAGGAGTACGGAATCCCCCATGTTTTTTCCTCGACAGACGAACTAGCCCGGTGCCCGGAAGTCGATGCCGTTTTTGTGACCACGCCCAACGTCTGCCACCTGGCTGACGTGCTGGCTGCGGTTTCCTGCGGGAAGCCGGTGCTCTGCGAAAAACCGATGGGCATGAATGCTGGCGAATGTCTGCGGATGATCGAGGCAGCAAGGAACGCTGGAGTCCTCCTCGGCGTCGCCCAGGTCTTTCGCTTTGAGGAGAGCACAAAGCGGCTGATGGAGCGAGTTGCGGCGGGCGAGATCGGCCGCCCGATGTTTGCGCGAGCAGAATTCTCATACCCCGGTATCGAACACCCGCGCACGTGGCTCTACAACCGCGCCGTCTCCGGTGGTGGGCCGATTGCCGACGTCGGGGTTCATTGCATTGACGCTTTGCGCTACATACTCCAGGACGAAGTAGTTCAAGTCAGCGCGGCCGGCCAGTCGGACGCTCAATCGGGCGACGTCGAGTCGACGGCGATCCTCACGTTGCAATTTCGGCGAAGTGCGCTCGCAACGGTGCTGGTATCGACCCGGGCGCACTACCGCACTCCAATCGAGCTCGTCGGGGATTCCGGGGTTTTGACGGCCGACGACGCGCTGAACGTGGAAAAGCCGATCCGAATCGGACTTTGGCGCGAAGGCAAACTGGCAACCGAAGAAACCGTTTCGAACCGGCTTTCCTATGCGAAACAGGTGGACGCATTTGCGGCAGCACTGGAACGGGGTGAAGCGTTCCCGGTTCCGGGCGAAGAAGGATGGAAAAATCAGTCTGCAGTCGATGCCGCCTACCGCAGCCTGTCTTCGGGTAAAACGGAGAATGTTCAATAGAATCAGGTAGATGAAGGAAGTGTCCATGTGGCACGAAAGGGCCACTTGCCAAACTCCCAAACTTTGGTAATATGCGGAAACCGCGATTGGAGATTACCAGTCGCACAACCCTGGTTCCGAAATCGACCCTCTCGACAGCTTTTTATGAGAGACGCCCCCCTCGATTTTTGAACCTCGCGATTCCGGTTCTCTATATGAGGATGGCTGGGAACGCGGTCGTGGGCACTGCTTATGCTAGGAAGGCAAGTGTTCCTATGTATGCAGCGAATTGCAATCGAAGAGCATGGAATCGTCGTGCAGAATCACCGTATGTCGTTGAAAGATAAAACATAATACGACACGGATGATTTGGCCTGACAAGTGCTCAGTTGAACGTGGGCGACCTATACCATCAAGGCGCAAGTCTGAAGGTGGGGACGAAACAGCGGTAAATCTCTGGAGGGACTTAAAATGAGGCGAGTGGTAGTTCTTGCGTTGCTAGCTCTGATTTTGCCGATAGCCGCTTGGGCGGACGGCATCAATCTCACCAACCAGTTTGGCTCCATCTCAGTTTCGGATTCGGGCATCACGACGCGGGGCTCTGAGCTGACATCCTTCAATGGCATCGTGGCTCCGAAGGGACATTCCTTAGGCACGGTTAGCTATTCGACTGGCGCGCTGACGAGCGGCACGATCGCTGGCGGCGGTGTCTTCTCGTCCACCGGTTCCTCGTTCAACGTGGTTGGCCGCGGCAACTACGGACAGCCGAAGGGCGTAATTTTCTCGGGCGCTTTCGTTGGCGACATCAGTTGGACTCTGGTTAGCCAGGTCAAAACGAAGCTGACTTACACACTTAGCGGCGACATCTCCGGCCAGCTCTACACGGGCCGTATGGTGACTGGGTCAACGACGCAGACCATCGTCTCAACCGCCGGGCAGCTTCAGAACGGCGTAGGCCACATCACGCTCGGCAATACGCATATCAACACTCCGGAACCGGGAACTCTTGGCCTGTTGGGCACAGGGCTTCTTGGAATCGCTGGAACCTTCCGCCGCAAGAAGGTCTAACCTCCGAAGATTAGGTTCGCTCACAACACTCACCCATAGCCCCGCCGCGAGGCGGGGCTATTATCTTTGGGATGGCGCTCTCTAACCCCAGCCGTCAATCGCGTCGCACTCTTCCTTCCAGGTCAATTTGAGGTGGCCGAAGGTACGGTCCCGGTTACGGCCGTAACGCCTGCTGCGGGTTTCGCATTGACCTCGCGTGCCTCCAAACCTAGAGTCAAGGCGCAGGGGGGTTGCATGAAGGACATTTACGAGGTATTGCGGCGCAAGCAAATGCAGCACGCGAACTTAACCAAGCAGATTGAACTGCTCCAGCAGGCGGCTGAGAAACTGCGCGAGGTCGCTCCGTTGCTCGCGGAGACTGAAACGGAAGACGATAGCGCCGTACTGGCCGAAGTGGAAGACGATCACGGCAAGGCGATGGCCGCCAAAGCAGGCACTCCATCCTCTGGCACGGCAAAATCCGCCCACACGGCGCAGCGTTGGCCGTAGAACCGGCCAGCGAGACGATACAACGTCGGCCTGAGGACCGTAATCCGTCCCGGACCCTCGCGGCAGCCCCAAGCATGCTAGCCCCTGCCCCTTCCAATCGTTCTTGAAGTCTGTTCCTTCCCTTGCAGCATCTCCCTTACTCGACCCACCTGCCTGCAAATCTCGCAGGTGATTA
>JBELAC010000195.1:0-9488 GCA_049509215.1 Terriglobales bacterium
CCGGCTTGACGTGAAATCCATTGATGTCATTGAGCCAGCCGTCCCAGGTTTCCGCGACCACCGGAAGCGACCAGAAGTAGCCCTCCATGTCAGGGCCGCCGTGCTTGTATTTCCATGCGATCACCGCATCTCGAACCACGCCGACGCTATGCGTGTTCGTGATCATGACTGGGCCGTCGAGTAGACCGGAATCTTCCAGCCACGTCGTCCCGGTCATCTCGCCATTGCCGTTCAGCGTGAACCACGCGCCGAAAACATCGTCGGTGGAATTCTTGCCGCGCGGAAGAATAGCGGTGACTCCCGTTCGCACCGGCCCCTCGCCGACGACGAGTTTCCCGCTGCCGGAGATCAATGTCGTATGGCCAACTTCGACGCCCTTCACGTCCGTGATCGCATTGTTTGGGCCGGGAGTGCCATCAAACGGCACGCCCAGGTCGCGCGCCCGGGGTTTGGTTTGAGAGAGAGTGGTTTGGGTGAACGAAAGAACCGAGACGAACAAAACAAGGAAGCTGCAAACGCGGGTTGATCGGGTCATATTGGATTGCGACTGTCTTACGCGGGACAGCGCACGCGGAAGTATAAAGCATCCAAGGGCGGGTAATTTACAATCCTGTCGAGCAGTGGACGCAAGCGAGGAGACGACATGAATAACTGGAAACGGGCGGCGATTGCGGGATCGGCAGGCGCGGCAGTCATTTTGTTGCTGAAAGGCCGGCGCCCGGCGGCCGTCTTGGTTGGCGGACTCGGCATGGCCGTGCTGGCCTCCGAATATCCGCACAAGTTCGCGCAGATTCGCGAGGACTTGCCGTCCTATGTGCGGCAAGGGACGAAGTTTCTCGATTTGGCGATGAAGATCGGCACCAAGATCACGGAACTCGCGGAAAAGCGGGCCGCGAACGCGTTCGAGGAGTTGGGAGAGTACTGAGGAGTCCGGCTCGGGGCTTTACGAAGGCGAGAACGCAGTACCTAAAGCCCAGCCGGTCCGTCAATGGGCCCCCATGAGCAAGTTGTAGGGCTCCGGAAGATTCGCCCACGCGGGGTACCAGTACGCAAAAAACATCAATGAACAGGCGGTCACAACCGTGTCTGCCCGGACCTTGCGCCATTCCAATCCCTGCATCGCGATCGCCAGCGCTGGCCCGAGCACGATGAAGGCCTCGAAGTAGTGATAGTAGAACGTCAACTGGCGAACTCCGATCGCCCACTGACCTACGTGCCCGAGGTATAACAGGGAAAGAATATAGCTTGATCTCGTTGTGAGCCTCAGAGGCAGCGCCACAATGGCAATCAACCCCAGCACTGCCACCACTGGATTTCCCACCAACAGACTGAGGCTTTGCTTGGGCTCGAGTCGGAAAAACCAGGTCCACCATCGTTCCCCGAGCCGCGGATCGACATTCATGTGAGTGTGGAAGTGAAGAATAAACTCGTTGGCGGCAATGAAGTAGCCCAGTGGCCTGCCCTCTCGGATGAGAAGCGGCACCCAGGCCACGAAATACGTCCCGAGAGCGGCGGTCAGCATTGCCAGCACACACGGAACGCGCACGCGTTCCATGAAAGCGACGATGAGGCACGCGATCAGGCCAATCAATCCGCCCCAGCGGCAGCCCGCAGAGAGGCCGAACAACGCTCCGCTCAGCGCGAACATCAATCCATTGCTTTTCTGGTTGACGGTCGGCCTCGCGACCGCGATCAGAAAGAGCCAGACTCCCGCGAGTTCGAAGGCGAGCTGATAGACGGAGAGCATGGCGACCCGGCCCATCACGAACCAGAAGCCACCGGCGATGGTGAGCAACCACGCGATGATTGCGGTGCGCGTGTTTCGGGTCAGCCGGGAGGTAATCCCGAACACAGCGACAGCGACCAGCCCGCCCGCCAGAGTGGAAGGGAATCTCCAGCCAAAAGGCCGGTCGCCGAACATCTTGATTGAGGCAGCGATGAAATACTTTGCCAGCGGCGGATGCTCGGGAACGCTCGTCGGCGCGCCGCTGAGAAACTCACGGGCGGTGCGTACGTAAACGCCCTCGTCGAACATCATGGGAGCATGTGCCAGATTGACGAGCAGGAATAGCACGCTGATCGCGAACACGAACGGGGTCTGGTACCTCATCAGCGTGTTCATAGGATGTAGCGAGTTTAGTCGATTCCCAGTTGCTTGCGGGCGTCGGGACTGAGCCGTTCCGGCGTCCAGGGAGGATTCCAGACCACATTGACGTTGGCGTTGCGGACGCCCGGCAGTTGTTCCACGCGCGATTTGACCTGGGCGCTGATGTTGACGTGCTCGGGGCAGCCTTGGGCGGTAAGCGTCATCTCGACCGTGACATCCTGTTGATTGTCGGGCACGGAGTCAAATCGAATGTCGTAGATCAATCCCAGGTCGACAATGTTGACGGGAATTTCGGGATCGTAGCACTGCTTGAGGGCGCTCATCACATCATCATGGGTCAATGGCATCGTGTTCCTCAGTCCCTGACCGTTTTAGAGCGGCCGTCTCGTTCGCGGAGGACGTAACGTCCTCCTTACAGCCAGCAAGACGACATCATTAAAACGCCGGCTGTTGGATAATATTGTGCGGTCAAGAATAGTTTAGCGAATTTAGGGGCTCAACTATGGCATTGGATGCGGAGGCAAGAAAAAAGCTGCAGATCGTCCTGCTGCTGGGAATTGTGATTGCGGGCGGCCGCGCCGCCTATATCGTCTACGAGCGTCATGAGGCGATGAAGGAAGAGACCACGCCCAAGGTGGATACGGCGCTCAAAGCCGATTACTACGTCACACCGAAAAAGCTTCATCCCTACGACCTGAAGTCGGCGCGGCAGTTGACCGAGCAGCCGGTGTGGGTCAGGGTCGGTTATTCCCACACTTACTATCCGTACAATGCGGCCGCGCACCGCACCGATTTCGCGCACGAAGCGGGATTGCTCGGCCCGTTGCAGAAGCTCGCGATCAAAGATGTAGTGACAGACATTTCGCCGAAGTCAGCCGGCGGCAAGCAAGTACTGGCCGAGTTCGACCTTGATGGAAAGACATACGCCGTTCCGATCGGCATCGAGAAAGGCGGCGACTTCAAAATCTACTCCGATGATTGTTTTTTCATTGAAGATCCGCGCGAGCTTTACAAACACTGGTCCGCGGATGTCTGGAAAGCGGTCGATGAACATCGCGTCCAGCAAGGGATGAACGAATTACAAGCCAGCTTCGCGATCGGGTTGGGAATTCCGGAGGGCTCGGGCGACTACGGCGATCGCACCCTGCATTACGCGAACGGCGGCAAGCCGGTGACCGTCACGTTTGAGAACGACAAGGTTCTGACGATTAAGGAAGGACAGTAGGCTCTGCATCCGTCTCCGAGGCGTACAATTCCGGGCATGAAACGAACGAGCGCCCTGGTATTTTCCTTTCTGCTGTTTTCGATTCTCAGTTTCGCCGCGCCGCGCACCATGCGCATCGACTACTACCATGGCGGCAACTCGCACGATGAGTGGTTTACGCTCGACCGCACGGTACTTGAGCCGCTCGAGTGGCCGGGAAATCTCGACAAAGCAATCGACGAAAGCAATCTCGGCAACTATCTCTTTGAAGTCCGCGAGCAGGGAAGCGGCAAGCTCGTCTATTCGCGTGGCTTCAGTTCCGTGTTCGCCGAGTGGAATACGACCGACGAAGCGCTGCATGCGAATCGTACGTTCTCCGAGTCGCTCCGTTTTCCCAGTCCCGCCGTGCCGGTCGAAGTTTCCATAAAAAAGCGCGCCGGCGAAACTTTCCACGAAGTCTGGAAGACCGTCGTCGATCCCAAAGACAAGTTCATCGACCGCTCGCGCCCGCCGTCTCCTGGAGCATTGATCACGTTTCAGAAGATGGGCGATCCAGCGGGCAAAGTCGATCTGCTGATTCTGGGCGATGGCTACATCCCCGCCGAGCGCGAAAAATTTGAAAAAGACGCGCGCCGTTTTATGGAGACTCTCTTCGCCGCCTCTCCTTTCAAAGAGCACAGGAACGATTTCAACGTCTGGGGCCTCTGTCCGCCCGCGGAAGAATCCGGCGTTTCGCGTCCCTCGAGCGGAATCTACCGCCGCTCGCCGCTGGGAGCCACCTACGACACCTTTGATAGCGAGCGCTATGTGCTGACGTCGGAGCCGCGCGTGATGCGTGACGTTGCGTCGTTCGCTCCCTATGAATTCGTCGAAATTCTTGTGAACGGAAAGACCTACGGCGGCGGCGGAATCTTCAATCAATATGCAACCGTCGCCATCGACAACGCGTGGGCTGGATACGTGGGCGTACACGAATTCGGTCATCACTTCGCCGGACTGGCCGACGAATACTACACCTCGGACGTTTCCTACCTTTCGCAGGAGAAGCGCACCGAGCCATGGGAGCCAAATGCGACGGCCCTGCTCGATTCCGCGAACCTGAAGTGGAAGGACCTGGTCGAACCCGGAATTCCGCTGCCGACGCCATGGAACAAGAGTGAGTTCGAGAGTTCCGAAGCCATGATTCAAAAACAGCGCCACGAGTTGCGAGCCGCCGGAAAGCCCGAATCCGAGATGGAAGAACTCTTCCGCAAAGAGCGCGCGCAGCAGGATGAAATGTTTCGCGCCGAAAAATACGCCGGCAAGGTTGGCGCCTTCGAAGGCGCGAACTACGAGGCTAAAGGATATTACCGTCCCGAAGTCGACTGCATCATGTTCACTCGCTACAACAAATTCTGCGCGGTGTGCCGGCGTGCGATTGAGCGGGTGATTGGGATGTACACGTAACTTATTTCGTCGCGTGACCCTACAGGACTACTCTCTTCTGAAACGAAAGGTTGACCAACTGGAGGACCAGATTGAGCGGCTCCAAAAGAAACTTCCCCCGAGAAACACGAACGCGAGTGCGCCCCTAAGCGCAAGAGAAAGAAGAAGAGGAAGTGACGAGGCCCGAGGTTCTTGATCCCGAACTACACTCCATCCGTAACTCCTTTGTCCGGAATATCTTGCGAAATCCGTCCCTTTAGAATCAAGATTTTGCGGACAAGGGCTCTATAGTCGCTCGCCCAATCAGCTAACTCCATATTAATCAATAATTTGGAATATTTCGTCGAACTGCCATAACTCCTTATTTCTCAAAGACCTAGCTAGAATCAGCTTCTAAAATAATGATTCTAAAAGATCGACTAAGGAGGGGTAGTTTACCAGGAGGTTAACAGCCTGCTGATCGGCTTAGTGACGTTCTTGGCGACCTTCTAATTGCCCGCTAAGTCGAGCGCGGACGAACTCCACAATCTCCGCCGTGACATAGTTCCGGGAATCAATCGCGAAAGTAGGTCGATTCGCGACCGGTTTGAGCGAGACCTGCCTCCAGACCGGAGTTTTTCTGACCGAATTGCCGGAATTGTGATCGACATGCAGCAGCACGGCATCGGCGCGGTCCAGAAACTGTTGCGCGGAAGCCTTGAAATCCTCGGTCGCGGGATCGAGGACCGTGAGGTAGAGATCGGGTTTCAGGAAATGCAGAATGCTGTTGGACTCGATGATGACGTTCCCGGTCTTTGCGTTCTGGGTCTTTGCATAAGAAATGATCGTCCGAATGCGAGGCATGGCTTCGGCGAGATGTCCTTGCTGTGTGCGAACCCACCAGGAATGATCGGCTCCGGCAACCAGGAAACGCGAGGTGTCGGATTCGCCCGAACGGTCTTTCTCTTCCGAGACAGCCCAGGAGTGATCGCCGGTCGCGCAGTCGCAAGCTTCTCCATTGGCCGAGCAAATGCCGTGACCGTATTGCGTGATCTTCATGGCGGTCCAATGGAGATCACGGAGAGCGGCGATCAGTCCGGCAACGACGCTGGTTTTGCCGACGTTGCGAGTGTGTCCGCCGATGACGAGTAGAGACATGGTCTGGTCGTTTCGAGCGTTGAAAGTCGATGAGATCCCGAGACGCAGCCAGCTGCGTCTCTACGGTATTGTTATTTTTATTCTTTTGCAGCGCGCGACAAGAACGCCAGTTCCTTAAGAT
This sequence comes from Terriglobales bacterium, assembly GCA_049509215.1. Taxonomy (GTDB): domain Bacteria; phylum Acidobacteriota; class Terriglobia; order Terriglobales; family Acidobacteriaceae; genus Acidiflorens. Next base: position 5,995 of record JBELAC010000195.1, read on the forward strand.
ACTCCCGGATTGGACGCGCCGGGGTTCCCCAGAAAACGACGCCCTTGCCGCGAATTACCTTCTTGGTCGGAATGCCGCTCTGAGCGCCGAGGATGGCTCCTTCTTCGATGCGGACATGATCGGCGATGCCGACTTGTCCGCCGACGATGACATTGTCTTCGATGACCGCGCTGCCGGAAATGCCGGTTTGCGCCGCGATGACAACATCGTGTCCGATTTGCACGTTGTGGCCGATGTGAACGAGGTTGTCGATCTTTGTGCCGTGGCCGATGCGAGTCTCGTCGAGCGCGCCGCGGTCAATCGTGGAGTTCGCTCCGATCTCCACGTCGTCCTCGATCACCAGGCGGCCGACCTGAGGAAACTGTTCGTAGCGTCCAGTCTGCTCGTCGCGGACATAGCCAAAGCCTTCGCTGCCCAGCACGGCTCCCGCTTGCACGAAGACGCGATGACCCAGGATCGTTCCTGAATAGATGGTCACGTTGGCATCAATGCGGCAATGGGAGCCGATCTCGACTCCCTCGCCGATGATGCAGGCAGCGCCGATCGTGCAGCCATCGCCGATCCTCACTCCCTCAGAGATAAGTGCTCGCGGGCCGATGTCGACATTGCCTCCGATGACTGCGGCGTCGACGATTGCCGACGGATGAATGCTGCGGCTTTGTTTGCCGGTATCGCGAAGGAGCTTTGCGGCGCGGGCGAAGGCCAAGCGCGGCTGGGAGGAGATCAGGAGAGGTTTGGCGCCTTGCGTTCTTGGGGCGAAGTCACCCGCGATCAGGGCAGTCGCAGAGGATGCAATCGCCGCATCCAGATGCCTGGCGTCGTCAACAAAAAGGAGGCTCCCGGGGTTGGCGGACTTCAGGCTGGAGACGTGCGTGACGGTGACGGTGGCCTCTCCGATAAGGAGGCAGCCAAGTTTGTCGGCAAGCTCGCGCAGGGTTTGCTTCATGGTCCTATATTGTCGCTTTCTGAAGCGGGTGTGTACAACGCCGAGGAAGCAGGCAGGCCGTGCTCGCCCGGACGGACGAGGCGCCCGTCCCTCCACGAGCCTAATAGAGCGCCGCTTCGCCCTCGGGACGGGTTTTCCAGCGGCGATGGAGCCATAGCCATTGATCGGGATAGCGGCGGACATGGTCTTCGATCACGCTGGTGAACATGGCAGTGTTCGCGACGATATCAGCCTGATCATCGCCCGTGCGAATCAGATCGAGTGCGGGATCGAAGCGCAGGATGTACTTCTGGAGCTTGTGATCCCAGACGGTGAAACCGGGCACAACCGCGGCATCGGTACGGAGGGCGATCCGGGCGAGGCCGCTCGCGGTGTAAGCGGGCGTGCCGAAGAAGTTCACGAAGACGCCTTGCGGGGGAGTCATGTTGGTGTCCATGAGGATGCCGACGGCTTCTCCGGCGCGCATCGCGGAGAGCAGTCCGCGGACGAAGTCATCTTTGCTGACGGTTTTGTTGCCGTGCATGGTGCGGTAACGATGGACCAGCCGGTCGATGTAGGGATTATCGAGTGGCCGCATCACGATCGACAGAGGATGACCGTGCAAGGAGTGGGCAAACGCGGAAATCTCCCACGCACCGAGGTGTCCGGTGAGGAAGAGGACGCCTTTGCCGCGGGCCATGGCCTGGTCGAAGTTCTCGAGGCCGTCGTAGATGACAACCTGCGATACATTGTCGCGGGTGTAGCGGGGAAAGAGACAGACTTCGGCGAGCTGGCGGCCGAGGGAGACGAATTCTCCCCGCAGCAGGCGGCGGCGGTCATGGTCTGACAGTTCGGGGAAGGCCAGCGTCAAGTTGCGCATGCCGACGGCGCGCAGGCGGCCACGCAGGTGGTAGATGGCTAGCCCAATGCCGATTCCGATGGCGCGGGCGAGGGGACGAGGCAGCAAGCCCATCAGTTTGATTGCGGGCCAAACGAGAGCGTATTCGAGACGTTCACGCACTGTGCGCGAGTGTAGGGGTTGGAAGGGGCGGCGCGCAAGAGAGAGCGGGTATGCTGGATCGGTTTAGGAGTGGGCCATGACCGAGAGACAGCAGGGGACCTGTGTCCTAGCTGCACTCAAGGCGATGTTGCAACTTACGGCTGCGCGCTTTCATCGCGGGCGTACCGCTCCTTGCGGCCTTGCGCAGAATCTTGATCGTCTGAGGCCGCAGATCTGGGTCGATCTTGGCAAGGTCGGCCAGGCCTTGGAGGGCAGAGGTCTTCACAATGGAACTCCGAGACTCCAGATAATTCCTCAACTGGGCTGCTGCACATTGACATTCTCTTGAAGTTAGCGAAAGCCGTGGAACCATGGCCGCCAAATGCCAACACAATTCTTGCTCCTCGGTTTCGGCCATCAAACTTAACAGCTCATGTTTGTGGGGCTGGAGCAGCTCTGGATTTTCTCTCGAGACTTTCTCAGCTGCATCTGCAGCCCGCATTCGCACGAGGGGGTCTTTGGACCACAAGCCGGTGATCAGTTGCGGAAACAAGCTCGGAGTCTTGGACACGATTGCTGCTACTTGATCGGAGTGACCGATGGATCGTCGATCCTCTCCTCCGAGCAGAGCAAGTAGGTTTTTTCGTGGCACTGGCGTCCTGAACTAGCCGGAGTGAACGGGCGGGGGCGCCCGTCGCTCCACATATTTACTTCGACGCCTGTTGGGCCCACTTGGCCAGCGTGCTCAGGAACGGGTAAGCAGCTTTCGGTGCTTCGACCTCGCCTTTGAGTGAGGTCTTAAAGGGCACCATGCGCCCGTAGAAGTCGCGGGTGCTGTCTTTATCCTGCTTGATGACAGCGCCGTTGAGTTCGAGTCCGGCGAACAGGCCGCGCGAGCGCGAGTAGGTGAGCACCTGGGCGCGCATCTTCCAGTCGGTGTCGGCAGCAGCGTGGCGGCCGACGGGTCCGGCGGCAGCGCTGGCGTCACCGCCGAGTTTGAATTTGCTGGAGAGCAGGTGCTCCATGCCGTTCTTATTCATGATCAGCATGACGACATCGGTAGCCTGGCCGCCAATCTGGAGGCCGAAGCTGCCGCCGCCGATCATGAAGAATGCGGGCGCGCTCCATCCCTTATCGGTGCGGCAACTGGCGACGCCGCGGCCATAGCGGCCGCCGAAGACGAATCCTCCGTTGAGCAGCGACGGAACGACGGCCACACATTCGGCCGAGCCGAGGATTTCTTCCGGGATGCGCTGGTCGGGGGCGCCTTGGATCTCGTCGAGCACGGTGCCCGCCGCTTCGACACGCGAGGAAGCCTTGGTATTGTCGGCACCTTTGGCTTCTTCATCGGCGGCAAATAAAGGTGTCAAAAAGCAAGCCAATACGAGAACCACGAGGAGATTACGCATCACGCCTCACCTGGGAGATCTGAAGTATGGATTCTATTGTTCTGATTCTAATTGATATGGATGCAAATGGAGGCTTCGGAGGTAGTGATTGGGGTGAGTCAGGGGATGGGACAAAAAAATGCGGGGCTGAATGCGGCGACCCTAATCTCCGTTTCCAGCC
>JBELAC010000196.1:0-17775 GCA_049509215.1 Terriglobales bacterium
ACTGCGATTGCTGGACGAGGCGCAGCGGGATGCGGCGGCTGAGGGCGAAGATGTCCTGCTCGACACCTGATGCCGCGCCGGACAAGAGGCGGGCTGCGGGTACAGCGGCCGTTTTGACGATCAGCGACTCGTGTTCGCGGGGCGAGCAGGTGGATTTGTCCGGTCCGGCGGTCGCGGCAACGCTCGAGCGCAACGGATTTCAGGTCGTGGCACGAGGCGTGGTCGCGGACGAGCGCGAAGCAATCCACAAAAAACTGATTGCATTATGCGGCGCGAGCCGGCTGGTAGTGACAACGGGCGGAACTGGGATTGCTGCGCGCGACGTGACTCCGGAAGCAACGATTGCGGTATGCGACCGGCTGGTGGAAGGGATCGCGGAAGAGATGCGCGCCGAGGGAATGCGGAAGACGCGCTTCGCGGCGCTCAGCCGCGGCGTGTGCGGAGTGCGCGGAACCTCGTTGATTTTGAATCTGCCTGGAAGTCCGACGGGGGCAGTAGAGTCGCTGGAGGCAGTGCTTGATCTGCTTCCCCATGCGCTGGAGTTGCTGGCAGGCAACACGGGGCATAGATGAGGTGCTGGTTGCTGTTCGCCGTTCGCTTTTTACTGTTCGCCCACAAACCACAACCACAGAGTACGCGGGGGATCACAGGGAACGATCTCTGGCAGCCAACTTTTTTCGGGATGCGCGCGAGACGAATCGCGAACAGCCTGTTTCCAATCGCGTAAACTAAATGTGTCTTACCGAGTCTAATTTCATTGAACAAGATCAAACATCTTCTCCACGCTTACGGTGAGTGGATCAAGCATGTGCTCGCGCCTCTGGGACCGTGGGGGATGCTGGCGTTTGCCGCGGTGGACGGGTCGTTTCTGGGAATGCCGCTGGACGCGATTTTTGTCGGGTACGTGTATCACGACCGGGCGCGATTTTTGCTGTACGTGTTTCTGGCGTCATTGGGCGGTGCGCTCGGAAGCAGTGTGATTTATGCAATCGGGTATGCGGGCGGCGAGGTTTTGCTGCGCAAACGGCTCTCGCCGGCTAAATTCGCGAAGATTCACGCGTCGTTCGAGAAACACGAATTCTGGGCGCTCATGTTTCCGGCGATGCTGCCGCCGCCTGCTCCTTTCAAGATTTTTGTGCTGGCGGCGGCCGGATTCGAGATGAACTTCGGCCATTTCCTGCTGGCGATTTTTGCGGGACGGTTTATCCGGTTCCTGATCGAAGCGCTGTTAACGCTCTGGTTTGGGCCGCAGGTTGTCGAGCTGACTGTGAATTTGTTCCGGCATCATTTTGTCGCGATTCTGGTGGCCGTGGCTGTGATGCTGTTGGCTTGGCTGGTGTGGCGGCGGGCGACGGGAACGACCCGGGGAACACGAAACGCAGTGGGGAAGGATTCCGAGCTGCGCGCAGAAGAAAGCAGCACGACTACTCCGTCACCGTCACGGTAATGGTGTTTGATTTCACGGCGCCGTCTTTGGGATCGCCGGACACAGACCTGGAAAGTTGAATCGTGTACGCGCCGGGCTGACTCAGGTCATATAAACGGCTGATGAAGTCGCCGGTAATGTCCATACTCTCCCCGGGCTTGAGGATGCGGGCAGGCCAGCCATGTAAGGTTGATCCAATCTCTGGATGATCGATCGGCCGCTTCAGAACAAGGTTGCCATGGCTGTCGCGGACGTCGTACTGGTGGCAGAAATCCACATTCGTTCTGGAATCCTTATCGTAACCCAGGGAAATCTTGCGTCTGGAGATGTTGGTCAGATGGACCTTGATGAACAGATCGGAGCCGGTCTTGACTGTGTAAGCGTAGGGGCCAGTTTGGACCCCGGGATTTTCCACGCTGATGGTAGCGGAAAAGGGCTGCCTGGCAGTCCGTGCCGCGGCTGGCATTAGCAAGAGACAGAGCGCACTGAACAGGCAGCTCAACACGATTCGCGGAATTCGAGCTGTGGCGTTCGACGGCATGACCGTCCGATAGTACGACTTCCGGTTAAGCTGCCGCGGCTGAGCCGCGCGTTTCGCCGGAACGCGTGAGCACGGCAGCAAGCGCGGGAACTCCGAACATGACTGCCGTGAAGAGCATGTCACCGGCAAGACCGCGACGGAAAAACGGGATCGCTGCGGCATAGCAGGTCATCAGACCGGCGTAGGTCTTGGGATAGGTCGGCCAGCAGGCCCAGACGGCAAAATTGCTCACAATAAAGAATGAAACGGAGCTGGCAAGAGCGGCGCCGGCAACTTTCAGCCACGCGGCTTTCTGACGCAAGGCAGCGCTGTCGCGCAGATTCGTGCCGAGCCATAAAATGGCCGCATACCAAGCCCAGGTCACAAAATGGTCCCAGGAAAACTGGTAGGCATAGACGAATTTCGTCAGAATGACGTCCGAGACGGCGAGCAGAGCGAAGGGGATCCAGAGCTGGCGGCGCGAGCCTCGTGCGCCGAAATAGAGCAGTGCTGCGGCGACGGGGGTAAATCCCCAGGGATGCGGCATGAAAGGCATGCGCATGGCAATCGCGAAGAAGACGAAAAGATAAGCCAGCATGATCACCTCAAAAAGATAGACACTAGGATTGTTGCGCGTAGCAAGGGAAATGGTCAAGCGAAACGGCCCGAAAAGGCGGGTCTGCGAGAATGAGCAAGGGAAGCGATGATTGGACTCATTGTATTTAATGTCGTGATGTTGCTTCTGTGTGTAGCGGCCGGAAGCCGGATCATGCCCATGAATCTGATCAGCATCATCGTGGAGGGATGGCACAACACGATCGGGATCACTTCGCCCGGCTCCGACAAAATGCGCATGGTTGCCGTCATCTGGATTGCGTCCACGGCCGTGCTGGTGGATGGAGTGCTTTTCATGCTGGTGTATTTTACGAAGATGCTGTTGTGAGTGGTGTGGTTCGTGGCTGGTCGTTCGTCGTTCGCTAAACCGAGGGGTGCCGGATCGTGAGCCACCAACAACGTTTTTCCTCAGATCTGCGACGTTGATTCGTTCTATTTTTTCCCCGCGCCCCGTCCGCCGAATTGTTCGCTGACTACCTGGAGATCGCGCGTCAGCGTAACGCTGCCTCCCAGTGTCGAACTCGCGCCCTGGCCCTGATACGCGTAACGCAGATCGCGAAAACGAACCACGTTCGCAGCACGGCCGCTGGCAGCTTCGGAAGAAAGTTCTTCCGTCTCGGTGATCGGGTACTGCGCCCAACTCAGGTAAACCTGCCCAAGATAACTTTTCTTGGCGGCAAGGGTGACTGGAGTCTCTTCCGGCTTGTAGCGAAATTGCATTTCGTTGCGTGGATCAACTTCGGGCGCGAGCGAATCCACGTCCATGGTGGCAAACGACGCAGGCGTCTCCACAACCGCGTACCAGCGAAATGGATTGATCGGATAGGAGTAGGCAGAGACGCGGATCGGATCGGCTCCCTGGTAGGTCCGCGCCTCAAGCGCAGCAATGGCCCGGCGATGTTCGTAGTCGCGCAATCCCCAGAGTGCGAAAACTGCAATCAGTGCGAGTGAGGCGGCGAGGCGGCCAGACAGGGCTTGCGCGCTGTGCCTGCGGCGTGAACTGATCTCTTGATTGATCAGCGAAAACAACGCTGGAACCACCAGGCCGAGGATAAGCACGATGAGGATGACCGGCTCGACGATAAAGACGATGTCGCACGATATCCAGCGCTCGGAGAATGGCCAGAAGGGGCGAATGCCATAGCTGTTCGTGTAATCGAGCAGAATGTGGCTGAGGCCAGCCAGGCAGGCATAGGCAAAAAGCAGTCCCCAGCGCGGCGGCAGATTCGGGTTGCGCGTCTTTCGGCCCCGCAGCCTCCAGATTCCGTAGACAAAGGCCACGACAACCACCGCGACGATTGGCACCCCGAGAAAAGAATGCGTGAAGCCTCGGTGGTGATTGAGAGCGAAGGCCGATCCGTGAAAACTGCTGAGGACGTCGAGGTCGGGGGCCTCGGCGGCGAGCGTAAGCGTGGCAGTGGCAAGCGCGGTTTTGCGATTCAGCCCGGCGCGGCCCATACAAGCGCCGAATAAGAAGTGGGTAACGGGTTCCAAGGGACTTTAGAGAGTTTAGCGGAAAAGATAGCAGCCGGTACTCGGGATCAGGGAGCCCATGAGTTGCGATTGCAGAGGTCAGAGGTGAGATTGCAGAGGTTAGATGCGAGTTGCGACTAACGTATGGACCTGCTCAGCAAAGTGGATGAAATGCTCCATCGCAATCCCCAACAGTCACGCTAATCGCTAGCAGGCTGCGGAAAAAGTAGATTTGAGTGCAAAGAGCGATCACTGGGGCTGAAGCCCTGGTTGAAGAGAGGCAGCTTACGCGGCCCTAAAGGGCTGCTCTTCCACAGTGGCACAGGCATTCGTGAGTTTTTCCGCAGCCTCCTAGAGCGCTATTCCGCAATCCAATTGTCAATTCCTCGCGCCCGGAACTACCAGCGACAGCGCATCGGGCTCCATCGTCATGCGCGCCGGGAGGCGGCCGATGAGTTCCCCATCAGCTTCGACGTAGACCCGATCGGCGGCATTTCCCTTCTCCGGCAAGCGGCAGATCAGCTCCGAGCAATTCACAAGATCGATTCCTTTGATCTTGCGCTCGCGCCATCCCATGACGGCGGCGGTGACATATTGCAGATAGGCGTTGCGGCTCTCGGTTCGGCACATGACGGTGCGCAGGTCGGCGCAATCGAGCGATGCTCCCGGCACAAGCTCGCGCAGGACGTTCCCGAAAAAACGGATGCGCACGGCGAGAAGCTCGGTGAGAAGCGCTTGCTGCTTGTGGCCGAACCCATTGGAATATTCGACTTCGAAGCGGCGCATGCGATGCGTTGCCCAAAGATGCCAGGCTTTCAGGTAATAGGCCGCCATGCCGGAACGATTCTTGAGATCCGCAGTGAGCTTGTAAAACAGATGCGCGTCGACGCCGATTCCGGCAGCTACGGTGAAGTAGCGAGAGGCGGTTTTGCCAGTGAAGTCTTCGTACTCGACACGGCCAAGCGGAATGCGGCGAGGTTTCCCATTCCTGTCGCCGTCCACCAGCACGCGCGCGGCGGCGCTGGGGCGAAGCGGGATGCCGAGGTCGTGGGCCAGCGCGTTGGCCGTGCCGAACGGAAGAATCGCAAGCGCAACCGGCGAACCGGCTAATCCCTGGATGACGTCATGAATCGTGCCATCGCCTCCACAGGCGAAGACGGTGTCGCTGCCGGCGGCGACCGCGAAGCGTGCGTGAACGGTCGCTTCCTGGCTGGAGCGGCAGACCGTCAATTCCGTGTGAACGCCAGCGGACTGGATGATGCCGATCGCAAGTCCGAGTTCGCGGTCGCGGCTAGGTCCCTTGCGGCCAGAGTTGGGATTAAACAGAATCGTGGCTTTGCGCATGCACCCCATCTCGCTCTGATTGAGTTTAGCGCAGAGTTGAATGCACTCCGCATGTCCTCACGCTCGCAGCGAGGTGTTGGATTTGGTGCAATTGCCTTGTTTGCTGGGCAGTGCGGCATCCATGCCACTAAAGAATTCATCGTCCTTTAATAATTCTCAGACGAGCAACGACAGGGAGTGCCGCTAACCGCGAAATGCCTTCCCCTTCATGTTTGTCATCCCGAACAGGGCGAGGGCCTGTAGTTGGCCGCAAGCTGCAGATACCTCGCGTTGCTCGGGACGACAAGTTCAGGAGTGAATTGATGATGACTGCGCTTGCGGCTTTGCGATGGAATAGACATAGTGCCGCAGACCGTGCCAGTTGACTTCCTTCCAGATGGTCATGCCATTGCGCTCGGTAACGCGGCCGGAAGGCATATTTTCGGGGCGGACAAGAGAAATCAGGCGATCAGCATTGAGATGTTGAAAGGCCCAATCGCGACAAGCGACCGCGGCTTCCGTGGCCAGACCCCGACCCCACAGATCGCGGCGCAAGTGATATCCGATTTCGTAGAGTTGCTCGCCTTCGAGTTCCTGGCGAACGATGCCGCAATCGCCGATCAAATCGCCGCTGGATTTCAGAATCATGGCCCACAGCCCGACGCCATCTTCTTGGTAGCGCTGCCGATTCCGCGCGACCCACTCCTCAACTCCGGCACGGTCATAGGGTGCCGGATAGTAGCGCATGGTTTCAGGATCGGAGAGGACGCGGGCTAAAGCATCCGCGTCTTCGGGCACGAACTCGCGCAGCAGGAGCCGGGGAGTTTCGAGAATCTGCATTGCTTAGGGTGCTGTCCTCGCGCAACGCAACACGCCATCGATTCTTCCTTCGGGATCTTTCTTGGTATGGACGACAACAAAGTCCGTGCCCTTCACATTGGGCATGTAGGTTCCAATGCGGTCTTTCCAGTCACCCGAGCTCCAGTCGATCTGTTGCTTGTTCACGTCGTAAATATATTGTCCTTTGGTGGAAGGGCGATGCGCGCTTAGATCACTCCCAGCGCCAATGCCAGGATCCAGGGGGCATTTCTTGCGATCATGGCGCAATCGTACCACCGAGTGACTGGCGAAATCTGGCTTTTCAAGCCTCCGGTATTGGGGACGTCGATTCGACGGGATTACACTCGAAGCATGGCGGAGATGGGCCGGTTGCTGGTAATTGTCGGGATTGCGCTCGCCGTGATCGGCGGCATCGTCATGCTGCTGGGGCGTACCGCTATCCCTCTGGGCCGTCTGCCCGGCGACATCGTCTATCGTGGTAAGAACACGACCTTCTATTTCCCCTTAGCCACTTCGATTGCGTTGAGCGTATTACTGTCGTTGATTCTGTTTCTGGTCAACCGCTTTAAGCGATAACGGTGATGGCACAAGCCCAGATCCGGTTGTCTCTGCGATCGCGTGCGACGCAGGTTACACTTGATCGTCATGGGATCAAGCGACCAACTCGGCTTCGAATTTCGCGTCGCCGAGCGCCGCGTTTGGTCGGTGCGCGCGCTGGTCACGGCAGTCCGCGGACTGGTCGAGCGCCAGTATTCCGACTGCTGGGTGGAAGGCGAGATCTCAAACCTCCGCATTCCAGAGTCCGGTCATCTCTATTTCACGCTCAAGGAAGAGACCGCGCAGATCAAAGCTGTGATGTTCCGGTCATCGGCCAAACTGCTCCGGTTCCGGCCGGAAAACGGACTGCACGTCACGGTGCGCGGACGGATCACGGTATATGAAGAGCGCGGCGAGCTACAGATTTCCGCCGAATTCATGGAACCGCAAGGCGCGGGTGCGTTGCAGTTGGCGTTCGAACAACTGAAGGCGCGCTTGCAGGCAGAAGGACTGTTCGAAGCGGCGCGAAAAAAACCGATACCCCCACTGCCTCAAAAGATCGGCATCATCACCTCGCCCCAGGGCGCAGCGCTGCGCGACATTCTGAACATTCTGGCGAGAAGACATCACTCGGCGAACGTACTGATTTATCCGGCGCAGGTTCAGGGAGACGCAGCGGCAGGCGAAGTAATAGCCGGTTTGCGCTACTTTCAGGCGAGCGCGAAGCAGGCGGTTGAGGTCATCATCATTGCGCGTGGCGGCGGGTCGGCGGAGGATCTGGCAGCCTTCAATCACGAAGGACTGGCGCGGGCAGTCGCGGAGGCAAAGATTCCGGTCATTTCTGCGATCGGACACGAAACCGATTTCACGATCGTGGACTTTGTCGCAGATTTGCGGGCGCCCACTCCATCGGCGGCGGCGGAACTGGTAATCCGGTCGCGCCAGGAAATCGAGGCACAGGCGGAAGAGCTCGATCGGCGACTGGAACGCGCGGTGCGCTACCGTCTGCTGATGGCGCGGCAGGAACTGACACAACTGGCGAAACACGGCGCATTCGCCAGCATGATGGATGGAATCCATCGCGGGCAGCAGAAGCTGGATGAACGGCGCTTCCGGTTGGAAAAGGCCGAAGGTCAGCTTCTGGAACGGTACCGGCGCCGGCTGGAAAGCGTCTCAGCCGCGGTACGCCATTACGACGCCCGCCGCCGTTTGGCTGCGATACGGCAGCAACTGGAATCCGAAGTGGCGAACCTGGCTTCTGTTATGCGCGCTCAACTGATGGCGGGGAAAGCCGCGCTCGATCGCCGAGTTGCCAGTCTCGAAGCACTTTCGCCGGTCGCGATTCTGAATCGTGGATACGCGCTGGTTTTCGATGGAAACGGCCAACTGGTAACCGATGCCGCGCGTCTAGCCGAGGGAGATGAGGTTTCGGCGCGCCTGGCGCGAGGGCGGGTGCGCGCGAGAGTAACCCACCGCGACCCGGACAAATCGTGAACTGCAGGGCCGTGCATTAAAATAGAGGCACTCTTACACAGGGATCGAGGACGGATTGACGGTAGCGATCGCGTGGCCACAAATCGCGCTCAAGATCTTGGATATCGTGCTGGTCGCGATCCTGATCTACCAGTTTCTGACGCTGGTGCAGGGAACGCGAGCGGCGCCGATGCTGGTCGGCGTCGCAACGCTCGGCCTGGCTTTTTATTTTGTGCGCCTGGGTGAATTGCCGACTCTCAACTGGCTGCTCAGTACGCTGCTGCCGTACGCGGTTTTCGCGCTCATTGTCGTATTCCAGTCTGAGATCCGGCATGCGCTCGCCAATCTTGGGAGCCGTGTCTCACTCATGCGATCGTCGAATTCGTCGGCCGATGTGTATGACGACATCGTGCTGGCGGCGAACCTTTTTTCGCAGAACCAGACGGGCGCACTGGTCGTGATCGAGCGTGAAATCGGCTTGCGCACCTACATCGAAAGCGGTGTGGCGCTGGACGCGAGGTTATCGTATGACTTGCTGGCGACGATCTTTCGTCCGAGCGCGCCGCTGCACGATGGCGCGGTCATTGTGCGGCGCGACCGCATCGCCGCGGCCGCGTGCTTCCTGCCACTTTCGATGAATCCGGTGCTGTCGATCCAATTGGGAACGCGGCATCGCGCCGGGATCGGGATCACTGAAGAAACCGACTCGGTGGCCGTCATCGTCTCGGAAGAAACCGGCGCAATCAGCGTAGCCGTCGGGGGCAACATTGAGCGCGACTTGACGGTGGAGGGTCTGCGAGAGCGATTGAGCACTCTACTGCGACGCTATGCTCCGGCGCCATCGTTGCCCAGCCCGGTCGAGCAAAGCTTTATCGAAGATGAACCGCCCAGTTCGCATTCCGCAACGCGTCGGCAGGATGCAGGCTCGCGGTCGGGAAGGGACGATTAGCCATGGCGAATTGGTGGCGGCGGCTGTTCCTGCAGAATCTTGCACTCAAAATGATTTCGCTGCTGCTGGCCATCGGCCTGTGGCTGACCGTCGCGCGCTCGACGATTGCGGAAGTTGAGTTGAATGTTCCCATCGAATTCCGCAATCTTCCTGACCAACTGGAGATCGATTCGGCAAGCTTTACCGAAGCACAAATACGTGTGCGAGGGCCAGAACGAGTGATTCATCGCCTCGAGCCCACCGATGTACATGCAGAGGTAGACCTCAGTAACGTGCAACCGGGGGAGCGCACATTCGATCTGACTGCCCGGCACATTGAAGTAGCCGGGATACACGCACGATTGATGTGCGTCCGCGCGTGACGGGAAACTTTGCGAGCGGAGTGCGCGTGGCACAGGTGATTGCCGATCCCCCCAATATCACGGTGGCAGGACCGAGACGGCGAGTGGAAGCGCTCGAAGCGGCCAGCACGGATCCGGTGGACGTTAGTGGCACCCTGACGCGCGCCACTTTCGTCACTCAGGTTTATGTAGCGGATCCGTTGATTCAGGTCGTACACCCCAAGCCAGTTCGTGTGACGGTTATCATGGAAGGGGCAGGAGATGAAAAGAAGTGATCTCCTTAGGTCCATGCCCATGCAACTTGCGCGTAAGAGCTAATCGATAATCGACGCAATCCTACAAAAGGAATTCTTTCCCTTTATTTCATGACGCAAACACGACAACTTTTTGGAACCGACGGAATTCGCGGTCTGGCGGGAGAGTTCCCGCTGACCAGCGACAGCGTCTATTGGATTGGGCGCGCGCTGGGACATGACTTGATCCGAGTGAACCCGAAAGCGCAGGTGGTGATCGGGCAGGACACGCGCGTTTCGAGCCAGTGGATTGCCGACAGATTCTTGCAGGGGCTTGCACGGGTCGGTGTGAAGGCCCGCAGTGCCGGGGTCATCACGACGCCGGGTGTGGCGTTTCTGGCGCGTTCGCAGGGATTCGACGCGGGGGTCGTCATTTCGGCATCCCACAATCCCTGGACCGACAACGGAATCAAGATTTTTTCCGGCGATGGATACAAGTTGCCGGACGCCCGGGAACTGACCATCGAGAAGGAGATCTTTGCGTTGCTGCAGGCCTCCGATCCAGCGACTTCGAATGAATCAGCGGCCGCGGCGGCGAGTTTACCGGGAGAGGAGGCACTGCGACGGTCCTATGTGCATGCGCTGGCGGGCGCTGTATCGGCGGATATGTCGCATCTTCGGGTGGCTGTCGACTGCGCCAATGGAGCCGCTGCGGCGGAGGCCCCGGAGCTATTTCGTGCTCTTAAGGTCCGCGCGACTTTTCTGCATTCGGCACCAGATGGACAGAACATCAACGAGATGTGCGGCGCGTTGCATCCGGAAACCGTAGCTCACATCGTTGCGGAGCATAGAGGCCAATTCGACATGGGCGTTACCTTCGACGGCGACGCCGACCGCGCGCTGTTTTGCGATGCCGACGGGCGAGTGGTGAATGGAGACGCCGTTCTACTATTGGCCGCGCGAGAAATGCAGTCGCGAGGAGCTCTCGTGAAAGCGACGGTCGTGGCTACGACGATGTCGAACATGGGGCTCGATCTGGCTTTGAAGCGTTCGGGCATTCAAATGTTGCGCGCAAACGTCGGCGACAAATATGTACTGGAGGAAATGCAGCGCGTGGGAGCGACGCTTGGCGGCGAACAGTCGGGGCACATTCTTTTTCGCGATGGCGAATCGACCACAGGCGACGGATTACTGACCGCACTCCGCGTAATGGAGGTCATGGTGCGGTCCGGCAAGCCGCTGGCCGAACTGGTGGGCGATTTGAAGGTGTTTCCGCAGACGATCCGTAATATCCGGGTGCGTGAAAAGATCGCGTTTGCAAATATTCCGGCGGTGCAGAAGGCGATTGCTTCGGCAGAGCAGGAGCTCGATGGGAATGGGCGGGTGGTGGTGCGCTATTCGGGAACGGAAAAGCTGGCCCGGGTCATGATCGAAGCGGAGTCGACCGAACAAATGGATCGAATTGCAGGAACGATCGCCGGAGCGATCCAGAGCGCACTGGGCATTTAGCCCTTCGCTGAAATCGGATTTTCCAATCCTCGATTTTCTGCTTCGAGGAAGGCTCCATCACCTTCCTATCTTCTTTCCCCTCGATAGCTACGTCCAAAAGTACGAGCGGGTTATCTTGTGCAGGCGGGGGGAGCGCTCGAAAATGAGAGTCGATTTATATTTCGACGTTTAAAAAGGCACTCATGAGAATTCTCGTAGTGGAAGATGACCTTGCGCTAGCAAGCTATATCCAAAAGGGCCTTGTGGCGGAGCATCACGCAGTGGACACAGCCGCAGATGGAGAGCAGGGTCGTTCCATGGCAATCGGGATTGACTACGATCTGGTCGTGCTCGACCTCAACCTGCCCAAAGTGGATGGCTTATCAGTTTTGAGAGGGTTGAGGCAGCGGAAGGCGAGCCTGCCGGTGATGATTTTGACAGCGCGCAGCAAGGTGGAAGATCGTGTGCAGTGCCTGGATTCGGGAGCAGACGATTATCTGGCCAAGCCATTTTCATTCCTTGAGTTGTCGGCGCGAGCGCGAGCTTTGTTGCGGAGGAGTCACTTGCCCTCGGAATCGGTGCTGAAAGTCCGTGACCTGAATCTCGACCGTATCGAGCGGAGAGTGGAACGCGGAGGACGTCCGATCGAACTGACGACCAAGGAGTTCGCGCTGCTGGAATACATGATGCGCAACGCGGGGCGACGTTTAACCAGGGCCATGATCATCGAACACGTGTGGAACCTGACGTTTGACTCGACGACTAACGTCGTGGACGTCTACATCAATTACCTGCGGCGGAAAGTAGACGATGGGTTCCCCATAGCTCTGATCCACACAGTGCGCGGCGTGGGATATCAACTGAGCGCGGAGGGAGGAATGGCATGAGCGCGGGCGCAGGGTCTTTTTCCAGGTTGCCATGCGATCAGGAGGTGCTGGGCGAGTTGCTGCATTCGTTGAGCCAGCCGCTTACAAGCCTGCGATGTTCTCTCGAGCTTTCCATCGATGACCTGGCGGAGCAACAGCAGCAAACGGTTTCGACGGCGCTGCTGCAAACGGATGCCGTGATCGGGATGATCCAGTTGATGCGGGAATACCTGGATGCCGATCAACGACCGGCCCATCATCCCGTTGCACTGATGCCGGTTTTGAGGAGCGTGATGGAAGATATTTCGTCGATCGCGGCGGTTCGTAGCATACGAATACACGTGGCTGGCACATGCGCTTCGGAAATACGCGTTGCGGAACCGCGGTTGCGACTGGCGTTTCAATATCTGATTCTGGCAATGATCGAGCGGCAACCGGCAGGCAGCGCGATCACGCTATTTCTGGGAGAAGGCCCGGCGGGCGCTCTGTTGCGCGCGCGATGTGACCGGCCGCTGGGTGTTCTGGAAACCGGTCCGTTTGGGAATGCTTCTGGCAATGCGAGGCTCAAGCGTGATTCGATCGGGGCGACAATACGCCGGGTTCGAATGGCAATTGCTGTCCGCATTCTGGCAGGAGCGGGTGCGTTTCTGGCATTCGATGACGGCGCCCCCGGATTTGTGCTGCGGATTCCGCGTTCTTGCGGCGTCAAGCCAGGAAGTTCCTCGTCAATCTGAGTCTTGGTCATCATCGAATGTTGCTCACCCCCAGTGCACGATCGGTGCGCGTGCCACGCAACACACAAAATTCCGCCGCCCTGAAGGAGCAAAGGAAGTACAATCCAGCCTTCCGGAGGCAAGCGATGAAACGTTGGGTTGCTCTCTTATCCGCCTTGTGCCTGGTAGCAGCCGCGTTCGCCCAAACGGAGGGTCAAGATCCTAAGAATTTGACGGTGATTCGAGCTGGATCGTTGATTGACGGCGCGTCGAATTCCGAGCGGCACAATGTCGTCATCACGATCCGGGGTAATGTGATTACCGACGTCGCCGACGCAGCATTGGCAGACATTTCCCCCGGCGCAACCGTAATTAACCTTTCGCAAGCCACAGTGCTTCCCGGCCTCATCGATGCGCACACGCACATTTTTCTGCAAGGAGAAGTTCCGTCGGAAGGCGGGTATGACATTCAGCTTCTGAAATATCCGCTGGCTTTTCGCGCGGCGCGGGCAACAGTTTCGGCCCGGCGGGCACTCGAGCAAGGGTTCACGACCATCCGGGATATGGAGACCGAAGGCGCGGGATACGGCGATGTCGGCATCAAAATGGCGATCGAAGGCGGATACATTTCCGGTCCACGAATGTTTGTGACGACGCGCGCGATTTCAACGACGGGAGGATATCCGCTGGAAGGCTACGCGCCGGAAATCGAAGTGCCGAAGGGCGTGCAGATCATTGACGGACCGATTCAGGCACGTAAAGCCGCACGCGAACAACTGGATCATGGGGCGGACTGGATCAAGGTGTATATGACGCACCGGTCCTGGCTGGGCAAGAGTGGGGAACTGGTCTCGCAGCCTACGCTGACGGTCGAAGAACTGCGGGCCATCGTGGATGAAACACACGGCTGGGGGAAGAAAGTCGCCTGCCACGCTTATGGTGGAGAAGGCTTGCAGCGTGCGCTCGATGGGGGATGCGACTCGATCGAGCACGGACTGGTTTTGACCGACGCGCAAATCGCGCAGATGATCAAGCAGGGAACGTGGCTGTGTCCCACATTGAGCGTTTATTATGGCGACTGGGCGCCGGCCGATACGCCCAACGGACAGCGCGACCGGAAGCGCGCCTCGGAACACGAAGTGTCGTTTCGCAAGGCTCACAAGGCGGGCGTGAAGATTGCTTTCGGGACCGACATGGGAGGGATACCGTGGACGGAGCCGATTGCGCAGGAGTTCCCGCGGATGGTCGAATTCGGCATGACGCCCATGGAGGCAATCCAGAGTGCGACTTCGCGCGCGGCAGAATTGCTGGATAGAAAAGGACAGTTGGGAGTGATCGCGCCGGGAGCTTATGCGGATGTAGTGGCTGTGGCGGGCGATCCATTAGCGAATATCAAGATTCTCGAAAACATCCAGTTTGTCATGAAAGATGGAAAAGTATTCAAAAACGACCTGGAATCAAAAAGGTGAGGAATGAAAATTCTGGAAATGTGTGACGCGGAGACCGCATCGGTTCGAATCGATGCGACGGCAGAGCAGGCGATCCGGATGATGATGGATCGCCATGTGGGCGCGGTGGCCGTGGTGGATGAAAACGGGCAGATCGCGGGGATTTTCACGGAACGGGATGTACTAAGGCGGCTTGCTCTGAGCGAGCGCGATCCAAAAAAGACTTCGGTGCGCGAAGTCATGACCACTCCGGTGGAACTGGCGACGCGCACAACGACTCCGGGCGAAGCCCTCGCAACGATGGTCGAGAGGCATTACCGGCATCTGCCCATCGTGGCGGACGAAGGACAGTTGCTGGGGATGCTGTCGATTCGAAACGTACTGCAGGCGCGCATCGACGAGTTAGCACGTCAACTGGATCAGGCGCGGGCGGTGGTGCTGTAAGAACTAAACGCGGAAACTCCGCGTCTAAGCCACAATCCGTTCTGCGATGCTCAGGTCGCAGTCAATCCATGCACTTTCTAAGTCCCCAGCAAGGCGCTACGGATGCGCATGGGGACTCTGCGCTGGGTTGGCGGAATGCGCCGCCGGCGCCTTGGTGATCTTCACGTCAAAGCTCACAGGCAGATTTTTCGGGGGATAGCACGCTGCGTTGTCGCAAGCCTGGTATTTCAGGGTCCCTCGAATGACATACTTGCCCGTCTGCGCGGAATGCATGGGGCGAACCAGCACATCGATCTTGAAGTCACCGGTATAGACGTTGAGCTTCTCATCGGGAGCAAAGGCGAAGCTCTTATCCTCTCCATCGGGATAGGTAGTCCTGCCTATGACGATGTCGGTGTTGGCTTCGGTCTTGAGAGCAGTCGGAATGAGGTACTCGGACTTGGGGTGATTGGAGTTGATGTGATATCCGTTCGCGACGTTGAAGGAAAGCGAGATTGTGGAGGCCTTGCCCTGGACGGCCGTTAACACCGGCGCGGGCGCCATCTTGACGACGGGACCTTTGGGGCCAAATTCTTCCTGGGCAAATGCACAGGTGAAGAGAGCAAACAACGCGCACGTCAATAAAATTTTCATCGCTAATTTTGAGCTTGTACTGCGCCTCCGAGCGTCTGTTTGATGTGGTCTACAAATACGCTGCGGCTCTGCAAGCCGAATTCGCGGAAGATGATCTTGCCATTGCGATCAAGGAAAAATGTTGTCGGCAGAACATTGACGCCGCCATAGCTCAAGCCCACTGCTTCCTTGCCGAGCAGAATCGGATAATTGACGCCCATCTCCTGGGCAAATTTCTTGATGTCATCGGTGCTGGCGTCGTCCATGGCAACTCCAACAATCTGAAAGCCTTGCGGGCCGTATTGTTTCTGAAGTTCCACGAACCAGGGCATCTCAATCTTGCAGGGACCGCAATAGGTCGCCCAGAAATTGAGGAGCACGGCTTTGCCGCGCAGGCTGGAGAGCTTGAGGTTTGCGCCCTCGATGGACTGTAACTCGAAGTCGGGAGCCACCGCACCCATGAGCTGTCCGTTCGCGGGGCCGTTGGCGCGGTTGTTGCGGGCAATGCGCAAGCCGGCAAACAGCATGACCGCCACAAGAGCGCCCACAAAGAACAGAATTAACGGATTTCTTTGCACCGATAACCTCGAACTCTCGGGGAAAGCTACAAAATGGATTGCCCTAATTATACCTTCTCAGAAGGCCCGTCTCTCAGAAGACCCGTCTCTGGCGTCCATCGGGCTCGGCCTTAGAGAGCAAAGCGGTTCAAGAAGGAGAACCAGCCGGAGATAACCGTGAAGCGCCCCATGACCAGAAGGATGCCCAGAACGATAAGCAGGCCTCCGCTCGCCACTTCGACGGCATGCATGTGGAACTTGAAGCGGTTGTAAAACTTCAGGAAGCGCTCGATGCCAAGGGATGTAATCAGGAACGGCACCGCGAGACCCGCCGAGTAGATCGCCAGCAGGAAAATGCCTTTCCAAACCGTATCCTGCGCGGCGGCAAATCCCAGCACGACGGCAAGGATCGGACCCACGCATGGCGTCCAGCCAAAGGCAAAGGCGAAGCCGATGACGAATGCACCCCAGGGAGAAGATCCACCTTTCAGAGTGTGCAGGCGGGTATCGGCAAGCAGAGCTTTGATCTGAAAGAGACCTGTGAGGTGCAGTCCGAAAAGAATGATGACCGCTCCTGCAACGCGGGCGAGCAGAGTTTTGTATTGCGCCAGAACCTGGCCGACTTCGGTAGAGAGCGCGCCGAGAGTGATAAAGACGATGCTGAAGCCAATGATGAAGGCGGCGGAATTCAGCATCAGCTTGCGAAACAGATGTGCTTCGCTCGATTTCAGCTCTTCGATGCCCGCGCCGGAGATCAGCGAAACATACCCCGGTACGAGAGGGAGCACGCAGGGCGAGAGAAATGAAATCAAGCCGGCGACGAAGGCAGCGAGTGGTAAGGGCAAACTCGACATAAGCCTCTATTGTAGCGAGACACACCAAATCGGGGAATTGAGTTTCGTCGGTGCGCCGTAAGTGTGCTTTTTATTATGGCCTACGAGTAATTTGACCCCGCGAAAGGCTGGGCCGGTGTTCCGGAATTGGACACTGTCTATCCAGCAGACAATCTCGCATGTTGCCCGCGCTCGATCGAATCGCCAACTCCTCAGGATTACGAACGTCACATTTGCAGTGGCTAAGGCGATTGCTTTGCACAGTGGCAGGCATATCGGCCCGCAGTCTCTTAGGGAAAACTGAATAAAGAGATTCTCTCACTGAGTTGTTTCCGGAATCGGGAATGACGCCAGCGAGCAGATCGATTTAGCAAGTTCCCATCGCTGCCGCCCCACAAGGAGAATCGAATGAAGCTCATGAAATTTGCACGGGCTGTAATCATCGGGTTGGTCGCTGCCAGCGCTATGGCTGTTCACGCTCAGCAGGTTGCCATGACATCGTGGGAGGCTTTTGTACTCCCGAACCCGGCGGGCGTCATCATGCAGTACAGCTTTCCGCTAGGGCCGTTGAGTTTCTGGTATCCAGAGCGGCATGGAAAGCACTACAAGTTCGGGCCACAGAACTGTCCGATGGGGACGACCAGTTGCGTTCTTGTTCAAACCGTGGACGGCGTGAGCGAGCTTTACCTGACGGATTCGCACGACTTCTGCAAACCAGCATGTACTTTTCTGGGGACGCTTTCTACGACACCCACAATTCAGCAGGCAACGCAGGCAGGTGGTGCGACGTACCAGACCGTTAGTGGAAGCGTGACAGGCACATTTAAAGACGCTTACGGAAACACGTTTACCAATGTGCCTGCTCTGTTCGGGTTCACGACTTATCCCGGACACGGTGATGTCGGCGTCCCAGCAGTTGGCTCTCTGATTGTGACCTTGCAACCCAATTGAGCGAGCGAGGCATGCTCGGCACCGTTCCGCCATTCATGGCTTCTTTGGTTTGACCGGAGGCGCAGAAGGGTGGGGCGCGGTTGATAGCGACGGCGCAGTGGACTGAGGAGGCGGAGACAGTTCCTCGGGAGGA
>JBELAC010000197.1:0-9472 GCA_049509215.1 Terriglobales bacterium
GTGGGCTGCACGGAAGCGCCCCGCGGCACGCTGATCCATGACTACACGACAGACGCTGACGGCATGATCACCAACGTCAACCTCATCGTGGGCACTACTCATAACAACGCTCCCATCAATATGTCTGTCACACAGGCCGCGAAGAGTTTGATTCATGACGGCCAGTACGACCAGGGAGTGCTGAACATGGTAGAAATGTCGATTCGAGCTTACGATCCATGCTTCTCCTGCGCCACTCATCGTTTGGATGGCAAGATTTCGGTGAAGCTGGATATTGTGGACGCGGACGGCAATCTGCTGGATACGCTCGCGAATTAGAACTGGTTTTGTAGATCGTGGCTGCGGGCTTAACCCTCAGGGGCTAAAGCCCGCAAGCATACGTGAGTCTTTCCGCAGCCTGGTAAAGGTCGCATCATCTGCAGCTCGGAACGGCGCCGCTCAAGCCGCGCCCTTTCAGAACGGTTAGTGAGACGCAGGCGCGGCGGGCGAGAACGCGGGCCGGACAGCCGCTGCGACGACGGCGGTACAGTCGAACGCTCGCAAACAAGATAAGGGGGGAGAAGGATGCGGGAGAGTGATCGATCCGATCTCCCTGAGTATTGCCTGACGTCCACGCTCGTGCTGGGCGTCGGTAATATCCTGTTCGGGGATGACGGCTTCGGGTGCGAGGTAATCGACTGCCTGGAAGGACACTACTCTCTGCCCGAAGGTGTTTGCTTTCGGGATGTAGGCACGGGCGTCCGCAATTTGCTATTCACTTTGTGCTTGAGCCCGGTGCGTCCGCCGCGCTTGCTTGTCATCGATGCAATCGATGCCGGACGCAGTCCCGGTGAGCTGTTCGAAATCGATCCTTCAGAAATTCCGGTGGCGAAACTGGACGATTTTTCAATGCACCAGATGCCGACGTCAAATCTGCTGCGTGAATTGCAGGAAACTTGCGGGGTTGAAGTGCGAGTGCTGGCGTGCCAGACAGGGCCGCTGCCAACGGAAATCTCTCCGGGACTTTCCGCACCCCTGCAGGCGGCATTGCCGCATGCGGCGGAGTGGGTGATGCACGAATACCTGCCGGGACATGGCCGGCAACCATGCACGCAGGAGGTCGGGCGCGCCTGACAAGAACCAGGCACATGCGATAATCAACCACGGAAACTATTTCCTTTGGGGTGGAAGAATCGACATGGCAAGGGACGGGAACGGCGACATCGCGCACGACTTTATGGGAAGCGCGCAGATCTTCGCCTCGGCAGTAGAAGAGGTGGTTGAGAAGCAGATTTTGGAGCAGAGTGCGGGCAAGGGGTTCACGCTGTCGCAGTTCAAGCTGTTGAAGATGGTGGCGATGACCGACGCGCACACCATCAGCGATGTTGCGCTGTTTCTGGGTGTGAGCAATGCGGCCGCCAGCAAGGCAGTCGACAAACTGGTGCGCCGCAAATTGCTGAGGCGGGAGGAAGGCAGCCCGGATCGCCGGGAGATTCGGGTTTCGCTCACCGACTCCAGCCTGGGTTTGCTCGCGATCTATGAACAAAAGAAAGAACGAAAGCTGGCCCAGGTCTTCCGCGGATTTTCGGAAGACAAACTAAAACGCGCGGCGAGGTTACTGGACCGCTTGTCGGCTGAACTGGTAGACCACCATGCCCACCCGGACGAAGTGTGCCTGCAATGCGGAATTTATTTCCGGGATCAATGCCTGGTGCGTCAACTCACGAAGCGTAATTGTTTTTATGTACGCCGTCGACGTCAAACGAAACAGGCCCACGCAGACAATGTGCCGTACGAAGAGGAGTTGCACGAACTGGGATCGTGAATTCGTACTTAAAGAAAGAGACTGGCCTTTTTGACACGACCGGACCACCCACGGGTGAGCAAGATGGTCATAGTTGTCATCGGCGAGATGGAATCGAGCAGCCGGGGGGTTGGGCGGCTCCTCGCTGAATCCCTGGGATGGGAATTTGCGGACATTGAGAGCTTGCTCGGGGGCGCCGCAACGAGAAGTCCTTTGAGTAACGCCAAGTGCCCTGCGGAGATCGAAGTACTCTCACACGCAATCTACTCGTTAAGTTGTGAATGGCGGGATGTGATTATTTCGTGTCCTGCCCTGACCGATAAAGACCAACGGCAGCTGCGCCACGATCAACCGTCCGTCAAGTTTGTGCGCTTGAAAAAAGCTGATGGTGGCGGAACAGTCAAAGACCATGAAGGCCTGCTCTCGGTGGATTCTTCTCTGGGAGTGGAGCAGATTCTGGGCGCGGTGCTTTCTGCCCTCATTCTGAAGCAAGATTCGTCCCATGCTGAGGAGGGATTATGGTGATTTTGACGATCTTGTTAGCAACCTCACTTCTCATCATCCTGCTGACCGTGACGATGTACTCTCTGTGGAAGCGTTAGTTAGCAGGCTGCTGAACAAATTTTCGATGTTCGCAATTTCCCTCAACGGCTGTTAGACATCTGCCTTACACACCTGGCGCCGCCAGACTGTCCAGTTCCATGTTCTCAACTGCCCACAAGGGCGGATCGTTGAAATCGAACTCGATCCACTTCTGCCCGTTCCAATAGTGATGGCGCAACTGGCCGTCCTCGAGAGTAGTCCACTTCGGGAGCTGGTCAAACTTGTCCCGCAGTTCAGCCTCGTATTCGAGAGTGGCAGCGCGCAGCTCAGCCTCACGAACTGCCCTCCAATCCTCCTGCGATGGCTGGTGCGGCGGGGCCATCTCGACGAAGGGAACAGTGAGACTGTGATAAGAATGAGCGCTGAACTCGCGTGTCATTGCAGGACCTCCTTTCACGGGTGAAAGCAAGGCCGTGTCAAGATCCATTATTCCGCTACAGCGTTCTGTTCTCAAGCCGCCTGGCCCAAGAGGCCCAGTCACAGTAGAGCCGCTAGTGATTTTGCGGGGCCTAATGGCGCGGATTGAAGACGCGCCCTTTCAAAACCTAAAGTTCGAGTTTTTCAGCATCCTGTTTAGGGATCCCGGACACGCCTGCCTCCAACCGACTAAGTCCGCAGAGATACGAGCGTGCGGTTGAGGTCATAGCGACTCGTGATCCTCATCACAGACCCATGGGTTGTCGAACGTCAGAATCGCTGAGGGTATTTTCGGTAAAGCTTTAAGGAGGAAGTCTATGGCGACTGCAAGCCCGGTTCAGCCAGAAACGTTACGGACACTGCCTTCCGACGCAGCGCGCCAGATACAGTGGGGATTTGCCGATCGTTACGATTTGCAGTTGCTATTGCAGTCCGCGAGAGCGGTGGCGCGCGGCCCGGTAGCGCGGCTGGTCGCCAGCGGCGGGAGAAACTCGCATGAATGGACTCCGGAAAAAGCAGAATTGCTGGAGGCGTTTGACGGCTCGGGCATTACGGCCGTGTTCATGGACCCGGAGCAGGGCGGACTGTTCGCCGGTCCGAAGAACCTGGCGCTCGCGCTGGTAGCGTTTGAGCTGGCCTGGGTGGATGGCGGCGCAGCGACGGCTAGCCTGGCCGGATGCCTGGCACTGGCGCCTATTCATGAGCGGGGCACGGTCGAGCAGCAGCGTCACTATATGAGCCTGGCGGCTCCGGCGCAACCGGGAGAAGATCGCAAGCCATTGCGTGGAGCATTCTGTCTGACCGAACCCATCCCTTATGTGGGCGTGGACACGGGCATGCTCAACGGGAAGATTCGGATCGTCGAGTGGAAGCCGGGAGAAGAACCGGTCCTGCAGGTAGAAAAGCGCGGACGATTTATTACCAACATCGGATTTGCGAATTTTGTCACCGCGGCCGTGGACTCGGATGACGAGCGCATCAAGGGCAGTTGCATTGTGATTCTCGAAGAAGGCGATCCGGGAATTTTTGATCGGGGCACCCCGACTCGAAAAATGGTTCACCAGCTGTCGTCAACCGGCGATCCGATTTTCAATTTGCGGGTTCCGGCCAGCCGGATTGTCGGCGGTTACGACATTAAAGATGGGGTTCTGGTTCCGCGCCACAGCCATAGCGCGGTCATCGAAGCCGTATTCCGCCGCACCCGCGTCACCGTCGGTGTGATGACGGCGGCGAAATTACTTTCTGCCGTTGAGCCTGTGATCCGGTATCAGCGGGGACGATTCCGGGGCGCGGAAACGGCGACTCCGGGATCGGTGCGCTATGAACTGGGATTGCAGGCGCGGCAAGACGCGCTGCATCGGCTCGTCGATGTGTGGGCGACCGGCGAAGCGAGCGCATCGCTGGCTTTTGCCGCGGCGCGGGCCTTCGATGAACTCGATCCGATGGAGAAAGAGATGGATCAGTTCTATGCGGATCGCGGAGTCACCGGAGCCAAAGCGAAGTCGAAGATATTGCGGGAAGCGGCGGACCGGGCGGTTGCTCTGATTCAGTTGCCGGCCGGCGATCCGCGTAAAGAAGAGTTGAACTCCGACTTGTTGTTGCGTTTCGTGGCGCTGGATTCAGTGGCCGACGTTCTCTGCCCGGCCGCGAAACTTTGGAATAC
Organism: Terriglobales bacterium; assembly: GCA_049509215.1. GTDB lineage: Bacteria > Acidobacteriota > Terriglobia > Terriglobales > Acidobacteriaceae > Acidiflorens. The sequence goes on from JBELAC010000197.1 coordinate 4,467, forward strand.
CGGCTGGGGCGCGCAGATGATGCGCGAGGCCGTGAGCCTGATGGGCGGGTATGGCATCACCGAAGACTGCCCTGGATTCCTCGGCAACAAATGGATGGATGCACAGCTGGAAGCGACGTACGAAGGTCCTGAGGCCGTGCAGCGGCGCCAGCTTTCCGTGACCATGACGAATCCGGTGTTCCTCGCGCAGTTTCGCAGTTGGATTCGCGAGATGCGCGGAATCGCATCGGAACATCCGGGCACTGGCGCTTGTGCGCTGGCGACTGCGATGTCGATGTGGCTCTGGTCGCTCGATCATCTGCAACAGACGAAGGACGCAGACGGCAGCAAGTTGTACCAGAGCGCGCGACAGGGTGTGACCTTCCCACTCGCGGACGCGCTGTGCTGGCTGATGGCGGTGCGTTGCCAGATTCTCGACGTGCTGCGGTTGCGGCAGCAGGGTGGGGAAGATGCCTCGCTGGCCGAGGGACTGCCTGGTCTCGTCAATTTTCTGACCGATCTTTGTCACGTGCAGACGGCGCGGGCCAGCGGCGAAGCTTCTCGCATTTGCGCGGAGCTGGTGTTTGGTTACAACCGGCATCCTGCATGGGACGAGGCGGGAACCCGTGGCTGCTGGCACGAGGACGAGTTAGACGCGATTGAAGGTGTTGTGCCCGGCATCGCCAGCTATGGACTGGACGTCGTTAACCTTGATGGATCTCATGCGAAGAAAGCCGGTCCGTGTGCCAGGTGCGATTCGGCGCAGCCGTTTCTTCAGCTGCATACGAAGCTTGACTCATGCCTGACCGGATCGCGATTGGCCAAAGATCGGGCGGCGGAGTCGATCTCGAAGATCATGATTCCGGAAGCGCTGGACTATCCGGCATGAGCGCGTCCACCCAATCGCCCTCGACTCCGGTCGCGCGGCAACAGATGTCTGTCGACATCGCCGGGGTGGGTTTCGGGCCGGCGATGGGCGGATTTCTGACTACCCTCTCGCGCCATCTTCTGAATGAGGACGGTACGCCGCGATTGGAAAGCGCGGTGTCGCCAGGTTTGCCGCTGCAAGTGGTCTGCTACGAGCGCGCAGACGGCCTGGGATTTGGCGTGTCGGGCGCGGTCACACGCGCGCGCGGAATCCGTGCCAGTTTTCCCGAGGTTGACCTCACGCAGGTCCCGATGGCGGTGCCCGTCAAGAAAGAAAAACTTGTCTACCTGCTGGATCCAATCGGAGCGAGCCGGCGCTCGATGGCAATGCGAATGGCCGACTGGAAGGTCCGGTTGCTGGGGTTGCTCATCGGTTCGCATGACGATGCAGTGGAACTCCCGTTTACTCCCGAGTTCATGCATAAAAGCGATGGGATGATTTTCTCGCTTGGACAATTTAACCAGTGGGTGAGTGAGCAGGTCGCAAGTTCCGGAGTGGTTCAGATATGGCCGGGGATGCCGGTGAGCGAAGCGATTATCGAACCGCTCGGCGGCGCGACGACCGAGGAGGATGCTGTCCACGGCATTCGTTTGGCAGATCAGGGAGTGAATCCGGATGGCAGGCCTGGCGAGGGATTCATGCCCGGTATGGACGTTCGCGCCGCCTTGACCGTGGTTGCCGATGGCCCGGTGGGAGCCGTAGGACGTCAAATCGATTCGCACTTTGGACTGCCCAAAGGCAATCACCAGCGAGAGTGGGCGCTCGGCATGAAGATGGTGGTCGAACTGCGTGAGGATTCCGGCCTGGAACCGGGAACGGTACTGCACACAATTGGATTTCCTGAGCCGGAGATCTTCGGCTTTCTTTATGTGCATCCCGATCGCATGGCGTCGGTCGGCATCTTCATCCCTTCGTGGCTGCGTAGCCCGGTGCGCACGGCCTATCGCTACCTGCAGCATTTCCTGCTGCATCCTTATTTGTGGCGGCATCTGCAGGGTGGAACTCTCAAATCGTGGGGAGCGAAATCGTTACAGGAATCGGGCCGCCACGGCGAACCGTTCCTGGTTGGGGAGGGATACGCGCGCATCGGCGAAGGGTCGGGCAGCACAAACGTGCTCGCGGGTTCCGGCGTGGACGAGGCTTGGACCACGGGTGTGCAACTAGCGGAAGCCGTGGTCGAGTTAGTGGAAGGAAAGAAGGCGTTCACGCGTCAGAACCTCGCACAGGCTTATGTGGGCCGCCGGCGCAGAAGCTGGGTAGAAGCGGAGTCTAAGATCGCCGCTGATTCGCGCAATGGCTTCGAGCGCGGCGTAGTCACCGGGCTGATCGGCATGGCTATTACCGGCCTTACGCGCGGCATGATCTCTCCGGCGGCATGCGCTCGTTTCGAGCGCGGCGGCACAGCTACGCTGGAGAAGCTTTACGGGTCGCGCGTGTCGCCGGCTGAACTGAAGCAGTTACAGGAAGAGTGCGCGGCTCGCGGAAGTGCGCTGCACGATCGCATCATGGATCGCTGTGGCTGGCCACAGATTCCGTTCGATGGCCAGTTGCTGATCTCGCACCAGGATGCCTTGCTGATGGGCGGAAGTGTGCAGGCTCCTGCGGGCTATGCGAATCACGTGTGCTTCGCGCGTCCCGAGTTGTGTCAGAGCTGCGAGCCGAAACTGTGCGTCGAAATGTGTTCCGGGCAGGCGATCACGCGCGGCGAGGATGGTGTGCCGGCATTTGATCGTGAGAAGTGCGTGTACTGCGGCGCATGTTTATGGAATTGCCGCGCCGACGGTGAAAAGAGCAACGTCGAATTTCGCGCGGGTGCGGGAGGGTTGCACTCCACGCTGAACTAACTGCGCACCCAACACGCCCGACAAATTTTTCAATAGGCTTTTTCAGGGGAATCGCATGAGCAACGCTTATCACATTGTGGTGTGTGCGGGTATTGTCCCGGACCCACTGCAGACGCTGGAGCCGATCACAACCGCGACCGGTCCGGCGCTGAAGAACGAAATGATGCTGCCGGCCGTGCTCGATCCGTGGGCCGGACACGCGCTCTATGAGGCCGCGAATCTGGCCGCGCACGCGCCGGGCAGCAAGGTCTGGCTGGTCAGTGCAGCGCCCAAGGCCAAACTGCAGCAAGTCATGATGAACGTGGCGCAGAAGGCTAGCTTTGAGCTTGTCCCGATCGACTCCCCGGCCAGTGGCTTTGCCGATGCGCACGCGGTTGCCGGATTGCTGGCAAACGCCATTCAATCCATTCCCGGTCTTGACCGCTCGCGCCTGCTTCTGTTCGGAGGCTGGGAGTCGGCATCACGCGGGGCGGGCGTGACCATGCAACTGGTCGGCGAGCAACTAGAAATCCTCGATCAGTTCCAGGGTGTCGATCAGCTTACGGTTCAACCGGATGGTTCGCTTGAGATTCTGGAGCGGATCGAAGGCGGGCGGCACATGGTTTCGGTCTGTCAGGGGCCTCCAGCGCTGCTGGGCTGGGCAACGGGCAACCTGCCTGAGCCGAAAAACAATCCGCAGGTTGGGATGGCGAATATGCGTACCGTCATGCCTGCGTTACAAAAGGCCAAAGCCGGAGCGCTGCCGAGCGGTGCCGTGCGCTATCTGAGCGTCACGCCTCCCAAGCAGCAGCGGCAGACTCGCATCGTTAAGGATCGCCCGGCGGATGAGATCGCCGCTGAGCTTCTGGAATGGATCGTGCAGGAGTAAGAGGGGCCTTGAACCGGGGCGGCGGACCTTAGGATTTCCAGATTTTCGAATTTGAGGACGACATGTCACAGAACATCTTGTTTGTTGCGCACGTGGACGAGTCAGGAACCACTCTGCCGAAGGTGGCGTACGAGGCGCTGGGTGCGGCGCTCAACACCGCAAAGCAACTTGGGAGCACGTTAACGATCGGGCTCGTCGGCGAAAACGTGCAAGCCGCTGCCGACACTTTGGCTGCAACGGGAGCGCGAATCATCGGAGTTTCAGGCGCGGATTTCGCGCACCCCCGTTATGCCAGTGATGCGGCCGCTGTGGAGGCAATCTGCGCCGCCACCCAACCGCAAATTGTGATTGCTCCCGGCACGTCGCGATTTCTGCGCGTGATGCCGGGCGTGGCGCAGCGTTTGAAGGGAAGCGTGGACACGCATCTCACGTCGATTGAGTTGGTGGATGGCGTCCTGACGGCCAAGCGCTGGTTTTACAGGCAGCGACTGGAGGCCCTTATTCAGCGCGAAGCGCGGCCTTGGGTTCTCGTGCTCGATTCCGGATGCCATGAGGCTTGGGCAGGAACAGCGGGGACGGCAAGCGTCCAGATGATCGACGTTCTTCTTTCAGAGAATGCCACGCGTACCGCGTTCGCCGGATTGCGCGTCCCCAGCAGCGACAAGCAAACCATCCGCCCGGATGCCAAGATTCTTTTTGTCGCCGGAGCCGGCTGGTGTAAGAAACAAGCCGATGGCAAGACTCACTTGCCGGAAGCCGAGACTGTCATTCTGGATTTTCTGCGCACTTCGGGGGCATCACTCGGTGGAAGCAAATCGCTGGTTGATCAGAGTGGAGAGAACCAGGCTGTCCTCGGATTTATGACCCATCTCAACCAGGTGGGCCAGACAGGATCGACACCCCGCCATCCGAAAGGACTCTCGACGTGCTGCCATGGCGAGGAACCGCACGTGGTGGGCTGGCGCTTCATCAGCGAACGGCGCGCCATCAATCTCGATCCCAACTGTGGGTGGGCGCGCGGGAAAGCGGACGTGCTTTATATCGCTGATGCTTTTCAGGTAATGGCAAAGCTGAATCGTCTTTTGGCGGAGAAGGCTAGCTTCTCAGAAGAACTCAGTTCGAGGCGATGACCAGTTTTAGGCTCCTCTGCCGTGAGCGAGATCACTGACCGGTTCCTTCTGCATGTGGAGACTATTGCTTTTGTTCCGTGCGAGGAACCGAATGTCTAATGGCTCTATATGGAGACTGCCGGCCTGCGTGGTGGCTTTGCTGAGCATGTACGGTCTGGCATACGCCACCGAGAATGGTGGGAGCGTTTATCCGGTGGGGGTGGAAACAGTATTAACCGGCGTGCAGCCCCGTCCAGGCGAGACGCGGATATACGAGT
>JBELAC010000198.1:0-9449 GCA_049509215.1 Terriglobales bacterium
CGAAGCCGGCTCTGGGCGGCAGCGGCGGCTCCACTTCGTGTTGGGTAGTAACCTACCTTACGCCGAACGAGGTGCCGACGGTCAATGTCACTCAGCCCCAGAACAATGGCAGCTATCAGCAGAACTCAACGACTGCGGCCAGTTACGTTTGCACCGCGGTAAACAATGGCAACTCTGCGACCGGGCCGTACCTGACGGTGAACTCCTGCAGTGCCATCGACACTCCGGGTGGATCTGTTGCGAATGGAGCGCAGTTCGACACAAGCCAGACGGGTCCACACACGTTCGTGGCGACGGTAGTGGATTCCGCGCTGAACACCATTTCTTCGACCGTGACTTACAACGTGCTGGGGCCTCAGTACATCACGTTCCCAGGGATCTCAACCCAGACCTACGGGACCTCGTTCACCGTAAGCGCGACCGCCAGTTCCGGCCTGCCGGTAAGCTTTAGCTCGCTAACACCGGCGGTTTGCTCGGTTTCAGGAACAACCGTGACGCTGATTGCTGTCGGCACCTGTACCATACAGGCGACGCAGCCAGCCACCGGCAGTACTTCCTACGACCCGGCCACGCCCGTTAACCAGAGCTTCTTGGTGGTTGCGGCGAACACAAACACAGTAGTCAGTTCCAGCTTGAACCCGTCCACCTATGGCCAAGCCGTAAGCTTCACCGCGAGCGTGGCAGAGGTGTTGCCGGCATCGGGAATTCCGACCGGGACGGTGCAATTCGTGATTGACGGAACCGGCGCCGGCACAGTGCCTTTGTCCGGGACGTCAGCTACTCTCACCATCTCCACGCTGGCCGCGGGAACCCACAGCGTCGTCGCGAATTACTCAGGCGATGGCAACAACAATGTGAGCACGGGAACCCTGTCCGGCGGACAGTCGGTCTACCAGTCTCCTGCAATTACCAGCGCCAATAGCACGACCTTCGCCGCGGGCGTAGCGGGGTCATTCACGGTCACCGCGAGCGGCTTCCCGAGTCCAGCCATCACCGAGTCGGGCACCCTGCCCGCTGGCATCACCTTCACGGGTGGAACCGGAAGCGCTACGCTGAGCGGGACGACCAATGCTGGGGGCTCCTACCCGATCAGTTTCACTGCCAAGAGCGCCGCGGGAAGCGTAACCCAGAACTTCACGCTTGTGGTCACAGGACCTATTGTCACTGTGTCCCCGACCAGCGTTAACCTCGGAACCGTTTACCTCTACCTCGATCTGAACATTTCGACCATCACCGTAACGAACACCGGTACTACCACGCTCAATATCAGCAAAGTGACGTTGACACCTGGTCCCGGGACCAACTCCGACGATTTCAACATCATTGACAATGACTGTTCGGCGACGCTGGCGGCGGGGAAGAGCTGCAACATTTACATCCTCTTCTTCTCCGGCAATGTGGGACAGGTTTCTGCCACACTCAACATCGCCGACAACGCTCCCGGAAGCCCGCAGCAGGTTACCTTCTCGGCGAACGTGATCAATCCTCAGGCGAGTTTGAGTCCGCGGAGTCTGAATTTCGGTACGGTAAAAGTGAAGACTCACAGCAACGCCCAAACCGTAACTCTAACCAACTCGGGAACAACGCCTCTGACAATTTCCAGCATTAGCGTCACGGGTTCGAACGCGGGAGACTTTGCTCAAAGCAATGCTTGCCCGAGTTCGCTTGCGGCGGGTGCCAAGTGCACGATCTCGGTCGTGTTTACACCCACTGCTACCGGCAACCGCTCTGCCAACTTGACGTTCATTGATAACGCCGTAGTCGGCACCCAGTACGTTCCGCTTTCAGGAAAGGGAGACTAGGGAACAGGTATCGATAAACTGGGAAACATTGGACGTTGCGCCGGACATGCCGGCAGAGTGTCAACCTACGTCGTTCCAATACGAATCCGACCGTGATTGGCGTAGGCCCTGAGCAAACTGATAAACGAGTGCCAGCAAATATGGCACTCTTTTTTTTGGATATAGCTTTTTCCCAAATCGGGATCAGTGGTCGGACTTTTCATACACGAGTTCAGGTCGGATCGCTGCAAGAACTTCTTGGCAATGGCCTCTTTTTTGATTGCATCCAGGTAGCAGTAATTTTCCGGCTTTTCCGTACTTTTGCCGGAATCCCGCGCGATCGTCGCTCTCGCAATTCACTGCTCAGTGTTAGATTGGAAACGGTTTTAGAACTTTTCGGTAAATGCAGTCTCTGAATGTGGATCTGCCAAGTATTAGAAACCCAGAACCTAACGGACCCATGACGACGCGATTCCAAGCTCTGATTTTTGCCACTCTATTTATTCTCTCGATCGTGTTTTGGTGGCGCTCGCTCGTCGCTACGATTAAGTTGGCGCTGGCGGTCGATGCTTACACTCACATCCTTCTGATTTTGCCCCTGAGTGCCGCGCTTATTTACATGGAGTGGGCGCATGTTCACATCGCCCCGCGGCCGAGCCCGCGCATTGGTGCGGCGCTATTGCTTTTGGCGGCGCTGATTGCGTGTTGTGCAAAATGGATAATTGTCACCGCGCCGGATGATGTCCGCTTGTCGTTTGCTATGCTGGCCCTGGTGATCTGGTGGATTGCGAGCGTCCTGCTATGCTTCGGAGTAAAGGCTTTTCAGTCGCTCCTGTTCCCACTCTGCTTTTTGGCCTTGCTTGTCCCCATTCCCAGCTTCGCATTGAGCCGGATTATCGAGTTCTTGCAACAAGAGTCCGCACTGGCCGCTCGAATCCTGTTCCAATTGGCGCGGGTCCCGGTCACGCAGGACGGTGTCGTGTTGTCGATTCCAAAGCTTGACATCGAAGTTGCCCAGGAGTGCAGCAGCATCCGTTCGAGCGCCCTGCTCGTCGTCACCACCCTCGTCCTGGCTCATTTGTTCCTGAGGTCATGGTGGAGAAAGCTGATTCTGGTCGCGGCGGCAATTCCTTTGTCGGTCGCCAAGAACGGGCTTCGCATCTTTACGATTGCCGAGTTGGGAACGCGTGTTGATCCCGGGTTTCTTCACGGAAGGCTACATAGGCAGGGTGGAATCATTTTCTTTGGTTTGTCCGTAGCAGGGATCATTGTACTTTTGTGGATTTTTCGACGAAATGACTTCCGCACCTCGCCGGAACGATCTGCGGCCGATTAGTCGAGGCCGTTAAACTGTGGGTTTTTGATGAGTAGCGAGGAGGGATGTCAGCCAACGATCCAGCGCTCTTTCAGAGAGATCGGACCCATCAAACCAAAAGCCTAACGCACGAGATTGGGAACTCATGCCAGGTCTGTTCTTGGGGAGCTATGAAACCGTGCGTTTGGATAGCCGAGAGCGAACAAACATCGCGACCAGGCACGTCGCGCCAGCTCCGATGAGATAGATTGCCGTCGAACCGCCTTCCGGCACCTGCTGACAATTTGAAACTGCGCTACCGCACTTCCCGCCACTAGCCATTAGCGCGGCAGGCATGAAACACACGAAAGCTCCAAGCCACCAACTCCGAACTACTTTACCCATGATTACTCCGTCGGGGAAGGTTTCGACTGAGTCCAAAGTACTTCTAATTATGGCTCCATAATCATTTAAGTAGTCTTCCTAACCTATTGTCAAGATGATACTTTTTGCAATGGTTGCACGAAGTTGCAACCATCGGTCCAATGCCTCTCGAATTCCGGGTTGCATGGGAAGAATGCGTCTCTTTACTTAGTGTCAGTCAACTGTCGTCGCAATGAAACAGCTGGTGCTGTCGGGGCAGGGGAGCTTTATGCAGGTCGTCGGTCTGAATGAAAAAACCCGCGTCACGGGTCAAAACCTCGTGCGCGGGCTGATTTCGTGCCGGACTATGAAACGCTAGGCTTAGAGGCTCGAGAGCGAGCGCGAACCACCATCGCCCCCAATGAGATCAGGCCAGCTCCAATAAGGTAAATTGCAGTCGAACCGCCTTCTGGAACCTGCTGGCACCGCTTATCAGGATGTCTTGGGTCACATCCTCCTCTATCCCGATCTGCCAACGCAATTGGTGCAATGGATATCAGAGCAACTACGAGCCACCACTTGGCAACTTTGGTCATTACAACTCCCATTTAGACAATCGATTACACACCAACCCGATGGGGAAGGATGATGGGGGAGTAATCAAACCTTATCGATTGGAACCTGTCCGTAACTTATTGTCAAGATGATACTTCTTGCACTAGACTGCACGGATTTGCAACCGTTTGCAATGTCCTCAATTCCATATGTTTATTGGAGATCCGAGTTCCGCCAAAGGAGGTTTGGAGACAGTTCGGATTCCAAGAACCGCACCCGCCTCCGCGGAGGCCAATGAAGTGGTTACCAACGTCAGGGACGGAAGGTCTTTCTCATTGTGGGGCTTCGGCTCGGTTTTTTATGCTTTTGACGGGTCGCAGTAATCACAGAAGGAGGGCCCTTGCCCACAACTGCTTCGAAACCGACAGTCAAAGTCCTCTACGGTGAAAGTGACGAGAAGGCTCTTGCCTCCCACGCCGCTGAAATGCAGAAAGCCGGCCATCACGTCACGACCGCCCTCCACCGCCAAGGCGTGCAAGAGGCTCTGCGCCGCGATGCCTTTGACCTGGTGATCCTCGGCTCGACCCTCTCAAAAGAGGACCGCCATCATCTGCCCTACATGGTGAAGAAATCTCATGAGGGAACGAAGGTCCTGGTCATGCACGCGGGCACGCATCATCACGAAGTCGACGCCGCAGTCGACTCCGGCATGAGCATGTTTCTGATCCTGGAGAAGATTGCCGCTTTGCTTCAACCGGCCGCTCGCTAAGTTGCCCTCCAAGTTGGAGCAGTTCCTCAATAAAAAAGGCCTGGCGCCGGGGGAGAGACCAGCCCCGCGCCAGACCGCTTCCAGGAATAACGTTCTCAGGCACTTTCCGCGAAGAAGAGCAATCTGGAACGCCCTCATTCTCGTCTCGTGAGCCCCCCCAGTTGTCACACCCATGTCAACTTGTAGTAATGGTTCGTTTCCCGGTGGGCAGCAAGTGTATCGTCGAATGCTTCGAAGAACTTGAATTAGCTGGCGGCTGATATCTGACGGCCGCAATTAAAATGGGCCGCCAGCCAAGAAGCGGTGACGTTTCCTTGGCTATCGGCCCATTCGATCCGGAAAGGGATCGGAGGTGATACCTACATGGTAACCCTCGCAGAACGTTTGTCAAGGACAAGTTCTATCGGTTCTCCGGCGCCAATTCGAGCTTCACCCGGGCCCCCCCGTAAATCGGCGCAAACCACAAATCCCATGCATCTGAAAACCGCTGGGCCCATCGCGCGGACAATCCAGATCAGCCGACATCCAAATTTAAAGCTCAACTTGTGCGCGCCCTCATTGACACTGTCATCGCGACGGTGTTACTTTGACTAGTTTTATAAACCCGCTATTCTTCAAGCTAGATCAGCCGGCATCCGATCAGCAGACGAGCTTTTACCAGAGGGATATGGAGCAGACACTCCGACAATTAGGCGAATTACTGCTCGGAAGTGTTCCGACCATCATTCTGCTCACGCTGCTTTATATTCTCTATACATTTCTGGTCTACAAGCCCCTCGCCGCAGTGCTAGCGGAACGTCGTAGCCGCACTCAGGGTGCGATGGAAAAAGCGCGCGCTGACATCGCCGCCGCTGAGGCCCGCACGGCCGAGTATGAGCAGCGCCTGCGCGAGGCGCGTCAGAAGGTTTTCAAGAGCCTCGAAGCCCGCCGCCAGCAAGCTACCCAGGTCCGTGCCGAAGCCGTGAATCAGGCTCGTGCCCGTGCTCAGGAACAGGTGAAAGCCAGCCGCGAACTTCTCGAGCAGGACAAGCAGGAAGCGATGGCCAAACTACAAGGGGAAGCAGGACGGTTGGCGAACGACATCGTGCGCACAGTACTTCGCCCTGTGGCAGCTCCCAGCCAGGTCGGCGGATGATGACGATGATGAAGAAAATGATCCGTTCACTTCCGATGCTGGCTCTGCTGTCTTGCCTGTGGCTGGCACCAAACGCCCTTCGCGCTTTTGCGCAGGAAAAACCGGCATCTGCATCGAGCCCGGCATCCACGGACAACGCCGCGAAGCCGAGCCAGCCTGAGGGCCAGATCGGTGAAGCGGAACATCAGCCCAGAGGCATCGGTGGCGAACTCGCCAAAGAAACTCGCGAGGCCGAAGGCGAGGATCAGGAAGAAAACGCGAACCTCAAGCATTCAACGATGGTCCAGAAACTCGCCAAGGTCACCGGCCTGAGCGTTCATGGAGCCCACTTGCTGGCTCTGGGTGTGAACTTCGCCATCATCGTGATCCTGATTTTCTGGGCCATCCGCAAGAACGTACCCGGTGTATTGCGCAGCCGGAACGAATCGATTCAGAAAGCGTTAGAGGAAGCCCGCACCGCCAGCAAGGATGCAGGCCAGCGACTCGCTGACATCGAAAATCGCCTGCGCCGGATGGATGTCGAAATCGGTAAGATGCAGGCTTCCGCAGAAAAAGACGCTGAAGCCGAGGAAGCCCGGATCAAGGCCGCCGCAGAAGAAGAGCTTCGCAAGGTTGTCGAGGCCGCCGGGCAGGAAATTGCTGCTGCCGCCAAACAGGTCCGGCGCGAACTTTCGACCCACACCGCCGACTTGGCCCTCGCCCTGGCCCGCAAGCAGATCAACGTCGACTCGAATACCGATCAGGTCCTGGTTCGCAACTTTGCCAGCAAGCTCTCGAGTGGGCCCTCGCCGAAGAATGGCGGAAAGGACGGCGACTAACCATGGCTTCCGTCGTCGGCACCTACGCGCGCGCCTTCGCTGATGTTGTCGTGAGCACCAAGGCTGACCCCACGCGCATGCTGGCCGAGTTGCAAGGGATGGAGTCGCTGTTAACCGAGAGCGATCAGTTGCGCCGTGTTCTGGAAAATCCTTCGATCCCCGGCGAACAGAAACGTGGCGTACTCGACGCGGTGATCCAAAAAATCGGCGGATCGCGTCCTGTACGGAATTTCATCGCCGTAATTACCGATCATCGTCGCCTGCCACTGTTCGGCGAAATTGTGAAGCAGGTGGAACAGGAATTGAATGAGCGCTTCGGATTTGCGGAAGCAGACGTAAGCAGTGCGCGTAATCTGAGTGATCCCGAAAAGCAGATACTGGAAGCCGAGATCGCCAAGCTGACCGGAAAACAAGTACGTGCCCGCTACCATCAGGACCCAACGCTTCTGGGCGGTGCGGTGGTACAGGTCGGCAGCACGATCTATGACGGTTCGGTGAACGGTCAGTTGGAGAGAATTCGAGAGCAGTTGGTAAGTTAGCCATCAGCCGTCAGCCATCAGGAAAAGCGGCTGACGGTGCACGATGAGGTGATTTACCTGAGGGCTGACGGCTGATAGCTGAGAGCTGATTTTCTTATGGCACAAATTAAAGCAGACGAAATCACGCAATTAATCCGCGAGCAGATTCAGAACTACGAGACCAAAATCGCGGTCGACGAAGTGGGCACGATTATCACGCTCGGCGACGGTATCGCGCGCGTCTACGGCCTCGACAAAGTTATGGCCGGAGAGCTGCTCAGCTTCCCGCACGGCGTCGCCGGCATCGCTATGAACCTGGAAGAAGACCAGGTTGGCGTCGTGATCCTCGGCGAATACACCGAAATCAAAGAGGGCGACGAGGTCAAGCGCACCGGCCGCATCATCAGCGTTCCCGTCGGCGACGCTTTAATCGGCCGCGTCGTGAACTCGCTCGGCCAGCCCATCGACGACAAGGGCCCCATCCAGACCGACAAATTCATTCCGCTGGAACGGATCGCTCCCGGCGTCATTGACCGCCAGCCCGTCCGCGAACCGATGGCCACCGGCCTCAAGGCCATCGACTCGATGATTCCCATCGGCCGCGGCCAGCGCGAACTCATCATTGGCGACCGCCAGACCGGAAAAACCGCCGTCGCGCTCGATACCATCATCAACAGCAAAGGCAATAACCTTATTTGTATCTACAACGCGATCGGACAAAAACGCTCCTCGATTGCACAGGTCGTGAAGATCCTCGAAGACGCCGGCGCGATGGAGTACACAATCGTGGTCGCGGCCTCGGCCTCCGAACCTGCTCCCATGCAGTACATTTCGCCCTACGCCGCGTGCGCCATGGGAGAGTATTTCCGCGACACCAAGCGGCACGCGCTCTGCATCTATGACGATCTTTCCAAGCACGCCGCGTCGTACCGCGAGATTTCCCTCTTGCTGCGTCGTCCGCCCGGCCGCGAAGCCTATCCCGGCGACGTCTTCTATCTCCACTCACGGCTGCTGGAACGCGCGGCAAAGCTGAGCGACAAAAACGGTGGCGGATCGTTGACCGCATTGCCTGTCATCGAAACGCAAGCTGGTGACGTATCGGCGTACATTCCGACCAACGTCATCTCCATTACCGATGGCCAGATTTACCTCGAAACCGATCTGTTCAACCAAGGCGTGCGCCCAGCCGTGAACGTCGGACTCTCCGTCAGCCGCGTCGGCGGCAGCGCTCAGATCAAGGCCATGCGGCAGGTGGCCGGAACGCTGAAGCTCGAACTCGCGCAGTACCGTGAACTCGCCGCCTTCGCGCAGTTCGGCAGCGATCTCGATAAGGCCACCCAGAACCAGTTGAATCGTGGCCAGCGCCTGGTCGAACTGCTGAAGCAAGGCCAGTTTTCGCCCTTGCCCTTCTCGAAGCAGATTCTCATCATCTACGCCGGAACCAGCGGCGTGCTCGACGATATGCCGGTCGATCAAGTGCGTCCCTTCGAAAAAGCCCTCTATCAATATGTGGACACGACTGCGCCGGCTTTGTTGAACACCATCATGGAAAAGAAGATTCTCGACGACAACCTCAAAGCCGAGATGTCGCGAGTGATCAAGGAAGCAAAACAGCAGTTCGTGGATTCTAAGCAAGCGGTAGCGAAATAGTACCCAGTACTCAGTATCCAGTGCCCAGAAAAGTGAGGGCTAAGACTGGCAACTGGGTGCTGGCAACTGGCAACTGATTATGGCCAACGTTCTCGACATCAAGCGCCGGATCCGCAGCGTGGTCAACACGCGCCAGATCACCAAGGCGATGAAGACCGTCTCGGCGGCAAAGCTCCGCCGTGCACAGGAAGCTGCCTTGGCGGCACGGCCGTATTCACAGATGCTGACCAACGTCTTGAAATCGCTGATCTCTCGCGCGGACATCTATGATGAGGTCACGGGCGAACCGCTTCATCCGCTGCTCGCCGAGCGTCCCGAAAAAAATATTCTGCTGATCGTTGTCACCGGTGACAAGGGCCTCGCTGGCGCGTTCAACACCAATATCCTGAAGATTGTAACGAGGTTCATCGAGTCGAAGCCTGACCAGAATATTGATGTCGAGTGCATTGGCCGCAAGGGCCGCGACTTCATGCGCCGCCGCTTTCCGGTGGCTCCCACCAAGCGAAGCGCAGAGGATGTTGCAGCCGGTGCTGCTCCCATACAAAGTGAGGCTCCGCGCGCTGGAC
>JBELAC010000199.1:0-9431 GCA_049509215.1 Terriglobales bacterium
AAATCGCGACCGCGAAGAAGAAACCTGACTTCAATGCCCACACCTTCCTTTCAACGATTGGAAAGGGCAGGAATATGGTGTCTTTTGAAAAGAAGCGAACAATCTTTTCTCAAGGGGACTCGACGGACGGGCTATTTTTTGTCCAGACGGGGAAGGTGCAGCTCAGCGTTGTATCGGAAGCGGGGAAAGAAGCAACGCTTGGCATTTTAAGCGAAGGCGATTTCTTTGGAGAAGGTGGTCTCGCCGGTCAGCTTCATCGCATGTCGTCTGCAGTCGCAATGACAGACTGCGTCCTTCTGCATGTTGAGAGAAAGGCGATGATGTCGGCCATGAGCCGTCAACCGAAATTGTCGGCGATGTTTGTCAAGTACCTGCTGAAGCGGAACATCCGATATCAGGACGATCTGGTGGATCAACTTTTCAATTCCAGCGAAAAACGTCTGGCGCGCGTTCTTCTGCTGATGGCACAGTTCGGCAAGGAAGGCGTGTCGGAAATGTCGGTTCCAAGATTGAGTCAAGAGACCCTGGCGGAGATGGTCGGGACGACACGTTCGCGGGTCAGCTTCTTCATGAACCGGTTCAGGAAACTCGGTTTTATCAACTATGACGTGGGAGACAACTTGCACGTCCACAGTTCGCTGCTTAACGTTGTTCTTCATGATGATGACGGAATAAGTGTGACCGCGGGTATCCGGAAGGGTTCAGAACCGCCTCGGGAGCCCGGCGAGGCTCCTGATAAAGATCGTGCCAGGAGGCCGCCCCTCCCCAGTGTTCCACGACGCGATTCCTGAACGCGACGTTGTCAGTCTGGGAAAGCCGATCGATTCAGTCCTCAGACTACTTTCATCGGACGGCGAATCGAGTCGAACAGTGAACTTGAGCGGTGTTGAACAGACGCGTCAGATTGCGGCCTGATAACTTTGCGTTGCGTGGTTCAGCGTTATGACCAGAAGCGGTCGCATTGTTGCTCGGGAGGCACCATGATATTTAGGCTTAAGACCTTATCGTATTTTGTCGCAAGCTCGGTGATTCTTCTTGGCACGTCTGCCTCGATCGCTGCCAACCACTCAGCTCCAGCAGTTCGGTTAGCCGGGCTCGCAGAGCTCGACATGCAGATCCTTCTTGATCGAGCCAACTCTCGTCGGGTGAGATCGACGGCAAGGGTGGAAAGAACAGCCGCGAGGCTCTGGCAGCGTTTCAGGCCGCGCGCAGCCTTGCTCCGGGTGCGCGGAGCCGGAAGGCGGTGCTCAAAGCGCTCGGCGCTGGTACCGCTAAGCCGATCGTGTCCTATACGATCACCGCGAAAGACGCCGCCGGGCCGTTTCTTAAGACGATTCCGGAAGACGCGACGGAGCAGTCGAAACTGCCGGGCCTTTACTACACATCCGTGCTGGAAGAGCTGGCCGGGAAATTCCATTCGGCCCAGGCCCTGCTCAAGCGCTTGAATCCCCGTGCCCGGTTCATCGCGGGAGAGCACATCCGTGTCCCTAACGTGTTGGGCGCTGAACAAGCGACGCGGGCCCAGACGGGGGCGGTCAAGATCGTTGTCTCGAAAAAGAAATCGGTCCTGATGGTGTATGACCGGGAAGGTCAGGTCATCTTCTACGCCCCGGTGACGAGCGGGAGCGAGCACGACCCGCTCCCGTTCGGAAATTGGGTGATCAAGGATGTAGTACGAAATCCAACCTACAACTACAACCCGGCTTTGTTCTGGGATGGCGATCAAGCAGATCCCAAAGTGAAGATCGCAGCGGGTCCAAACAATCCGGTGGGTGTTGTATGGATGGGGATCAACGTGCCGCACTACGGTATACACGGCACGCCGGAAGCGGGGGAGATCGGCCATTCCGCGTCTCACGGGTGCGTGCGGATGACAAACTGGGACGCTACCAGGGTCGCCGACTTGGTCAAAGATGGGACGCCGGTCGTGTTCGAGGAGTGAGAAAGCGGAACTCGCGATGTCTGGAGGAATAGGCCTGAGACTCTTAATTTCCGCCGTGCTGTTCCCGGTGTTTCTTGCGGCTGGCACTTCTTCTTCGATGCTCGAGATGACTCCGCCCATCTCAGGACTCACCCTCGCGGATCTGCGGGATACGTTCGAAGAAGTTCACAACGGGCATCGGCATGAGGCGGTTGACATTCTGGAGCCGAGAGGGACACCGGTGCATGCGGTGGTCTCCGGAACTATCCGAAAGCTGTTCCTCAGCAATCGGGGCGGCAGCACAATCTACCAGTTCGATGAAATGGGAGTGTATTGCTATTACTACGCGCACTTGGACCGGTACGTGGAAGGGTTGCGGGAGGGAATGCGCGTCGAGCGTGGGGACGCCATCGGTTTTGTGGGATCGACGGGAAATGCGGATGCGCGCACGCCGCACCTGCATTTTGCAATCTTCGAGTTGGGGCCGGAGAGGCTGTGGTGGAGGGGGAAGGCCGTTAATCCATATCCAGGCCTGGTAGAGGCGGTGAAGCGGGCGAAATAGCGGACAATCTTCTCTTCTTGGTGGCCAGACCGAGGCGGCATAGCGCGGTCATCGAGGCCAAGGCTGTTCAAGATGCTGCCGGATGCATTCGTATTCGGCTACGCAGGTGATAACGGGAACATGCTAAAGCTGAACTTTAGAACAAACCCGGATTTCCACCCGCCTTCGATGGAGGCCCGCGTATTCCACTACATGGAAGGCGAGATGTGGGTGGACTGCAAACAGGAGCGGCTGACTGCGTTCAGTGGTCATCTCACACGGGACGTGAAATTCGGAGTCGGTCTGCTAGGACACCTGGACAAGGGAGGTCACTTTGAGGTCAAGCAGGCAGAAGTCGTCCCAGGACACTGGGACCTGACTAACATAAGTGTGGAGATCACAGGAAAAGCTCTCTTGTTCGCGACCATCGGAATGCGAAAGAAGGAGACCCATTGGGACTTCCACCGCGTATCCGATGATCTGACGCTTGCCGAGGCCGCGGACATGCTCAACAGAAAGATAGTTGTAGCAGATAGCCACTAAAGGGGACACACTGCTTCATGGAGTCCCCGTTCATTGCTGAGCGCCTCACGCGGCGCTGAGGGGCCGCTCCTCAACGTGACAGGTGCGGAGCGTCCGTGTCATGCAGAGTGGTGCCGTTTGAATTCATCAATCCTGCCCCTGGCCTTCTCTTTGGCTTCGTCCACAGACTGGCTTAGCTTCCCCCGGCTCTGCGTGCTCTTCTCGGAAGCGGCCTTCTTATGCGATTCATGGATCTGCTTCGCGGCGTCCTTGGCATCGCCCCAGGTTTCCTTCGCCGCACCTTTGACCTGATTGACCACACCTCTGTTGGCCAGTTTCTGATTGCCAACGCGTTCTCCGACGCTCTGCTCCATTTTTCCCAGTGCCTGAGCGATCTTGCCAGCCACCTGATCCTTGTTCATTTTTGAGTTTCTCCTGATCCCTTTCATCCAGATCACGCTCTCTTGCGGGTTCTTGCCGTCTTCTTCCTCGCGGCGCGTGGTTTCTTCCGAGCGACAGCGACGGTTTGTCTCTTTTTCTTTTTTTTGGTTGCTGCTTTGACTTGAGGTAGCAAACGCAGCTTGGGCTGTTTCGCCTTGCGATGGTGGCCATGGTGCAGCGGCTGGATGCGCGCAGCTTCTTCTTCCGTTCGCAGCTGAGTGTCTACAGCTTTTTGGCGCTCTTCTTCAAGGTATTTCGGAATCGTTTGAACTGTCATGGCTTGCAGTGTGGCAGAACTAGCTCCGTCCAGGCTGTGCAATTTTGGCCATTCCGTGACAATGTCACGTGTATACGAGGAAGCGGGTTAGTCTGCGCCACACCGAACTCTCTGAGCCTATGAAGTATGCAAGTGGGGTAAATCTTGCCGTTGAGACCCGCTTCATACGCCACGCACGAGCCACACAATCACCAGAATCACAATAATTGTTCCGACCACACCCAGACCCAACATAGTTCCTCCAGTCGAACGCGCGAGGCATCGAAGGCGCCCATGCAGACATGATGGGCTGAATTTCGGCTTTCGTCTGAGTAAGAATGCTCACACTCAGCACACGGAAATTCCCGACAAATTGACGACGGAATCTACCTTTGTTTGTTTCGGATGAGGCCGACGCACGTTCCAGAGGTGGTCAATTCTGCTCAGATCTCAGAAAGGCGGGGGATTAAAAAAGTGGAAGGATCCAGGGTACCGCCGAAGAGCCACCAATCTGCGCTTTATCAGGTCGAAGGAGAAATATGAAAAACAGCACGAGAGACAAGCTCAAAGGCAGCTTCCACGAAGTAAAGGGAACAATCAAGGAGGAGCTCGGAAAAGTTACGAGTGACCCCAATCTGAAAACCGAAGGGAAAGCTGAGAAGAAGGCAGGCAAAGTTCAACAGCGAATCGGCGAGGCAAAAGAAGTCGTCGCAAACTTGAAAGGGGAGCTCGCGGACCTAAAAGAAGTTGGATAAGCCACTTGGCCGGGGGCGTCGCGTTGCCTACTACTCAAACGAAGATTGGCATAATGCGGTCTCACCGGAAGTGGACATTCAGAACAGGCCGCAACGTGCTGTCGCGGCCCAAATGGCGGCGCCCGAATGTAAATGTTCGAATCGTTCCTTGCCGGACGGTTTGTAGAAGCGGAAAAAAGGCGGTACCAACGGGTATTAGCTTTTGGGGGAAAACCATTATGAAACCAGTAATCGTTGGAATGTTGTTACTTATTCTCGGGGTCACTGTTCCTGCCTTTGCGCAGGAAGAGCGCCATGAAGAGAGCGCCAAGCCAGCACAGCATGAAGAACGGGCTAAGCCTGCGGCAAAGCAGGAACAAGCCAAGCCTCAGAAACAGGAACGGCAAGCAAAGCCTGCAAAACAGGAACAGGCGAAACCGGAGAAGCAGCCAAAGCAAGCTAAGACACAGAAGCAGGAGCAACAGGCGAAGAGCCAAGAACAGAGCCAGCAGAAACAGGCACAGCAACAAGTCAAGGGCCAGCAGAACCAGCAAAAACATCTCCAGCACCAACAGCAAGCCACTGGCCATGCGCAACAATCACAAGCCCAATACGCACGAAGTGGTCAGAAAGATAAATACGGACACGAATACAACGAAAGTCATTTTGGCCCCAACCATCATGGACGCTTTGAGGCAAGTGGTGGGCGCGAATATAACGGACGCCGGGAATACTCTTACGGTGGCTATTGGTTCTATGCAGGAGCATATCCGCCGTGGTTTTACCAGCAGGACGTGTACTTCATTATGGGAGCGGATGGGCTATGGTATGCAGTTGCATATGGTGACCCTTCTCTAACATTCCAAGTCTATATCGAATAAGTGTGATAAGGGTTTGCATGTGACGGGCCGCAGTCGCGAAAGCACTACCTACGCGACTGCAACGCCCGGATTGCATAAGGGTGAGTCCCGTTGCTCTCCCCATGGGAGTTTCAAGGTGTTCCAGCCGAGATGCGGAAGCTCGGATCTACTGCCCAGTTTGAGGCACTTTGGCAGACCGCAGAACGCCACCCAACATCGGCTCCAGGGCCTCAGGT
Organism: Terriglobales bacterium; assembly: GCA_049509215.1. Taxonomy (GTDB): domain Bacteria; phylum Acidobacteriota; class Terriglobia; order Terriglobales; family Acidobacteriaceae; genus Acidiflorens. The sequence goes on from JBELAC010000199.1 coordinate 5,512, forward strand.
CAAAATGCTCATAAGCAGACCTCAAACAGCCCTTGTTGAAAGGCTGCGCATGCTAGTCGTCACCCTCCAATCCCCTGGATCCGAGCCGTGTTATCACACTTTCCGCGAGTTCATCAGGCGCGTCGCACAGTCGCACAAAGCCTAGTTCATCCTTGGATCTAGCTGCATCAGCCAGCGAACGAGCACCGTGTTTGCGTTGATGCTGAACATCCGTAGGAAAGGGCGGGATGAGTGCGTCACGAACCTGGCCGGTGCCTCGAAGCGTCGTCTTGCCAGAGGTTAAAAGCGTCCATTTTGGATATGAGTATCGACTTGCCTGCATCCGGTTGCAATGGCTAGGAAGAATTTCTGCCTAGGCGACTTCCGGACTGACCCGCACGTTTTCGGCTTTCCGTTGCTGGTTCAGGTTTGCGGGGGTGTAGTTCAGTTGGTTAGAACGCTGCCTGTCACGCAGCAGGCCGTGGGGTCGCGTCTCCCGTCGCTATTCGACACTGCGATTCAACCTCGAAGCTGCAGTCTGCAGAATTTCCTACCACCCTGGAGCGGTTCTTCATGCAGCTTCGGTTAAGGTGCCAGTTCAGATCCATTGCTTTCGCAGCAACCACATCTTCACGATCTGGGTAAGGCCCATGTAGGTGAGCAGCGTGAGCATTAGGATTGGCCAGTACAGCCTCGGCAGATGGGTGAAACCCAGAGCAGAGGCCAAAGGGGAATACGGCAGCCACACGCCAACGGCCATGATGGCTGCCGTGGTAGTCGTCAGCGCCCAACTCGCACGGCTCTGCAGGAAGGGAATCTTGTTAGTACGAATGACGTGGATGATTAGAGTCTGGGTCATCAGCGACTCGACGAACCAACCGGTCTGAAAAAGCGACGCGTGGGATGGATCCCAGCAGTTGAAGATCCAGAGCATGACAAAGAAAGTCGTATAGTCGAAAATCGAACTGACGGGACCGATGAAGAGAATGAATCGCTTGATTTCACCGAGGTTCCATGGCCGCGGCCGGGTGACTTGCTCCTCGTCCACGGCGTCCGCTGGAATCGGCACCTGCGAAAAGTCGTACAAAAGGTTGTTGGTCAACACCTGAATCGGGGCCATCGGAAGGAAGCGAAGGAAGGCACTCGCCCCTAGGACGCTGAACATGTTTCCGAAATTGGAACTCGCGCCCATCCGAATGTACTTGACGATATTGGCGAAGACCTTCCGGCCTTCGATTACGCCTCCTTCCAACACCATCAGGTCCTTTTCCAGCAAGATCAGGTCGGCGGACTCCTTGGCGATGTCAGTGGCCGTGTCCACCGAGATACCGACGTCCGCCGCTCGCAGAGCGGGAGCATCGTTGATTCCGTCCCCCATGAATCCGACAACGTGGCCCTTGCCGCGCAGCATTCGAATAACCCGCTCTTTGTCCGCGGGAGAGAGTCGGGCGAACAACGTCGCCTTCTCTGCAGCCTCCCCTAGTTCAGCGTCAGTCATCTTCTCCACATCGCCGCCAAGCAGCATGGGGTCGGCCACGAGGCCAACGTCCTTACACACCTTGCGGCTGATGAGCGGGTTATCTCCGGTAAGGATTTTTACCGCCACGCCATACTTTGCCAGGGCCGTGATGGCGCGGGCCGCGGTATTTTTCGGCGGGTCCAAGAACGCGACGTATCCGCGGAGCACGAGGTCGCGCTCGTCTTCTTTCGCGCAGACCTGTTTCCCAGAGAGATCCTTGGTTGCCACAGCCAATACGCGGAAGCCGTCATTGCTGAGACTGTCGTATTCCGCTTTCAGCCCGACCATCCGATCGGGCTCCATCGGGGACAACAGGCCATCGAGTTCAAACTGCGAGCAGCGGTGAAAGACATCCTCCGGAGCCCCCTTGGTCAGCAGAATCGCCTTACCCTCCGGGTCCTCCACCATGACCGACATCATGCGTCGAGTGAAGTCGAAGGGCAGTTCGTCCAGCTTCTTATACTTCTCAACCATCCCCTTCCCGTGGAAGTCGGTACTATCCAGAATCGCCCGATCGAGCAGGTTCTTGAGACCGGTCTGGAAGTAGCTGATCAGGTATCCGTTCATGAGTACATCTTCGGTTTCACGCCCCGCAACGTTGCAATGCCGCATCAGGACCACGCGGTCCTCCGTGAGCGTACCGGTCTTGTCGGTGCACAACACATCCATCCCGCCGAAATTCTGGATGGAGTTCAGCCGCTTGACGATCACCTTCTTGCGGCTCATGGCAAGCGCGCCGTTGGACAGGCACACCGAGACGATCATCGGCAGCATTTCCGGAGTGAGGCCGACTGCCACCGCCAGTGCGAAGAAGAATGCTCCTTTCCAATCGTGCTTGGTGAAGCCGTTGATGAAGAAAACCAAGGGCACCATGACGACCATGAACTTCATCATGAGCCAAGTAAAGCGGTTGAGACCTTGGTCGAAGCTCGTCAGCGCTCGTTCCCCGGTGATCGAGTGGGCCATACTTCCCAAGTAGGTCTGTGCCCCCGTCGTGACCACGACCGCTGTCGCCGTACCACTCTCGACGCTCGTTCCCATGAAGCAGGTGTTCTTCAGCTCAGTCGGGGAGGCCTCCCCTTTTGTTTCCGGATCATGGAACTTCTCGACCGGCAGCGATTCACCGGTGAGACTGCCTTGGCTTACAAACACGTCTTTCGAGGACAGTAGCCGTACGTCGCCCGGAATCATGTCGCCCGCAGCTAACTTGATGACGTCGCCCGGTACGAGATCCCGCAGTGGCATCTCTTTCGCCGCGCCGTCCCGAACCACGGTGGCGGTCACGTGAATCATCGCCTTGAGCTTCTCCGCGGCGGAGTCGGCTCGCGCTTCCTGCCAGAAGCGAAGTCCGACGCTCAGTGCCACCATACCGACCATTACCGAACCGGCACGCACATCGCCTGTAAAGAAGGAAATGGCCGACAAGCTCGAAAGCAGAATCACGAGTGGGTTACGGATGATTTTCAGAACGCGGACAATCCATCCTTGCTTCCGTTCTTGCGCGATCTCATTCGGACCGGCACTGCGCGCGCGTTCTTCGGCATCCGCTTGGGTCAGGCCATTCAGGGAACTTCGCAGGTCCCTCAGCAACTGTTCGCCGTCCTTTCGGGCGGCATCGAGGACGGCAGGCGAAACACGAATATTCTGGTTCTTCGGCTTGGTTTGAATCAGCGTCTCACTCGGGCGAGATGGTGGCGCGGTGAGATGAGACGCTCCAATTCCAGCCTCGCCGCCCAAAGTCGCTGCGCTGCTATTCTCGGTTGGGGTTATCATCGTCTTTCAGGCGCTTCGGGTTCAGCTCCTGGACTCTACTGCCCATGATGCAGTGCCTCACCGCATAGAACGCTCAACAAAGCTCATTTCGCAGCAATAACCCGCCAAAGAGAACACACAGATCCCCGGAAATAAGCCCTGCATCTTTGGGCAATTGTGTGCAAAAGGAACATTTTTCACCATCACGAGAACTACACTCCCCAGTATTCTGGCGCAATCGTTCAGTGGAAGAGCAGTTCCTGAAGGTGCGGTCGAAGCATTTGATTAGTGGTTCTCCTCCAGGGTCGGAGTAGACGGCTAATCGTTGTTCTTCTGCGTACCCGCAATCTCTTCCTGCCGATCTTCCGCCTCTTGCCAACTGGAATTGGGGTTGTATTCCTTCATCGTGCCGGCAACAAGGTTAGTCTTCGGGCCAAGATCCTTTTCGTAGACGATTCCATCCGATCCAACCATGAATGTCTTCACGCCCGATGACCTGTATTCCGCGGGATAGGCCACAAATGCGAATCCCCCGGTCAACTTGCCGTTGACCACGTAATTCTTCGAGCCGCCCGGACCATTTTTCCCCTGGCGGGTTACGACTCGAAAGTAGTAACCACGGTAAGGAGTTGCGGGGCCAGCTTGGGTTTTAGCGTAGCCCTCGGAAACA
>JBELAC010000002.1:0-62596 GCA_049509215.1 Terriglobales bacterium
GCATTACGGTTCGATGCCGCGTCGTAGGCGTAGCCGTTCTGGAAATTGTATCCGGGGAGGAAGGAATACTGCGTAGTCGTGCCGATCACCCGACCCATATTGTCGTAGGCAAATCCATAGGCGCCGGCCAGCTTCACCCTGACGGCGTCGCCGACCAGCCTCACGGTTGCGCAAGGCAGCAGTGGAGCCAGCACCATCACCATCAAGCCAACCGACGGCTTCGATCAGGTAGTGACTCTGACCGCCACCGGAGTGCCGAACGGAGTAACCGCGACTTTCAGCCCGAACCCTGCCACTTCCACCAGCACGTTGACCGTGATCGTCGGTAAGACGGCAGCCACCGGGAAGTCAACCATCACCATCACCGGCACAGCCGGAAGCCTGAGCAAGAAGACAACGGTCAAGCTCACAGTGACTGCGCCGTAAGCTATCCCCTCCTCGCCTTGACCCTCCCCAGCCTCCGCACTAGACTCCCTCTGGGGTGATTCATGCGCAAACTCATTTGGCTGCTATGCCTAGCTGCGGCTTTTTCCGCCTCCGCGTTCTCGGACGAAGGCCACCACGACGAACTCACGCAGGAGCAACTGGGCACCGTGCACTTCCCTGTATCCTGCACGCCCGCAGCGCAGCAGGCTTTTCAAAAAGGCGTGGCCCTGCTCCACTCCTTCTGGTATGAGGAGGCCGAAAAGACTTTCCTTGAGGTCGAAAAACAAGACCCCAAATGCGCGATGGCGCACTGGGGAGTCGCGATGAGCCTCTGGCACCAGCTCTGGGACCAGCCCAAGGACGACGTCATTAAGCGGGCTTCCAACGAGCTGAAGAAGGCCGACAAGCCGAAAGCTCCGACCGAACGTGAGCGCGACTACATCGCCGCCGCCACGACGTTTTACTCAAACAGCGACAAGTCGGATCACGAAGCTCGCGCCCGCGCCTACTCCGCAGCCATGGAGAAAGTTTATGAGCGTTATCCCGACGACCATGAAGCCGCCGCCTTCTATGCGCTTTCGCTGCTGGCCTCGGAACCCGACCATGACACCACATTTGCGAATCGGAAGAAAGCCGGCGCGATTCTCGAAAAGCTGTTCGAGATCGAGCCCAATCATCCTGGCATTGCTCACTACCTGATCCACACCTATGACAAACCTCAACTCGCCCAGCTCGGCTTGCCCGCTGCCCGCCGTTACGCGCAGATCGCTCCCTTTGCTCCGCATGCAGTGCACATGCCCTCGCATATTTTCGCGCGCGTCGGAGACTGGCCCGACTCGATAAAATCAAACCTCGCTTCCATCGCCGCCACCCGCCACGCCGCTGAAATGCACATGGGCGGCGAAGGCCATCAGTTCCACGCGATGGATTTCCTGATCTACGCCTACCTGCAAAGCGGGCGCGAAGCCGACGCTTCGAAAGTGATTGACGAAGTAAAAACCATGTCCGCGATGGAGCACGCCGGAATGGACATGCACGCCTTCGCGATGTCGAAGTTCCCCGCCATGTACGTAATCGAGCTGCATCGCTGGTCGGATGCCGCGAATCTGGAAGTCTTTGCCGGTGCTGAACCCGTTGATCGCGCCTACACCTACTGGGCGAAAACCATCGGCGCTGTGCGCATCGGCGATCCGGCCGCAGCCAAGAAAGACCTGGCCGAAATCGAAGCGATTCACAAAGACCTCGTGACCCGTCACAAGAAATATCAGGCCGAATACACCGAAGAGTTACAACAGGAAGCCTCTGCATGGGTTCTGCATGGTGACGGCAAGGACGACGAAGCCACTGCCCTTCTTCGCAAAGCCGCCGATCATGAAGACGCCGTCGGTCCGGAGCAAACCTCAATGCCCGCCCGCGAGATGCTCGCCGACATGCTGCTCGAAATGCACCAGCCCGATCAGGCTCTCGCCGAATACAAGGGAGATTTGAGATTCAATCCCAATCGCTTCGATGGACTTTACGGAGCAGCCCACGCTGCCGAAATGGCAGGCCAGGTCTCCGCTGCGACTGAGTACTATGCGCTGCTCGTCAAAACATGTGATGGCTCGACTTCGGCACGCCCGGAGTTAGCGAAAGCCAAGCAAGCGGTTGTGGCGCTGAAATAAGTCGCCCCCACCCACAATCCCAAACCGAGCGTGCTCCACACATCGCGTTCCGTGCGAACTGTGGGTTCACGGCCAGCGCTATGCTTTATTTTTCAATTCTCTGCAGCCGGAACAAGAGCGTGCCCCATCCCAGTTTGACCCGCATCTGCACGGGGGTGTGGTTCGCATCGTCCGAATACCACACCCATACCTTCCCCTTAGACATCAGCGCCCCCGATGTCGCTTCCGCCGTCACCAGTACTGCCTGAAACGTTCCCGCCGGAACTTTGACCTGCTCGCGCTTCTCGACCGTGGCCTTAACCATCGCCGTCTTCCCGTCGCTGATCGGAAACTCGTAGGTCGCTCCCACCTGCAGCGGCAGGGATTGCAGGTAGTAAAATCCGGTGATCACGTCGGTCGAGCATCCATCCAAATCGTTTTCGACCTTCTTGGTTTCTCCCGTTTTCAGATTCTTTTCGTCGAGCACGCTTTTCTTGCGCGCATAGTCGAATTGGATGGAAGTCTCGCGCTTGTGGGATCCTTCCTCGCTATGCTTGAAGATCGATAGCGAGCAGAATGTCCGGGGATCAAACCGTGCCTCGAATCTGTCACGCACGGGGAACAGGACATTTACCGCGCCTTGCGATTCCGCGGTAGCGATCACCTTGCGCTCGTTCCACGACGTTTCCATCCTCACCACGCCAGTGCCGGCGGTGATCAGGTGCCATTCCCCGAAATACACGTAGCTCTGTCCATCGGGAAAAGGATAATTAGGACGAGGCGGCACAATTTGTTTCGGTGCCTGGCCGATCGAGGCCGTCGGCGCTCCTTGTTGCGCAAGCACGAAATCCGCAATTTCAAAGGAGAGTAGAACGCCCAGCGCGAGGCCGACCAAAAGGCGGTATTGGCGGGCTAGAGTCAGCAAGATCCGATCCGGTTTACCTAATTAACGACCATCCCACGGCAGACTACCACATTAGTGGATGACCATCTTCACGATTAGGATGGCCAGCATAACAACACACCCGATGGTTGCCTCGTATTCATGATGCTTCCAGTAGCGCGCGGAAGAGTATGAACTCGATTGGCTGCCGTAAGGCGTAACCCGAGGGAACATTCGCGGCACATGGCGCGCATAATCTCCGTACTCTGGAAACGTCGCGCGCAGATAACGTTCTTCCCCCGCGATCACCGGCACATAAATCAATGAGAACATCGCCATCATGATCGCCACGATCCACCAGTTTCTTGCCGCAATGGCAAAACCCGCAGCCATCATGAGCGAGCCCAGGTAGAGCGGATTGCGCGTGTAGGCATAGGGTCCGCTGGTCGTGAGCTGTTTGTCTTTTTGCACGTGTCCGGAAGCGAACCCGCGCAGCAGCAGCCCCGGGACCATCACGATCGCTCCCGCAATCAACGAGTTTCGCGTCGGATGAGCCAGCCACACGAAGAATACGGCCGACAGAAATCCCGCGGGGATGCGGACCCGGCGGGCGACAAGGGACCATCGGCTGTGGCTCGTCTGCCATCCGGGTTGTGAGTCACCAATCACTTCGACTCTCGCAACAGCTCTCGCGCCGCCAGGACAACTTCTTCGGGCGTGATCTGAAGCAACCCTCGCTCCGGTTCGCGGTGCCGCGAGTGGTCCGTCATGCTGCTGGCACTTCTCAAGACAATCGACCGGGTATTAAATGGCCCGTTACGGGCAGGATTCGTCGGCCCGAAGATCGCGACCACCGGAACCTTTAACGCTGCCGCCAGATGAGTCGGTCCCGTGTCGCCGCCGATCAGCAGCTTCGCGCGTCGCGTGAGCGCGATCAGTTCCGCAATTGAGCATGAGATTCTTCGCGCCGCACCATCGCTCGCCGACTCGACGGCCGCCGCCAGTTCTTCTTCTCCCGGACCATAGTTGACGAGCGAATGCACTCCCTCGGCAGCCAGCGCCTTCGCAACTACCCCGTAACGCTCCACCGGCCACTGCTTCGCGCCCCACCCGGCGCCCGGGCTCAGAATCACCAAGCATCCAACATCAGCTGTCAACTTGGAGATTTTTTCCCCCGCATCCGCATCCACCGGGAAATCGACCTTAGCTCGCTCCCGCCGTCCCACTCCAGCAGCGGGCACGCTCGCAATCACCGCGTGGGCCAGATCGAGGGCTTGCTCCACCACGTGCGCGCCGTTCGTTGTTACTTGCCGCGTGTAAAACATGCTCGCCGCATTTTCACGCGGCTGCGCGTCGCCAAATAAAATGGGGGCACCGGACCATTTCGCCAGCAGCGCCGACCGCACCGCTCCCTGGAAATCGACCACTGCGTCATATTCCACTCCGCGCAACTGGCTCAAGCCGACAGCCATTTGGTGCCATGTCTTAAATGAGAGCAGAGCGCGGCGCCATTCCCCAAGGTTGACGGTATGAACACGGTCAACCAACGGTCTTTCGACTGAACGCCGTCCCGCCCGCGGGTAACGGAGCGTGCACAGGAGTTCCGCCCACCGCTCTTCGATCAGCCATCCCAAAGTGATGTGGGGAAACGCCTCGCGCAGCGCGGCGACTGCGGGCAAGGTATGAATCACGTCCCCCATGGCGCTGAGCCGCACAACCAGAATGCTTCTCAATCGAGGAGTAGTCGCCTGATTCGCGGAGGCCGTCATCCGCTGCGCCTCATGCTTTTCGCCCCAGCTGCGAGCGAATAAATTCCGTAGCCGAGTGATTCTTGGGATCGCCCACGATCACGACTCGGCCCCCGCATTCTTCCACCACGTCATGCTCGGGAACGGTCTCCGCAGTGTAGTCGGTGCCCTTAGCGTGAAAGTCGGGCCGTAGATCGCGAATAATCGCGCGCACGTCTTTTTCAGCAAACACGACCACTGCATCCACATCCGCCAGTGCGGCAAGGATCTCCGCGCGCTCCTCGGCCGGCATGAACGGCCGTCCTTCCCCTTTCAACGCGCGCACCGAATTGTCGCTATTCACCGCCACGATCAGTTTTCCGCCCAGTTCCCGAGCCGCATGCAGGTATCGAACATGCCCAACGTGCAGCAGATCAAAACATCCGTTCGCCAGCGTGACGCGCTCTCCCGCGACCCGCCAGTCCGCCACAAGCTTTCGCAGTTCGTTACGCAAAACAATCTTAGGATGAATCGATTGACTCAATGGAATGATCCAGTCGTGGCTTCTCCCGTCCAAAGCTCTCGGCTCTCAGGACCAACAGGGTTTGCTGAGAGCTGCGAACTTGGAACGGAAGGCTTATTTAGTGTTCCCGCGCAACCGGCGCCGTCTTCTCCAAAGCTTCGAGCAATTCGTGCTGGCTGACGGTCGCCGTCCCGCGCTTCATCACGACGATACCACCTGCGTAGTTCGCCAGATGCGCTGCTTCTTCGGCGGTTGCCCCTGCTGCCAGGGCCGCCGTAAAGGTCGCGACTACAGTGTCGCCCGCTCCCGTCACATCCGCCACTTCATCGCCGCCGAAAATCGGAATATCCACCGGCTTGTGCCGCCTCGGAAATGCCACCATGCCGTCTTTGCCCCGCGTAATCACGAGCGATTCCAGACTCATCTCGCCACTGATCTGTTCTCCCGCCGCCAGCAACCGCTCCCAGTCTTCGCCGATCCGGATTCCCAGCGCCTCCTCCACCTCTGACTCATTGGGAGTCGCAGCCGTGATCCCCGTGTACTCGAGCATGCGGTGACGCGAGTCCAGCATCACCGGAACTTTCTCCAGCCCGCGCTTCTCGCGAATTGCATTCAGCAGCGCTGGAGTCGCCGCCCCGTATCCGTAATCGGAAACCAGCAATGCGTCGGACGCCCGCCCATATTCCCGCGCCGCCAGCACCAACTCACGTCGCAGGTGCGAATTCGGTTCCTCGGCCGGCTCGCGGTCCATGCGCACCACCTGTTGTCCCGCCGTATGGGCGAATCCCGCGAGAATGCGTGTCTTTGTCACGGTTGGATAACTCTTGTCTTTCAATACCCCACTCACCGGAATTCGCTTGTGCCGGAAGGCCCGCAGCAACAGCTTTCCCGCCTCATCCTCGCCGACTACTCCGACGGGCAAAACATTCACGCCGAGATCGGCAAGATTGTAGATCGCGTTGGCTCCTCCGCCCGGCACCACCTTGCGGTCCTGGTGCTTCAAAATGAGCACGGGAGCTTCGCGCGAGACCCGCGAAATCTCGCCGAACACGAACTCATCCGCCACGAGGTCCCCAAGGACCGTTACCGTGACCTTGGGAAAAGACTCGACAATCTTCCGCAAACGGTCGTTTTCTTTAACGTGTTTTGTCATGAATCAACTCTTACCTTTAGTAGGAATGGCAAGAAGGACAGCCCAGAACCGTCGTTCCCGTTGGAACAGTTCTACTCCTAAAGATTTGTCATTCCGAGCGGAGCGAGGAATCTGTAGTTCGCATTGCCACCACTACCGAACGCACTCGCATTCACGCACCCAAGATTCTCTCACGTTCTGACCGGTCACTTCCCAATTCTCGCGAGAATGGTATCTACAACGCCAGCCGGATTGTCGAACGAAACGGAAAGCGTGGCGATTGCCAGAGGCTTCAGATCTCCGAGCAGAGATCCCAGATTGACAGCATCCTTCTCAGTCGTTACGAATCCATCCGCGCAAGCTCTCGCCCGAGTCGCTAGCAGATGTTCGACATCATTTCGAGTATAGGCATGGTGATCGCGGAAAACACCCTCGGCCCCCGGCCTGATCCCGGCGGCCCGCACCTGCGCGAAAAATTGTTCGGGACGTGCTATCCCGCAAAACACAACTGGAGCTTCTGGCGCACTCGCCACCTCGATCCGCCGTTTCATCCGCCATAGGACTTTCCCGCGCAGAGCCGAATTCTCATACGACACTTCTGCTGGCAACACAATTGCGTCCGCCCGTCGCAGCGCCGACAGCGGCTCGCGCAACCTTCCCGATGGCAGAAGCCGGTCTTCGAAATCTCGCCCGGTCAACAGAACGATGTCGAAGTCCCGCGCCAGCGCACGGTGCTGAAATCCGTCATCCAGAATATGCAGTTGCGCATCGAACCGTTGTTCCGCCAGTCGCCCGGCCTCATAGCGGCTCTCGCCGACAATCACCGGCACACCCAGTCGGCGCGCAATCAGCAGCGGTTCATCCCCAAAATCGGCCGCCGTGCCGCCCGCCTCAACCACCAGTACGCCGCGGGTTTTGCGACGGTATCCGCGCGAGAGAAGATCGAAGCGAATGTCGCGCGCCTTCAATAGCTCTCCCAGTGCGATCACAAAAGGAGTCTTGCCGCTGCCGCCAACGGATAAATTTCCCACGCTAACAACGGGCTTCGCCAAACGCCGCGCCGCGAGGACGCCGCGATCGTACAGCGCATTCCGCAGAGCGCTTGCCGAGCCATAAAGGCTTGTCAGCGGATTCATGCCGATGCCTTGCCGGCTGGTTGTGAGGTCGCCGGCTTCTTCATCAACTCCGCGAGCGCTCGAACCGTCCTCGCCGTCGCGCCCCGTTGCGATTCCAGCGCCGCCAGCGCATTCCGCCCGAGTCGCGCGCGCTCCTCGCCATTTTCGATCAGCTCAATAAAAACCAGCGGCAACTCGGCCAGTCCCACAACCCGCACCGCGTCCTGGCTCGAGAAGAAATTCACGATGTCGCGAAAATTTTCGTAATGATTCCCCGTAACCACCGGGACTCCATAAAGCGCCGGCTCCAGGATATTGTGACCTCCGCGCGGCACCAGGCTTCCACCCACGAACGCAACGGTCGCCAGCGAGTAAAGCGCGGCCAACTCACCAATGCTGTCCACCAGAAACACGCCACCCGCGAGCGCCTCTCCATTCCAGAGGGAACGCCGCCACATTTTGAAGCCCAGCTGCTCCACCAACGTCGCAACCTCCGCAAAGCGCTCCGGATGTCGCGGCGCCAGCACCATCACCGCCTTCGGCTGCGTCGCCAGAATATTTTGGAATGCGGAGAGCAGTGTACCTTCCTCGCCTTCGAGCGTGCTGCCGCAAACCAGAATTGGTCCCGCTCCCGACTGTTCAATCGCAGCCCGTAAACTGGCCACAATCGCGGGCGAAGGCGGCGGAGCCACATCGAACTTCAAATTTCCGCCGATCTTGACCTTCTCCTCAGACGCACCAATCTCGACCAACCGCCGCCCATCCTCCTCGGTTTGAGCCAGGAACAAATCGACGTTTGCGAGTACTTTGGGAAGCCAGAACCCCAGCCGCTTGTACCCCGGCAGCGAACGATCCGAAATGCGGCAGTTGATCACCGCAACCCGCGACCCGCGGCTCTTTGCCATTCGCAGAAAATTCGGCCAGAATTCCGTTTCTGCGATCACGCACAAGTCCGGCCGCAGTGCCTGCAAATAAGACTGCACCGCAAACCCGAAGTCGAGCGGAAAATAAAAGACATTCTCCGCACCAAACCTCTTGGCCGCCAGCTTCTGGCCCGTGCTGGTCGTGGTCGAGACCAGCACTCGATGGGCAGGAAATTCCTGCCGCAGCGCCTGCACCACACCGCTCGACGCGACCACTTCGCCCACTGAGACCGCATGCACCCAGATCGTCCGCCGCCCCGCGCCTTCGATCAGCCGCGCAGGCACTGCTCCCCATCGCTGCCGCAGCCCTGCTCGATACTTGCCATGCCGCAACATTTGCAGCAGCCAGTAAGGAAGGGTGACGACCAGCAATAACGCGAGCAGCGCACTGTAAAGTGCATACATGAATGAAGTCCCATTCTAACTGCCATGCCCTGCTCTTCGAACAAGCTCCGGACGGCCCCGCATGCGTCTGACCGCATCCTATAATCCACGTATGCAAAAATCCCCCCGCAATCTACGCCCGCGCGCCCTCCGTCCCACCATCATCGTCGCCATCGTTCTGCTCTTTTCTCTCGAGGCGCTGGCCGCCAAAGACTTCATCATGCCCGAGGCTCGCCCCGCGCACGCCTACCCTGCCCACGACGAGCACCCGATGGAAAAGGTTACCGTTGCAGTCGATCCCTACGACGTCGAGTACAAGGCCAACATCTTTACCGCTAATTATCGAAAGTATGATTTCATGCCGATCTTCGTCGTCATCACCAATGACAGTGATCAGCCCATCCAACTCGCTGACATGAAGGCTCAACTCAACACCGTCAATCGCGACAAGCTCTCCCCCTCAAGCACTGAGGACATTGTCCGCCGCATGTCCCACCCCTCGCGCAGCACCCAGCCGACCCTGCCCATTCCGCTTCCCGGCAAGAAAGTGAAAGGCGGCGTCAGCCAGAAAACAATGGACGAAATCGATCGCTCCCAATTCGGAGCCCGGGCCGTCGAGCCCCACTCCACCGCCCGCGGCTTCCTTTTCTTCGATGTCTCCGATATCTCCAACCCGTTAGCCGGAGCGAATTTTTATCTGACCGGAGTGCGCGACTCGAAAGGCAATGAGCTAATGTATTTCGAAATCGCCCTGGAAAAATATCTAAGCGCCCCTGAACCGAAAAAGCCGTGAAAACTGCACGCGCAATGTAAGCCGCTTTCACTCGCACTGGTCGGGAACTTCAGTAGGGCATGGAATTCCTCTGTGACCTCCGTGTTCTCCGGGGGAAACGCTCTTTCTCCCGCTCCAGTCGGGCCGTTCTCTTGTCCGCAAGCCTGGGGTTAGACGCGCGTTCCTGCGCGGCAGCTATAATTTCGGGTTATGGAGACCATCCCATCCACCTCCGAGGCTCTCCTCGCAAAGTACGAGCCCGTTATCGGACTCGAGGTTCACGTCCAGCTTCTGACTGCCTCGAAGATTTTCTGCTCCTGCTCGACGCGCTTCGGCGATCCGCCGAACTCGAACGTCTGCCCGGTCTGCCTCGGACTCCCCGGCGCTTTGCCAGTGCTGAACCGCAAAGCGGTCGAATTCGCAACCTTGGGGGCGATGGCGCTCCAGTGCCGGATCAACGAAACTTCGATTTTCGCCCGCAAGAATTACTTCTATCCCGATCTGCCCAAGGGCTACCAGATCTCACAGTACGACAAGCCAATCGCCGAGCATGGATTTATCGACATCGACATTGACGGCGCGAAGAAAAGAATTGGCATCACCCGGCTGCATCTTGAAGAAGATGCGGGAAAGAGCCTGCACGAAGGATTCCCCGACGCTGCAACGAAGACCGCCATCGACCTCAACCGCACCGGCGTCCCTCTCGCCGAAATCGTCAGCGAGCCCGACATGCGCTCGCCAGAAGAGGCCTACCAATACCTCACGCGCCTGAAAGAAATCATCCTTTACACCGGCGTGAGCGACTGCAACATGGAAGAAGGCTCGCTGCGCTGCGACGCCAACATCAGCGTGCGCCCCCGCGGACAAAAAGAGTTTGGCACCAAAACCGAAGTCAAGAACGTCAACTCGTTCCGCTTCATCAGGCAGGCGCTCGAATATGAAATCGAGCGCCACATCGGCGTCCTCGAATCCGGCCAGAGAATTACCCAGGAGACGCGCCTCTACAATTCCCACGAAGGCCGCACCTACGGCATGCGCTCAAAAGAGCAGGCGCACGATTACCGCTATTTTCCCGAGCCCGATCTGCTTCCGCTCGTAGTCGACAGGAAATGGCAGGCTGAAATTCGAGCCGGTCTGCCCGAACTGCCCGAAGCCCGCCGGCAGCGCATGGTGCACGACTACGCTCTCACCGCCGGCGATGCCTACACGCTCACCATCACTCGCTCCCTCGCCGATCAGTTCGAGTCCGCTGCCCGCGCCGCCAAAAATCCCAAGCGCGTCGCGAATCTCGTCCAGAGCGAATTACTGGGACGCCTCAAAGCGCACTTGCTTGAACTCGACCGGTCCCCAATCTCCATGGCTGGCATCGCTGCCTCTGCTGATTTGGTCGAATCCGGCGCAATCTCCGGCAAGATGCTGAAAGACCTCTACGACCTTTGTTTCGAGCGCAATAAAGATTTCCCCGCCGTTTACGAGGAAGAAGGCCGCCCCGAGCAATCACGGGATACCTCGGCCCTCGAGAAATTAGCCGATGAGTTGATTGCAGCCAATCCGAAACAGGTTGAGCAGTATCGGGCAGGAAAGAAGACGATGATTGGATTCTTTGTAGGTCAGCTAATGAAAGCGTCCAAGGGGCAGGCCAATCCCCAGATCGCGAACGAAGTGCTCACGAAAAAGCTGGAAGGATAAATTCGTCGACGCCGAGTGCGTAGAGACGCGGCTTGCGGCGTCTTTCTACTTCGCTGCTCCCGCGTTCTTCAAAATCTCGTCTGCATAGTAGTTCGTGACCTTCGCATCGTCCCGCAAGCTCTCGTAGTACGCGGCCTTCAACAACTGCTCACGCCGATCGCGCAACTGTTGCCGGATCGCCTGCTGCACGCGCGGATCATTCAAATCCCGCTGCCCAGCCGGCTCTTTCGCAATCAGCTTCACGATCATGTACGCATAGGGCTGTTTGTTCGCTGGATTCAGCACGGGAATGATCGGCGTGTATTGCCCCGGCTTTAGCTTCATCACCGCATCCCGCGTGGCTGCGTCGGCGCTCTTTAAGGCTGATTCCGGAGCCATTCCCAGATCACCGCCATTGTTGCTCGTCTCCGGGTCTTCCGAATAATTCATCGCCAGCGTCGCGAAATCGTCGCCGCTATCCAGCTTGTTCTCAATCATCTGGATTTTCTTCTTTGCCTCGGCATCGTTCTGTGCCTTGTTCTGTACGTTGCGCAGTTGCGCGTTCACGATCCCCGTCACCATGATTTTCGCCAAGTGATATTGCGGCTCAATCAGGTTGAATTCCGCTTTGTGTTCGTTGTAATAATTCGACACGTCCTGATCGGTGATGTTGATGCGCGAGGTGATCTCTTTGTTCAATACTTTGTCGCGAGTGAGCGACCGCCGCAGGTCGCGCTTGAAATCGTCCAGCGTGATCTTCTTTTCCGCCAACCGTTTGTTGAATTCCTCCGCCGTATAGGGAGCTTTCGCCTCGTTCAACTTGCGGTCTACTTCTTCGTCGGTCGCCAGCAGCCCAAGCTTCTCCGCCCGGCGCATCAGGATCTCTGTCTCAATCAGCTCGTTCAAAATGCTCAACCGCAGGCTCACCGCCTGCTCGCCACTCGGCTGCTGTTCTGAACCCGATGTCTGATTGGCGTAGTACTTATCCACCTCGCTGCGGTAAAGCTTGCGCCCGTTCACCGAAGCGATTACATCCCCGCCGCCAGTCTCGTGATTACAGGCGCACAATCCGATCAGCAGGCACGCGCCCGCGACGAAAATTCCAGCTTGCCCCAAGCCAAAATGAAAACGAGTTTTCAAGTTCTCCCCTCCAACCGATAACCGCATCTGCTTGCTCATCGAATGAATCCGTTTCACAAAAGGATCAAACCTACTTCGCTGGCGATCCTGACGAGCCCCCCTCGGGCTTATGAGCCGGCGCCGCCACGCCCGCATCCTTCAATGCCTGGTCGAGCGCGGCCCGAACTTCCTCGGCCGGAACCGCTCCATCCAACTTTTGCCCATTCACGTACAGCGTGGGAGTCGCATTCACGCCCACATCCTCTCCCTCCTTCATGGAGGCGCGTACTGCCTTCTCATCTTGCGCCTTGAGGCAGGCTTGCAGCTTGGTCGCGTCAAGGTCGTGCTTTTGCCCCTGCAACATCGCCAGTTTGTCGAGTTCCGCATTTTGCCCGTCGTGGCCTTTTTCCGAGCTCACGGCATGCTGATTGTTGTGCAGATAATCTGCGTATTCCCAGTAAGCACCTGCAGCTTGCGCGCCCAGGCAGTTCGCATCAACCGCCGCATGAATGGCCCACGGATGGATTTCCTCCAGCGGATAATCCTTGTAAATGAACAGCACCCGGTCGCCGTATTCCCTAAAGATCTCGGGAAAAAGCGTCGCATGCATGCGCGAGCAGAACGGACATTCGAAATCGTCGTAATTGATGACCACGACCTTCGCATTTTTGTTGCCCCGCGTCGGACGCCCGCTTACATCGATCTTCTTCATGAGCTCGGCATACGGGTCTTTGGTCAAGTCCAGCTTCGTCAGGCGCAGCAGCGTTTTGTGGTCTTTTGAGAGCAGGAATTCATAGGGCTGCCTTTTCTCGGTGCTATCAAACGTGATCGTCACCGCATCGTAGTTCGGAAAATCGCTCGCTCGCGGTGTTCCGACAATGAGTTTGACGTCTCCCGGCAGTGAATAATGGGCCCGTACTTGCCGCTCGACCAGCTGCAGAAGATCGCTCGGCAATGCCTGCCCGGAAGCCGACCCTTGAGCCAAGGATTGCTGCGTATTTGAAGAAGATCCCTTGCCGCCCGGAGGTGCCTGAGCGGAACAACCCACGCAAATTGTCAAAAGAAGCAAGAGTGCGCGACGCAACATCATGACTCGAAAACCACCTGGATAAGACAGAGATGCTTTATTATCTCACGCCGTCGCGGAGCAGGCGTGCTGAAAGCCCGGCACATTAAGGATCGGTTTGCTGTGGGAAGCATTCACCGTGCTGCGCGAAAAACCATTTGGGGTAGCGTAGGGCTTGTGCGCTGCGATCGGGAAGCGTGCTTTGATCCCCTTCTTTCGCCGCTGAGTTTTTTAAGACGCTTCCCGCGTTCTCCCACGCGCCAACTCCTCAACCGATAAAAGCTGGTTCATCGACCCCGATCGAAAGCCTTCCAGGTCGAGCGTTACAAACTTGAATCCCAGCTTCTTGAAAATCGAGGTGAACTCCTGCGCCATCTTTTCGTTCAACGCGCGTGGTAGCTCTTCCCGCGCAATTTCGATCCGCACAATCTCCCCGTGATGCCGCACCCGGAATTGCCGGAATCCCATCCCTCGCAATGCATCTTCGCCCCGTTCGATCATGCTCAGGGCTTCCTCTGTCACGGGACGCCCATATTCCACGCGCGACGAAAGGCAGGCCGAGGCCGGTTTATCCCAGATTCGCAGCGCCGCTCGCCGTGCCAGTTCCCGAATCTCAGCCTTCGTCAGTCCCGCTTCCAGCAGCGGCGCCAGTACGTGATGCTCTCTCGCAGCCTGCTGCCCCGGGCGAAAATCGCCCTGATCGTCGGCATTCACCCCGTAAGCGATCGTCTCCAACCCGCGCGCCTCCCGGTAGCGCTCGAGCACCGTAAACAATTCATCCTTGCAATGAAAACAGCGCGCTGCGTCGTTCCGCGCATAATCGGGATTCTCCAGTTCCCGCGTCTCCACCACTTCGACCGGAATCCTCTGCTCCCGCGCAAACGCCAGCGCGTCCTCCAGATGCGTTCGTGCCAGGCTGGCCGAATCCGCGATCACCGCGCGCATTCTGTCTCCCAAAACTTCATGCGCCGTCCACGCCAGAAATGCCGAATCCACGCCTCCCGAATAAGCCACGATCAGACCCGCGTGCGCCGCCAGAATCGCGCGCAATTGCGCGTCTTTCCGATCGAGTTTGGCGATTTCTTCCATGACGCAATTCTATGCGGACGTCATCCACATAGCCTCACCATATCTAATACAGTCGCTCCTGCCGCCGCAGATTCCCGAACGCCCCCACGTTGGCCAGCGTAAAGCTGAAGCGGTACTGGTTCTCATTGCGCACCGTGCCCAGCGCAAAGCGTCTGTATTCCAGGCTGATGCCGCAGCAGTCCCAGTTATAGCTGGTCTGCGCGGTGGCATATTGCAGGTTCCCCTGGGTTGCATCCAAGCCGAAGCTGGCCGCTGCGCTCAAGCCTCGCTTGTTGAGTTGCCCGTAGCCCGCCAGCATACGGAACTGATGGAAGACCTGCTGGGCCGTCCCGTTTGTCAAAGAGGCCGTGTCGATCACGCGCAGAAACGCATCGCCTCCGCCTACGGTAAATGGGCCGTAATGGTAGTTCACCAGCGCCGTGCTCGCATTAATGCGGCCGTCCTTCAGGTCGTAATCGAGGTCCCACTCCGTATTCGTGCGCGGACTGGTTTCCACCCGCAACCGCGAAATAATCGGTGCGAACCGCCGGACGTCGTTCAGAAATGCAATTCCCGTAAAATCCGCGGTCGCGGTGAATACGTTTCGCAAGCCCGGTTGCAGCGCGCCTCCGAAGGTCGGATCGAAAAAATATTTCTGCCCGATCTCCCAGCTCAGGATCTCTCGCGGACCGGTAGCGCATGGTTGCGAGTCCGGAGCCGGCGGCATTTCCCACGGCACCACCCCCACCTGCGGAGGTCCGCCCACCGACAGCGAGCTCATTCCGTGCAAATCGCAATCTGAGGCATCTGCATTCAACCGTTTGGCATAAATCCGATTGACGAGCGAATACTCGATTTCGTTCGTATTCGTCAGCACATCCGTCGCATCAAAACGCAAAACGTCGGGAAAATTCCTGACGCCAGCGACGTAGTCGTAATGCACACGCGGCTCCACCACATGTTTCCACTTCCGCCCCAACCAGGGACGCTCGAAAACCTTCGACAGCGCCGGCGGCCGTAATTCCCCCGACGCTTCCAGTGATTTTCGATTCAGAATGTCATCCGCTGCGTTCCCAGTCTTCGAAGCCTGTAGAGCGTTATATTCCTCCGTGTAAAACGTGTCCCGCAGTGTAAGCGCCGGTCGAAATGACCATCCCCGCCACTGCAGCGGCATCGCCAAGGTTGGAGCAATATCGAATCGTCCAACGAGAATCGCTGTTCGGAACCCGATCTGCCTCCGTTGCAATCCTTCCGCCGCACTCTCGAACGACCAGTACAGCGGGGTATTTCCCAATTGTCGCTCTTCGCTCGAGATAAATGCGCTGGGCGTATGCAGAATCCGGATCAGTTCCGTCGACGTAATGTTGCTGCAACCTGTATTGACCCCAGTCTCTGGAACACAAACATCAAAGTTCTGGTAGCGCTCGGCGAGCGCGTTGAAGTGGAAACCGTTCGTCGTATTCGATAGGAAGATCTGCGACTTCACTTCCGAGTCAATTGCCTGCGAGTAGACATCCGTAAATGCGATCCGGTATACGAACGAACTCAGGTAATCGACGTTAGCAACTCCGCGCACCGATCCAAAGGGACGCTCGGCCTGGAAACGCGCATCCTCACCACCTTGGTTCTGTACTGTCCCGCCGCTAAGAATGCCGCGGTCCAGCACGCCCGAATAGCTGAAAAATACGTACGAACTGTCACTCGGACGCATCCGGAACTGTCCTAGTTGTGCCCATCCGCGTTTCGAGTAATACTCCGCCCCGGCCGTCGCGTCCGTGCTCCGATTGAACACCCAGTACGCCGAATCCCCTGCGATGTATCCCTTGGTCGATGAGTTGCCCACGCTCGGAATCAGCAACCCGCTCTGCCGTGACTGTTGCACTGGATGCGTCACGTAGGGAAAATAAAACACCGGGATTCCCATCAGCCGGAAGTTACTGTTGTAGATCTTCGCCGTGCTGTCCACGTCCACCTGCACTTCGTGCGCCCGGAATTGCCACTTCGGATGCGGCAACTGGCAAGTCGTCACCGTTCCGTGCCGCACCAGGTAGTGACCGGGTCCGTGTTTCTCCACAATTCGACCCGTGAAGGCGAACGGGTTCGACGAGGTCAGCACATAACGCGACCGCCGTCCCTTAAACCCCAGCGTCCCATTCACGTCATAAAACGTCCCCACCTCGGTTTGGATGTTGTATGTCCCATGGCTTGCCTCGATGTGCTCGTCGTAAGGACCGCCATCCAGAACGACGTGCCCTTCCAGCACGCTGTCGCCAGTATCCGAGTCGTAAGTAATTTGATCTGCCTGAAGGATGTAGGTCCGGTATTCGATCTCCACTTTGCCCCGCAGGTGGTAGACCGACCCGTCTTTTTCCTGTTCCGTCGCCCGGATCGTCACGTCTTCTTTCATCTGGCTCGTCGGAGCCGTCGGGAAAGACCGAACTGTGGCTCCGTCCGGGGGCAGCGTCTGGCTGGTTACTATGCTGGAGGCGAGAAGCAGGTGACAGACCATCGCGGCCGTGATAATGATTCGAGAGCGGGTCATCATTGAGATGATCATTAGCAGATGACCGTGAGCGGATGACCTGCCAGTACAGAGGTGTCTGCCAACGGGAACGAGTTTGACCTTAGCACGCCTGCGGTAGGCGAAGCAAAACTGCTCTACGTGTGATCTCCGCATTTGTGCTTTC
The DNA here is from genome assembly GCA_049509215.1 of Terriglobales bacterium. GTDB lineage: Bacteria > Acidobacteriota > Terriglobia > Terriglobales > Acidobacteriaceae > Acidiflorens. The sequence goes on from JBELAC010000002.1 coordinate 17,137, forward strand.
AGCCTCGCTCCGGCTGACGGCACTCTCCCGCGACGTTGAAAGCGCTTCGAGATTGAACTACGGCAGATTGAATCAATAATGACCGGGCTGACCAATACCGAATCGACAACTGACGTTCCCGAGGGTGACTCCGCAGGTCCAGTACCAGGCTGCGCCCCCATCGAGCAAACGCTTGCCAATCCGGCAACCTGGCGCAATGAAGTCGCCGCTCGACTGGCCCGCTATCGCACAAGACGCAAGCCCCGCGCGCCACATTATCCTTCGCTCCTTCTACCTTTTGATTCCTCGGAAAGCTGGTGCCGGCCCGCCGCCGCATTCTCTTCTTCCGTGTCTTCATCCGCGGCGAGCATCCCGGCCGATGACGCCTTCCCGCATTCCGGGATGCATGAGTCGACCACCTTGAACGAATCCATGTTCGATTCCGCCGGGCTTCCCGCTGCGCCGCTTCCGGTTCTCGATCCCTTCCCCAGCGCTCGTGAAAATAAGATCATCGAATTCCCCCGTTCGGCTGCCATTCCCATTTTTCACTCTAGTTCGCTCGCCGATCCCATTTTTGACCGCCCCCGCATCGTTGAAGCACCCGAGGTGCTGCCGCCCCCTCCCGCGCTTGGCGGAATCCTCATCGAACCCGTCCAGAAGCCGCCCGACCCGCGTGCTGGTTTCGAATCCCGGCTGAAATCTGCTTCGATCCCGCGGCGCGTGCTCGCAACCGTGCTCGACGGAGTCATAATCCTGGCATCTCTTGCCGCCTTTGCCGCCATTTTTATTCGATTCAATCCCGTTCGCGGACCGCTGCCGCTGCTCGCCGGTACCACCGCCGCGACCGCTGTTCTGCTCTGGATCGCCTATCAGTTCCTTTTCATCGTCTACACCGGTTCCACTCCGGGACTTCGTGCTGCTCGCCTCCAACTTGCAACATTCGATGGCTCACCCGTCAGTCGCCGTGCTCGCCGTTGGCGTGTGCTGACCTCATTCCTCTCTGCGTTTTCCGCCGGACTTGGCTACCTCTGGTCCTTCCTCGATCCCGACTCTCTCTGCTGGCACGACCGCATCACGAAAACGCATCTCCGAATCGCACCAGCGAAATCGCCCCTTCCCCCAATTCCAGCCGAATAACAGTACATCGATCCCAGGCGAAAAGCCTTACCAGACAGGTCTTTTCCACATGGCGCAACGAGTACCTCAGGCGTATACTGCGCGGTCTTCTGGAATTCAAACAGGAGACTCCCAGAAACTCTTATGGAGGTACAAGCGTGAAACTATTTGTCAGAGTCTTCGTCTGCTTGGCCGTGATCGCGTTCAGTCTGAATGCCCTCGCTGCCGAAAAAGCAAACATCACCACCGCGAAAGACGGCATAAGAATTTCCACCTGCCCAGTGAAGTCCGTCGCTCAGGATGCAAAAACCCCGGCCGTTGAGAGTGCCCCGGAATCGCTCGCCGCCCTTTACAACAATCTTGCCTTCGACTACCGCAAGGCCATCTACTGGTGCTGCTATGGCGGTCTGCTGGCCGGCCCGAATTCTACCTATGGACTGGAACATGGCACGGCAGTTTGGCAGGCCACCGGCTTCACTCCCGGCACGAACACGACGGTCACTTCGGTGAAACTTGGTGTTGCCTATCAGTCCGGCACTTTCACCGACGTGATTGTGACCATCAACGCCGATAACGGCGGCATCCCGGGCGCTGTGCTCTCTACGTTCACGGTAAAAAAGATGCCTGTTTTCGGCAGTTGCTGCGAAGTCAAGACCAGTTCCGTTAAAGGCGGAGTTGCCGTCACCGCCGGAACGCCCTACTGGATCGTGATCGGCATGGAGCCGACTTCCGATTTCCAGGGCTCCTGGAATTTTGACATCTCCGATCAGGTCGACGCCATTCCCAATGCTTACCTCTACGACGGGGTTTGGTATCCCTTTGACGCCAACGTCAACTTCTCCTTTGGCGTGTATGGACAATAGCGGCTCGATGCCCAGTACAGGGTAGATAGCCGATCAAAGCCGGCCGCTGCCTTTCCGCTGCCGGAGGAACGACAACGAAATCATAGGATGGAGGAGATAGAAGTGAAAATAACACCGAAAAGTCTTGGAGTTTTCTGCGTCATACTGCTGTTTTGCTTTAGCGCGCTTGCCCAGCAGGACAAAACCACCCATATAACGTTTGCCCAAAAAGCATCTTCCGTGCGCGTCTCCTACGTTGATCGCAATGCCGGTTCGAAAACGATCTACAGCAACCTCGCCAGCAAGAACCCCAACGGCCTTTACTTCGCCCTTGAAGGAGCGACCGAGCAGGGCCCATGGTGGGGAGCTCCGGCGTGGAATGCAGTTCCCTTCACGCCCACTTTCAATGCAAACGCAACCAGCGTTGAGCTGCCTCTCGGCTACATTTTTTCATTGAACTCGACGGATGTGATCGTGAGCCTGAACGCCGACAGCGGTGGCCTGCCCGGCAACCCGCTCCAATCCTGGACCGTAACCATTAACACTGGGATCGTTTCCGGGAGTTGCTGCTCCGTCTACACGGTGACCGGCTCGGTTCCACTCGCTGCGGGCCAGCAGTATTGGGTCGTCGTAAGCACCGAAGCAACCTCCGACATGTATGTCGAGTGGAACCTCAATACGACCGACGAGATCGATAACGTCACCAACGCCTACTATGACGGCACCGGCTGGTATAACTACCTAACTACCAACGGAGTCGCCGTAGGCGTTTACGGCACCAAAACCAGGTAAAAGAAAGAAGAGGACGGGCATTCTCGCGCCCGTCCTGTCAAAAGAAAAACCGCCCCAGCCAATTTTCAGCTGGGGCGTTTCGTTTCGATAAAGCTAATTGCCCGCCGCCGGTTGCCCGTGCCGTTCGCACTTGTCCCCGCAGCACTTCATCGCGGACTTCTCGCCTGCCGCACCACAGCATTTTCCATCCTTGCAGCCGCCCTCTTTCGTGCACGCCTTCGTGCAAGCTTGCATGCTCTTGCCGCCGCAGCACGACTTCGCGTCTTTCATCTCACACTTGCCCTTGCCGCAGCAGCCTGCTTCGGCATCTTTCGCATCAGCGCTCGCGTGATGACAGCAGCTCATGGCATCTTTCGAGTCCGCACCATGATGGCAACAGCTTTTTGTCTCCGGCTTCGGAGTTGCATTCGGAGTAGAGGCTGACGGATTTTCCTGCGCCCAAACAACCAACGACAAAGCAAGGGCGATAACAATAGCTGACAATCTGAATTTCATACGATCTCCTTAAATTTTGAGTTATGAGTGCAATTGTGATTGCGGCCGAATCACGACCGACAGAAAACACAAGCAAGAATGGAATTACGATCTAAACGCGGAGGGCCATGCCAAATAAACCGGGGGGAGGGCTCACTGCCAAAACCGCGTTGCGAACGGCACGCCGTGCAGCCACGCGCATGGGGCCAGCTTCCGCGATCACCCCCGGCGCCATCTCCCGCGCCAGCCTCTGTATATCGCGCGCCGGAGCTGGCACGCCTTGCGGTCCTTGCCGGAAGCAACAGCTATGAGGGTCGTCACAAGCCGGACTGTCCGAAACCGCTTCCAGGAGGTCCATCGATTCCAGCTTGCGCAACCCTGGACAACACCGCCGTCCCTGGCTTTGAGCCAAGTCGGGAGCGTGGTGATGTCCTGCATGGATGGCCGGCATGTCCGCAGCCATTTCGTGCCCTGGACGCATGTGCCCCCAGTGCATGGCAAGCATCGGCGCCAGTGTTATCTCGGCCCAAGCCGTAATGACCACCAGCAAAATCGCCGCGATTGCCTTCTTCCCCATGCGAATTCAAGCATGGCAGACCGGAAAGCACCTTCCAGTGATCCGGATCACCAAGAGCCGTGACCTTGGTTCCACGGCCACGGCTTAAGAACAACCACTTCCGTTACACCAGACTCTCCAGCGCTCCCCGCACGTCCGAAAACTGAAACCCGTAACCGCTTTTCGTCAACTTTGCAGGTTCAACCCGCTGGCTCGCCAGGAATAACTCCTCCGCTGCCAGCTTTCCAAACGCCAGTCCCAGCGCAAATCCGGGCACTGGGAAAATCGCCGGCCGTCCCAGCACAGAAGCCAGCACCTTCGTAAACTCTGCATTCCTTATTGGACTGGGCCCCACCATATTCACCGGCCCCACCAGCGATCCCGTCCGCAGCGCGTGCTGAATTCCTCCGACTAAATCATCGATGTGAATCCAGCTCCACCACTGCCGCCCCGATCCAATCCTCCCGCCCAGCCCCAGTTTGAACGGTGTCAGCATCTTTTCGAGCGCGCCGCCTTTCCCGCTCAGAACCAGCCCCGTTCGCAGGTTCACCGTGCGGATCCCCGCCTCCGCCGCGATACGGCTCGCCGATTCCCACTCCCGGCAAACTTCCGGCAAGAACCCTTGCCCGCTCGCGCTCTCTTCGGTCAAGGCTTCCTCGCCCCGATTCCCATAGAAGCCGATCGCCGATGCGCAAACAAACACCGCTGGCTTTCTCTCCGCGCGCGCCAATGCCGTAGCGAGGTTTCGCGTTCCAGTCACGCGGCTTTCCCTGATTGTTCTTTTCTTGCTCTCCGTCCAGCGGCCCACAATCGTTTCCCCCGCCAAATGGACCACCGCATCGAACCCAGAAACTGCGGTCGGCGACAAAGAAGAACCTTCAGCATCTTCGCCGGATGAATCCCATGAGATTTGCCCTGCGTTCTGGGGTGCCCCGCGCACCAATTTCACGACTTCCGCACCCGCTTGCTCCAACGAGGGTAAGAGCGCGCCCCCGATAAGCCCTGACGCCCCACTCAACAGAACACGATCCATACCATTCACCCCACAAATCACTCTAGCAGCCTCCGTCTTGCTAAATCTCCCCGGACAAAGGCCTAAGTCAGACGCGCTTTTCGCGTAAACTATAGGTACATTCCGCCCGCGCGGCGTTCCCCCGGCCGCGCTGTTGTAAAATCCATCATGGCGACGTTGCGTGAACAAGTCGCGACCAGCGTTCTCACGGTCACCCGCTTCCGCGAGCTAATGCGGAAATTGCGCGAAAACCGTCCTAACGACGATCTCAACCTCGTCAAGCGCGCCTACGAATTTTCCCAGAAGCACCACGCCGGTCAGCACCGCGCCTCCGGCGAACCCTACCTCGTTCATCCCCTCGAAGTCGGCAACGTCCTCGCCGACATGAAAATGGATTCCGTCTCGGTCGCCGCCGGTCTTCTCCACGACTCCGTCGAAGACACCTCCCTCACCGCAGTAGAAATCCGCCAGGAGTTCGGAGAGCAAGTCGCCCACATCGTCGAAGGCGTCACCAAAATCAGCAAAATAGATTTCTCTTCTAAAGAAGAAGCCCAGGCCGAAAATCTGCGCAAGATGATGCTTGCCATGGTCGACGACATCCGTGTGGTCATCATCAAGCTAGCCGACCGTCTCCACAATATGCGCACGCTCGAGCATCTCGATCCCGAGCGCCAGCAGAAAATCGCTCGCGAGACTCTCGACATCTACGCTCCCATCGCCCACCGGCTCGGCATGGGAAAAATTCGCGGCGAACTCGAAGACCTCGGCTTCAAATACGTCGATCCCATCGGATTCGAGCAGGTCCGCACCGCCGTCGAGTCCCGCCGGAAAGAAGGCGAAGCCTTCATGACTCGCGTCGAAGCCACCCTCCGCGATGGCTTGAAGGAAGCCGGCATCACCGGCCGCGTCGAGAGCCGGGTCAAGCGCCTCTACAGCATTCACAAGAAACTCATCCGCCAGCGCATCTCCGTCGAGCAGGTGTACGACCTCTATGCCATGCGCGTGATCACGAATTCTGTGCAGGATTGCTACGCCGTCCTCGGCATCATCCACAATCTCTGGCGACCCGTCCCCGGCCGTATCAAGGACTTCATCGCCATGCCCCGCCCCAATCTTTACCAGTCGCTGCACACCTCCGTCATTACCGAAACTGGCGAGACTTTTGAGATCCAGATCCGCACCGAAGAGATGCATAAGATGTGTGAGGAAGGCATCGCCGCTCACTGGAAATATAAAGACGGTCCCGTCTCCGCACAGGACGAGCAGCGACTGGCATGGCTGCGACAGGTAGTCGAGTGGCAACGCGATGTATCCGACCCGAACGAATTTCTTTCCACTCTAAAAGTCGATCTCTATCCCGAAGAGGTCTACACCTTCACGCCGAAAGGCAAAGTTCTAGTCCTTCCGCGCGAATCCACTCCCATCGACTTCGCATACACCATTCACACCGAAGTCGGCCACAGTTGCACGGGAGCCAAAGTCAACGGACGCATGGTCCCACTCCGTCACAAACTCCACTCCGGCGACATCGTCGAAATCATCACTCAGCCCGGACACAAGCCCAGCCGCGACTGGCTCGCCATCGTGAAATCCAGCCGCTCCCGCAACAAGATCAAGCACTGGCTCAATGTTCACCAGCGCGAACGCGCCATCGAAATCGGCCGCAAGCTGATTGAAAAAGAAGCGCGCAAATATCGCATCTCGCTCAAAGACATCAAAGAAGCCGACCTGCAACGCGCCGCCAGCGATTATGGCCTAGGTCGTCCGGACGATCTGATGGCCGGCATCGGCTACGGCAAATATTCTGCCAGACAACTCCTGGCAAAATTCGCTCCCGCCGGCGCCGAGCCGCTGTCTGACACCGAAACCGAGGCTGCCGGCCACGGATTCACCAGCGTGGTCCGCCGCGTATTTGGCGGAGATTCCAACGCCATCGTCGTCAAGGGCCAGGGCGACCTTCTCGTTTACCGCGCCAAGTGTTGTAATCCCATTCGCGGCGAGGCCATCGTCGGATACGTCACTCGCGGCAAAGGCATCGCCGTCCACTCCGTCAACTGTCCCAACGTCACCAATCTTCTTTACGAGCCGGAGCGCCGCATTGACGTCCTCTGGGCCGGAGACAAAGAAGGCCAGCCCGTTTCTTACCCCGTCAAAATCACTCTTCTCTGCGACGACCGTTTCGGCATGTTGAAGCAAATCACCGCCGTCATCAGCGACACCCACACCAACATCCGCGACATCTCAGCCCGCAGTGAAAACGGCCAAGCCAACGTAGACGTAGTCCTCGAAATCGCCGATCTCAAACACCTCCAAAGAATCATCGACGGAGTCCGCCAGATCCCCGGCGTCCACGACGTGCAGCGCCTGCAGAAAATCTAGCCCCGCAACTAGCCCCCCGCAATCGCCCCCAGGATCACAAGCGGCTCTTTCCCCGAGGCCACTGCCTCCGGGAGCGCCGCATCAGGCGGCTCATGCGATAAATCCTCTTCGCAGGCAAAGAAACGCAAGAACGCCCGACGTTGCAGCGTCCCATGCTCGCGAATCGTCCCGCGCAACATCGGGTAGTGGCATTCCAAAGCATCCAGCACTGTTTGCAGAGTGACCGGTTCTGAAACACCGATTCGCACCTCGGCCGCAGTCCCTGCCAGTATCCGCAAATGATGCGGCAGCACAACCCGAATCGAATTCGTACTCATCTACGCCAACCAATTCCGCCCTAGCGCGGCTTGACTGAGAACTGAGAACTGGTAACTGTCACTACAGCGTCTGCACTTCCACCGACAGCACCGCCGGCAAATCCCGCACAATCGGATTCCAGTTCTCCCCTGCATCCGCCGATGCATACACCTGCCCGCCCGTGGTCCCGAAATAAACACCGCATTCATCGAGCGAGTCCACGGCCATTGCGTCCCGTAGCACATTCACATAGCAATTGCTCTGCGGCAATCCTCGAGTCAGCGGCTCCCACTCGTCTCCGCCCGACTTACTCCGATACACGCGCAGTTTTCCCTCATGCACGTAATGCTCCGAGTCGCTCTTGATCGGCACCACATAAATCGTCTCCGGCTCATGCGCGTGCACATCGATCACGAATCCAAAATCGGTCGGCAGATTCCCGCTTACTTCGCGCCACGAGTCCCCGGCGTTATCCGAGCGCATTACGTCCCAATGTTTCTGCATGAACAAGACTTCGCGCCGCGCCGGATGCATCGCCACGTGATGCACGCAATGCCCGACCTCCGCGTCCTGATCCGGAATGTGCTGCGACCGCAGCCCGCGATTGATCGGCTTCCACGTCGCCCCGCCATCGTCCGTGCGAAACGCTCCCGCCGCCGAGATCGCCACAAAAATTCTCTTCTCATCGCTCGGATCCAGAATCACCGTATGCAAACACATTCCACCCGCGCCCGGCTGCCACTTCGGACCCGTTCCATGCCCGCGCAATCCCGAAAGCTCTTTCCAATTCTCTCCGCCATCGGTCGACCGGAACAGCGCCGCATCCTCAATCCCCGCATATACCGTCGCCGCATCCGTAAACGAAGGCTCAAGATGCCACACCCGCTTGAACTCCCACGGATGCTGCGTCCCGTCATAAAACTGGTGCGTCGTCAGCGGCGCGCCCGTTTCCGCCGACGTGTCGTACAGAAATTTATTGCTGGCCGCTTTCGGAGGGCCGCCGCCCGCTGCTGGCGCCTCGCCCGCCGGCGTTCCCGGCTGATGCCACGTCTTTCCGCCATCGTCGGACCGCTGAATGATCTGCCCAAACCATCCGCTCGATTGCGACGCATAAATCCGGTCCGGATTCACCCTCGATCCCTTAACGTGATAAATCTCCCAACCCGCAAAGTGCGGCCCGCTCACATCCCACCTCGCCCGCTTCCCATCCGAACTCAAGATAAATGCGCCTTTGCGCGTCCCCACCAAAACCCGCACAGATCTCATTTCCTCACTCCTTTTTGTCCTGAGCCCTTCTACGGATTCCGCGGAGAACCGTCGATAAACAGGTACCAATCGTCGATCCGCGAAATCCGTGAGAAGGAATTTTGCGCCGCGCTACTACTTTTACGCCGCCTTCTGCATCTGCGTTCGCATCTGTTTCATCCACTCGCGCATCCCGGCAACATGTCCCGGCGAGCGCTTTTCCATCCACACTTCAAAACGTTCCGCAGCTTTTTCCAGCTGGCCAAGATACTGCTTATAAGCATACTTCTCCCGGAACTGCGGAATGCTCGCCTTCACCCGCTCCCAGACTCCGAAGAACTCGCCGTTGTTCTCGAAGAAAAGGTCCTGGTGCAGCAAGCCGTAGTTCAGCATCGAGCACGCCTGCTCCCAATAGCTCAGAACCATCATCACATTGGTCCCACCGTCTGTTCCCGGAGCCGCAATCTTCATCGACTCCTCAAACGTATCCGCAAAATAGTTCTTGAAGAACCAGTCCCGTGCCTGCCGCAACCGCGCCTCGCGCCGCAGATCGTACAGTTCCAGTTGAAGTCTTGCCTGTTCATGCGTAGGTTTCGATTCCATATCGTGATCTCCTTTTCATGAGCTGCATATCACACGGACGAACTGGTTTGAAAATGATTGTTGTGTTTCACCCGGAACCCTGCTGGCCAGACCGGTCGTTCTGCTCTGCTGTATAGACGATCGACGCGCCCGAAGATTGCGACCCAAGCACAAATATTTCGGACATCCAAAGTTGTCAGGGACACAATCTGCCCACCCCGATAGGATTCTAGTCTCGTCTGCGCTGGAATTGTCTTGCGATTATCCTGAATTATTGGAGGGATTTCCCACTTTTTACTAATTTGATGCCAGCGCAACCAGGCAAAGAAAGGGAAATACCGTCCCGTCTTTTCTCGACGCACGGCCCCATTGTCCCGGTTGGACGCCACTACCCGGTGAGCGGTAGGCCAAGAAACTAAGCTGTCTCTTCTTCGCACAGACCCGTAGTTTCTTTTTCGTCTACCAGCTGAATTTCTGAAATAATCGGCGCGGGACGAACTCACAAATGAGAAATCTGCGATTTCTTCTGCTTCTCCTGATTGCGGCAATCACTCTCTGCGCAATTTTGTCCGGACAAACCAATACCACCACGACACCGGCCACCACGTTCCCCCCCGCTTCGACTGCATCTCCGGAAACCGCCCAGGCGCCCATCCTCGAATACTCGCCGCCTCCCGCCGAGTACGCCCGCGCCAAAGCCTACTCCGCCGCCCACTACCGCCATTTTTTCATCAATTCGCTTTACGGATTACTCGTTCTTCTGGTCCTCCTGCGTTGGCGTGTCGCTCCCCGCTTCCGCGATCTTGCTGAGCGCGTCTCGCGCCGCCGCTTCGTCCAACTCATCATCTTCGCGCCACTCATCCTCCTCACCGTCTCCATCGTCACCATCCCATCCGACATCTGGGATCAGTCTTTGCAGCGCGCCTTCGGACTTTCCGTCCAAAAATGGCCTGCCTGGCTTAGCGACTGGATCACCGGCCAGATCATCATGCTCATCGTCGGAACCATACTGGTGGGGATCCTCTACGCCGTCATCCGCCGTAGTCCGCGCCGCTGGTGGTTCTACTTCTGGCTGGCCTCCATTCCGATTCTGCTCGCTCTCTTTTTCCTGCAGCCACTCGTCATCGATCCCCTTTTCTACACCTTCAAGCCACTCGCTGGCGCGAGCCCGGGTCTGGTCACCGAGATCGAGAAAGTCACGCATCGCGGCGGAATCGAAATCCCTCGCGATCGCATGTTCGTCATGAACGCCAGTTCCAAAGAAACCGGCCTCAACGCCTACGTGACCGGCTACGGAGCCTCCAAGCGCGTCGTCGTCTGGGACAATACGATCGCCAAAGCCACCATCCCCGAGACGCTCTTCGTCTTCGGACACGAAATGGGCCACTATGTCCTTCTCCACATCCCGAAAGAAATTGCGATCAACGCAGCTCTTCTACTGTTCCTGCTTTATCTGGGATTCCGTTTGGTGCACTGGATGCTCGCGCGTTTTGGCCACCAATGGGCGATTCGCGATTTAGACGATTGGGCTTCTTTCCCGGCGCTGATGTTCCTGATTACCCTGCTCGCGTTCCTGGCAACTCCGGCCTTCAATGCCGTCAGCCGCCACTTCGAGCATGAAGCCGACCGCTACGGCCTCGAAGTCATCCACGGAATCGTCTCCGATCCCAATCAGGTCGCTGCCCACTACTTCGAAAAGAGTGGAGAAATGAACTTGTCCGATCCCGATCCGAGCCAATGGGACAAAGCCTGGTTCTTCGATCACCCGACAAGAAAAGAGCGCGTCCACTTCGTAGCCACCTACAATCCATGGACCACCGGCAGCGAACCGAAGTATGTGAAGTAATCAAACAATTTGGACGAACTCGAGATTCGTTGTGGCACGGTAGCCGCGAAGCGGCGGAAGAATGCAGCCCACAGCCCGCCCTGAGCTTGCCAAAGGGGCGCAAGCCGTGGGTCAACCGTGTTTAAGGAGGAAAGCCCCAAAGGGGCGAAAGAGAACACTGCCAGCGTCGCAGAGACGTAAGACGTACACGTATGCGAATAAACCTCGACAAATCCAACCCAGGTTTCTCTGAGAATTGGGAACTACTTCAGATCCTTATCCACATCCAAATTATAGAAGTAGTAAAACCGCAGCCCCAGCACGCATCTGTCCGGCGTTGACGCGCATTGCGCTACAAATTCCTTCGGCAGCGGCGGAAACGGATTCGACGCCGTAATACTCCCCCAAGCCGCCCGGTCCAGCGCTACATCTCCCGATGACGTATGCAGCGTCAGGTTGCTGTAGTTGCCGTCCTTCATAATCACAAATTCGATCGCAAGCTTGCCCTGCTTGAAGATCGGCGGAAAGACCGACGGCGGCATCTGGTTGTACCAGTTCGATTTCACCACCTGGACGACTCGCGTCAGATAAGGACCGAAATCCACGCCCATCGTGTCGGTCAGGATTTCCGCTTGATCCAGCGCTTTCGCTCCGCCTCGGACCTGCCCCATCCCATAATCGCCCGCCTCCCCGGTTCCATATCGTCCCCGGTTTTGCGCCGCGCCCTTCAGTGCCTGCTCAATCGCCGATCCCGCCGTCAGCGGAGTCTTGAAACTCGGCTGCGGCTGGCTTCCCTGCGGAGGCAGCCGCAACTGCGCAACCTGATCATTCTGTCGGGGCGGAATGAAACCCCCGCCTTGCTGCGGATTTACCTGCTGTGGTTGCTGTTGCGGCTGTTGCTGCGCGATCTGAGGCTGTTGCGGAGGCGGTACTGGCTGTCCCATCTCTCCCGGCCGGCCCTGTCGCGCGCTCTGCAGAATTTTCTTCAGCTCGTCGCGGTTAATCTGCGGAGCTTTGCTCGTGGCAATCCTGTCTTTATCCGAAATGATCTTCGCATCCGGACGCCGCGTTAGCTTCTGCTCATCGGGCGGCAACTCCAGGAACGTCGCGTCCTTCGTTCGGTCGGCATCCGTTCGGATCTCGACTGCCACCGTCCGGTGCGGCCACAGCCCTGCGATCTTCTAGCTGTTCCACAACAAGATTACGACCAGCAAGTGCAGAATGACCGACAGCCAAAGCGCTTCCCGCTTCCGCGCCCGCGAAAGATCATCCTGTAATTGAATTAAGAGGTGCGGAACATCATCCGGATTAAAACCGCGGTACGCCGTCTCCCAATGCTGCGCTTCCGAAAGCTCGCGATGCTCCACCGATTCAACTCGAGGCGGCGGGGGAACCGGAGGTGGCGAAGAACCCTCAGACGAGGAAGGGTCACGCGACGGAATTTGGGTGACTGGCATCAGGCAGCGACGATCACTCGGGCTCCAGGTGGCAACTATAACCTTGGCAACTCTAAGCTTAGAGCCACAGGCAACCCCACAAGTTGCGTAATCGGCTGCGTAAAGTTACGTAAACCGTTGGGAGTTGCGACCTTTTCTATATTGTCGCATTTTTTCCCCACCCAGAGTGAGTACCTGAGTAATGCCGTGTGTAGAGTTGCCCCTAGTGTGGCGCGGGCACTCCTGCCCGCGGACGGAGCGGATCCGCCTCGAAATCCCGCCATCACCGTGGAAGAGCGGCGCTTGAGCGCCGCGTTCCTAACCCCAAACAATGCGGGCTTCAGCCCCTGCGAACTAGCTTTGGGGTTGGCGCGCAGCCCCAGTTCCCTTAAATCGCTTCATCTTTTGGGTGGCGCAGCGCTTTAGCGCTGCGATTGATGCAGATCACAATGACCGGCTTCAGGCGCTGAGGTAGCTTGTGCCAGCGCCCGCTCAAGCACATCTGTCGTGTAGATCAGGTTTGTGTGGCGCGGGCGCCCTCGCCCGCGTGACTCGCTAGCTCACTCCCACCCGCCCCGCATGCCTCCCCACCTCCGCCAATATCTCCAGCCCCAGCGCCAGCGCCCGCCGCCCATCCTCCAGAGAAACCGCCGCCGTCCCCCGCGTCCGCACCGCCTCCAGAAACGCCTTGATCTCCGCCAGCAGCGGCTCTTCCGCCACAATCTCCGGCTTCGTTACCTGAATCTTGGGGTTCACACTGGGCTGAGGGTGCCCGATATCCGGGGCGGAGCCTCCTACCGAAAACACCAGCACATCCTGCCGTGAATAATCGATCGAAATATATTGTCCCGGCTGAAAAAAGCGTAGCTTCCGCACTCTCTCCGTCGAAACCCGGCTCGCTGTAAAATTTGCCACGCATCCCGACTGAAATTCGATGCGCACGTTCGCAATATCCACTTTGCCGGAAAGTATCGGCAACCCCACGGCACGAATCTCTTTCACTTCCGACTTCACAAAGGTCAGCACCACATCAAGATCGTGGATCATCAAGTCCAGCACCACATCCACATCCAGCGCCCGCGGAGAAAACACGCTCAGCCGGTGCACCTCGAAAAACATCGGCTGATTGATCAGCGGCAGCGTGGCCCGCACCGCCGGATTGAATCTTTCCAGATGTCCCACCTGCGCCACGCGCGAGTGCTCGCTCGCCACGCGTACCAGCGCATCCGCATCCGCCAGCGTCGCTGCCACCGGCTTTTCGATCAGCACATCCACGCCCGCTTCCATCAGCGCGCTCGCCACCTTTCGATGCAGCACCGTAGGCACAGCCACCGACGCCGCCTGTACCTCGCTGTGCGTCGTCAGCATCTGCTCGATTGATCCAAACGATTTACATGCAAACTCGCGTGCCACCGCATCCGCGCGCACCGTATCCGGATCGACCACTCCCACCAGTCGCACCTCACCCGCCTGCTGCAACTGGTGATACACCCGCGCATGGTTGCGCCCAAAAGCGCCCACGCCCACCACTGCCACATTGATAGGAAAATTCGTACTCAGAGGAGTGCTCCGCTATCGGGAATAACCCGCTATTCTCGCAGTTCAGCTTTGGATAGCACAAGAGAACACGATGGGACGGCCGCCCTCAGCCGTCCAGCCGGGTAATGCCCGGCAGCGGACCACAAAGCCGTCACCTGGAGGCTCTTCGGCGGCGCGCCTTACATCTTCTTCAGTAGCGCAATCTGTCCCGCGTGATAAAGCTCATGTTGCGCCAGCCCGTCCAGCATGTACTGGAAGTTGTAATGCGCGCCCTTTTTTCCCGGCACCTGCGCACTCAACCGCGCCTTCGGAAATTTCTCCACCGCCTCGATCAGCTCATCATGCACGCTTCGCAGGTGCTCGAGCGCCTCAGTCCATGCCGCCTCGCTCGTATCCGTGACCGCTGGAAAATTCCGCGCAGCCGACAGCTTAACCGGCACTCCCATCATCCGCTTCCGCACCGCTCCATCCCAGGCCGCAATGTGCAACACACCAGTTCCCAAATGCTGTGTGCACTCTTGATCGGACGAGCCGCCGCCTGCTTGGCCGTTACTCCCCGAAGAATTTCAAACAGTGCCTCTCCATGCCACGCTCCGCCATAAAAAGCCCGTCTCAGCTGATCGGCAATACGCGCGGTTTCGAACATAGGCATCAGTAAAGTGCGCTCCATCTGCGTCAACCAGAACCATCAACGTGAGGGTTCTAACCTCTGCAATCTGACCTCTAACCTCTGACCTATTCAGCGCAAACCGCGATCCCCGCCTCATCCGCTGCCCGCACAATCGCCTCGCCATCCAGCAGCAGACATCGTCCTGCATCAATCGCCAGACACCCGGCTCCCGCCCGCTTCATCGCCTCAATCGTAGCCACGCCAATCACCGGAACATCAAATCGCATATCCTGCCCCGGCTTCGCAATCTTGACCACCGTCAGCGCCCGGCTCAGCAGCGATGACCCGCCAGCCGGTTCCGATTCTACGGATAACGATCGCATCAGCTCGCCCGCCCGCTCGATCGTCGCATCCGTTCCTTCCATCGCCTCGACCGCCACGCACGCCGCTTCCGCGATCACCACCGTCTGCCCGATGTCATACTCCGCCAGCCGTCGCGCCACCGCCCGCCCATACGCCATGTCCTTCAGCTCCAGCTCCGTCGGACGCCGCGCACTCAGCACGCCCGACTTCGCCAACAGCGGCTCCAGCAGCGCTGTCGAATTCTCCAGCATGATTCCTTCATCCGCCAGCACTTTCGCCACCGCCCCCAGCAGCGAATCCGTATTCCGCGTACCCAGCGAGAGCAGCAGTTTCGCCAGCCGCCAGTCCGGACGAATCGCCGAAAAAATCTGCTTGTGTTTGACCTGCCCCGCCATCACCGCGCGAGTCACACCCGCGGCCTTGAAAGTTTCAATGAGCTTCGAAAGCTCCCCCAGCGACAGCCAATGCACCGAAGCCGCCCCACGCGCCTCGATCTCCGGAAACGTTTCTTCCTTGATCGCCGCTACCACTACTTCGTACCCCTGCGCCCGCGCCGCATCCAAAACCAGCAACGGAAATTTGCCATTGCCCGCGATTAGACCCAGTTTCATGTTGTCAGTTTCGAGTTTCCAGCGATCCGATCAGACCATTAAGCACGCGGCCAACTTCGGCGGAGAGCATGAGCAGGGCCTTTTCGCGGTCGGCCGAACAATAGCCGAGTCTCGCAGCTAATTGCGGCTGCGTCTCCAGTTCCAGCAGGGAGCCTCTAGCGTGCCCGAGAAATTGTTTGAACTCCCCTGGAGTTGTACGCCCTTGCCCTTCCGCGAGATTACTTGGAGCGGACGTGGCGCATCGTCTCATCTGGCTCGTCAGGCCATAGAGCTCTTCCCGGGGAAAGCCTATTGTGAGTCGGTAGATATCTTCCGCGAGGTCCATAGCCTTCTGCCAGGCGATCAAGTCCTTGTACAAATAGCTCACGTTAGCGAACCTCGACCACTTCCTCGCCTTCGAGAATTTGAAACTTGAAACTGGAACTCGAAACTACTTAATCACTCCCCGCTCCGACTCCTCAATAAAGCCGATCAGCATCTCCACATCTTCGCCGCGATCCGTCTCGCCCTTCAACTTCTCCAGCGCCTGCGACGTATTCAGTTTCGATGCCAGCAGCACCCGGTATGCATGATGAATCTTCTTGATCCGCTCCTTCGTAAATCCCCGCCGCTCCAGTCCCACGGCATTCAACCCGTACGCGTGCGTCCCGCGTTCCGCCGATGTCTTCGAAAACGGAAGCACGTCGCGCGTAATCGTCGTCCCGCCGCCAATAAACGCATGCGCGCCGATCCTCACAAAATGGTGCACCGGACACAGTGCTCCGACCGTCGCCCAATCCTCCACGGTCACGTGTCCGCCGAGCGTTGCCGCGTTCGCCATAATAATGTGATCGCCGATCTGGCAATCGTGCGCAATATGCGTATACGCCATGATCAGGTTATGACTGCCCACGCGCGTGATTCCACTCCCCTTCGTCGTCGCCCGGTTGATCGTCACATACTCGCGAATCTCGTTGTGGTCCCCGATCTCCAACCGCGTCGGCTCGCCTTTATAAGAAATGTCCTGCGGAGCCAGCCCAATCGAGCAAAAAGGATAAAACCGGTTGTGCGCCCCAATCCGCGTCGGTCCGTCCATTGCCACATGCGAAATCAGCCGGCACCCTTCGCCCAGTTCGACCCCCGCCCCAATCACGCAATAAGGCCCAATCGTGCAAGAAGGATCGACTTTGCTTTTCGGATCGATTACCGCCGTAGGATGGATAGACATTTCTTAGTCAGTGGTCAGTGGTCACCGATTTTCCCTTCCGCAATCGCCCTTGGGGTTTTACCCCTCACCTCAGCCCTCGGCCCTCTCAAAATTCCTGTCATCCTGAGCGTAGAGAGGCGATAGCCGATCGGAGTCGAAGGACCCCTACTCGCTTTCAATCGTCGGTGGAGCGGCAGGGAGTTCTCACGATGACTACCGTTTCCTTGCGCCACCAATCTTTCACTTCTGCACTCCGACCTCTGCCAATCGGGGTTTCACCTCTGACCTCGAACCTCTTACCTCTGACCTACTCCGGCCCTCGAGGCACCAGCCGGCAAGTCACCGTAGCCTCCGCCGCCACTTTTCCGTTCACATAAGCCTTCCCCGTCAGCCGAGCCGCAGTCACGCGCCACGCTCCCACCTCCACCTCAATGCGCAACTGATCTCCCGGCACCACCGGACGCCGGAACCGCGCCTTCTCAATCCCCGTAAACACCATCAGCATCTCGTCGCGATTCGGAACCTCGGTCAGCAGCAGCAACCCGCCCGCCTGCGCGATCGCCTCCACAATCAGCACGCCCGGCATGATCGGCTTTTCCGGAAAATGTCCCTGAAAAAATGGCTCCGTAATCGTCACGTTCTTGAGCGCGACAATCCTCTTCATGCGCTCCAGTTCAAGCACGCGATCGATCAACAGAAAAGGAAACCGGTGCGGCAGGATCTTAAGAATCTCGCCAATCTCCATGCCAGTGCTCACCGGCTCTGGCTCTTGAGCGGTAGTGTGTGGAGTGTCCGTCATTGCGTTTTCGTTCAAGCCGAAGATTATACTGTAGCGCACGTCTGCTTTTGGGTGCACTCATTTGGGCCGATGGGTGCCCCATCCTAACGTCGTGTTTTTTGCGACGTTAGGGTGGGATTCCAAAGCAGCATCCGCCAAAGGTTTTTGCATTTGCCCTTGATTTTGATTTTGCGTTTGATTTTGATTTTGATTTTGCATTTGATTTTGATTTTGATTTTGCATTTGATTTTGATTTTGCATTTGCACTTGATTTTGATTTTGCATTTGAATTTGATTTTGATTTTGCATTTGCACTTGATTTTGATTTTGCATTTGCACTTGATTTTGATTTTGCATTTGCACTTGATTTTGATTTTGCTTTTGCACTTGATTTTGATTTTGCTTTTGGGTGGCGCAGCGCTTCAGCGCTGCGATCAACAGCATAGTTGTGATTGCGGCTTTAGCCGCTGAGGGTATCCATGGTCGCCGCAAAACATCCGCTGCGCAATTTCTTCGCTCTCATTCTTCCGATTCTTCTCGCCTCGCTGCTCGTGTCACAAACACCACCTCAATCTGCTGTCCCCACGCTTCCCGCCGACATCCCCGCGAGCGCCGAGCGGTATTCCTTCCTGCTCATGGGCAATCCGGCGGGACAGCAAGCCGTCTGGACCGCCTCCGATGGCACGCTCCACATCTTCTTCCAGTACAACGACCGCGGACGCGGGCCCAAGACCACCACCATCCTCAAGCTCGATGCCAATGGCATCCCTGTCTCCGAGGTCATCACCGGCAACGACTACCTGAAGACGCCCGTCAACGAAACCTATTCGCTCGAAGCCGGCACGGCGCGCTGGAAGAACGAATCCGAGCAGGGAGAAAAGAAAGTCTCCGGCCCCGTCTTCTATTCCGATTTCAACGGCGGCCCCTCCGAAATCGCTCTCCTCATCCACGCAGCGCTGCTGCACGACGAAAAGAAGATCAGCGGCAAGATCGCCCTGCTCCCCGAAGGCGAAGCCCGCGTCCAGCGCCTCGACGATCTCGAAGTCGAATCCGGATCGAAAGAAGCTCGTGTGGAGGCGGGGCTTCGCCCCGCCTTGCCTGCGACAAAGCACGTTGCCCTCTACTCCATAACTGGACTCGATTTCTCCCCAACGTACGTTTGGCTCGACGCCAGCCAGAAATTCTTCGCCTCCGTCGATAGCTGGGGATCCATCATCCCCGAAGGCTGGGAATCCGCCGTCAAGCCGCTCCTTGCCGCCCAGAACAAAGTCAAACAATCCCGCTCCGCCGATCTAGCCGCCAAACTCGCGCATCACCCAAATCACGGAGTCGTGTTCACCCACGTCAATTTATTCGACGCCCAATCGATGAAGACCATCCCCGACCAAGAGGTCCTCGTAAGAGGCGATCGCATCGTCGGCGTGTACCCGTCCGTGTCTGCCCGAACTGGAATATGGCCGGAGATCATCGACGCCACCGGCAAAACTCTCCTCCCCGGCCTCTGGGACATGCACGCCCACGTTGGCGATGACGACGGGCTGCTCAACCTAGCCGCCGGAGTCACCACTGTCCGCGACCTTGCCAACGACACTGACTCGCTCCTCGCCCGCCGCCAGCGCATTGCCGACGGAAAAGAAATCGGTACTCGCATCGTCATCGCCGGAATCATCGACGGCCGCGGCCCCTATCAAGGTCCGACCAAGGTCCTCGTCTCCACTGAAGCCGAGGCTCGCGCCGCCGTCGACAACTACAAAAAACTCGGCTACGTGCAGATCAAAATTTACAGCTCTGTCAAGCCCGAACTCGTTCCCGTCATCATCGACGAGGCGCACAAGAACGGTATGCGCGTCAGCGGACACATTCCCGCCGGAATGACCGCCGCGCAATGCGTCGAACTCGGCTTCGACGAAATCCAGCACATGAATTTCCTCATGCTGAATTTCTGGCCCGAGGTCAAAGAAACCAACACTATCTCGCGCTTCGTCGAAGTCGGCAAACGCGGCGCCACGCTCGATCTCACCACGCCGCAGGTGCAGTCTTTCATCAAGCTGCTCCAGGACCACCACACCAAGCTCGACCTCACGCTCAGCGTTTTTGAAGGTATGCTGCTCAGCCGCCCCGGACACATCTCCCCAAGTTTTCAGGCCGTCGCCAGCCGCCTGCCCGTGCAGTTTCGCCGCGGCCTGCTCAGTGGCCGACTCACGCCGCCCGAAGGCATGGACGAAACCTACATCAAATCTTTCGCCAAGATGATAGAGTTCGCCGGCCTTCTCTATCGTTCCGGCCTCTCCATCGAAGCCGGAACCGACTCCCTGGCGGGCTTCTCTCTGCAGCGCGAGCTTGAGCTCGACGTCCAGGCCGGAATCCCCGCCGCCCAGGTTCTGCAAAATGCCACGCTGGGCGCGGCGCGCATCATGAGCATGGATAAAGACCTGGGTTCGATTACACCGGGCAAACTAGCCGACCTGGTATTGGTAGACGGCGACCCCACCAAAAACATCAGCGACATCAGAAAAACGTCATTAGTGGTGAAAGACGGAATTCTCTATTACCCCGCCGAACTCTACACCGAACTAGGCGTAGCCCCGTAACGTGTGGCGCGGGCACTCCCGCCCGCGTGCGAAACTGACACCCTCCGCAATCCCGCCACCACCGTGGAAGAGCGGCGCTTTAGCGCCGCGTCCCCGATCCCAAACAATCGGGGCTTCAGCCCCTGCGAACTCTAGCCTAACCTACGATCCATTACAATCGCGTTGCACCATGGACGCGCCACGCATCGCCGCCCTCCTCGAACCTTTCCTCGATCACCCACTGACTGAAGCACAAGTAAAACAAATATCGACGTACATCGATCTATTGTTGCGCTGGAACGCCCGCATCAATCTGACCGCCATCCGTACCGCGGAAGAAATCGTCCCCCGCCACTTCGGCGAATCATTATTCCTGGCCCGCCACCTGTTCCCTGAAAGTGTAGAGCGGACACTCCTGTCCGCTCCGCCGGCAGAGGCAATCCAGCCCGCCAAAGACAAACCCGAGGACCTGACGACTGCCCACCAACCACGAATCACGAATAACTCGGCTTGTCGCGTCCTCGATCTCGGCTCCGGTGCCGGATTTCCCGCCATCCCGCTAAAGATCTGGGCGCCGCAGATCCACTTGACCATGATCGAATCGAACCACAAGAAAGCGGCGTTTCTCCGCGAGGCATCCCGCGCACTTACATTGACGGACATCAATGTAATCGCCGAGCGGGCCGAAATCCTCTCCGTCCCCGAGGACTCGCCACCCAACGAAGGCCGCCGGGGCCTACGAGCGGATGTGGTGACCTTTCGCGCGGTGGAAAAATTCGATCAGATCCTCTCCCTGGCCCAAACCTTCCTATCCGGCCAAGGCCGCCTGGCCATTCTGATCGGCACCGCTCAGATTCCAACCCTTGGCTTTGTTCCCCATATGCGCTGGCAGACAATCCACATTCCCCAGTCGTCCGCGAGAGTACTGGCAATTGGAAAACAACCATAAGTGGGAACTAATTGTCTCAATGTAGCGGACCCAATGGTTTCTAAGACACAAAATCGGTGGGTAATAAGGTAATAGTGGGAATTTCAATAGTATCTCACTATGAGACTAGTCGAGCCATAGTTCCTCAAGGAACACTCATGCGATGATTCAAGAAATGTTCCGCGTGGAACATTTCGACCATGTTCTATGAGGAACACTTGCTTCCCCATCGCAACTAGCCATACTAAGACCGGCCCACACCCGCAATAAGTGTTCTACGAGGAACATTCCAGGCGGTTGTCGCTCCTCGATAGCTAGATACAAAAGAGGAGGATCTTCCTTTGAAGCGAACGTTCCGCGTGGAACATACTTCACATTGCACCAAAACCTGGCATTGCTTTTGACAGTTCGAAAGACTTATTCTAGCCAGCCAAGCAGAAAACAAATATGGGACGTGTTATCGCAGTCGCCAATCAAAAAGGTGGCGTCGGTAAGACTACGACCGCCATTAACTTAGCTGCCTCTCTGGCAGCCGCCGAAGTGAACACCCTGCTAGTCGACTGCGACCCCCAGTCCAACACGACCAGCGGCTTGGGGTTAATCAAGGATCCGGATCGCATCAGCATCTACGACGTTCTGATGGGAGCAGCCACCGCGGAAGAGGCGCTGCAACTTACTGAACTGGAGCAGTTGTGGCTGATCCCGTCCCACAAGAATCTCATCGGAGCGAACATCGAACTGGTTGAGGTGGAGCGGCGGGAACACCGGCTACGGGATGCCCTTGCTCCCTTGCGCGAGAGATTCCAGTTCATCGTCTTGGATTGCCCGCCAGCTCTCGACCTCTTGACCCTCAATGCCCTGGTCGCGGCCGACGGGATATTGATCCCGATGCAGGCAGAGTATTTTGCCCTGGAGGGCGTGTCGGAATTATTAGACACGATTGAGAGGATTCGGGTTGGATTGAACCCGACGCTTGAGGTGGATGGGGTTGTCCTGACGATGTTCGATGAACGGACGAACCTGGCGCAGCAGGTGGCGGAGGAACTGAAGAAATATTTTGGGGAGAAGCTGTGTACGACGACGATCCCGCGGAACATACGGCTGGCGGAGGCTCCGAGCCATGGGAAGCCGGCGCTGGTATATGACGTGCGGTCGCGGGGGGCGGAGAGTTACATACGGCTGGCAAAGGAGATTCTGGACCGGCATGCGGCAGCCATCCGCTCTGAGCCGTCGGGCACGGCGCCCGATGGAGGGAGCGCGCCGGAGCCGGGGGCAGCGGCTTAGATCGACCGAGATAAATATTTATATGTATCGATGTAAATCAGAAGTTAGAAGTAAGAATGTCGAAGTAAGAGCGAGTTGACCGTGGGTTTCCGGAGAGTGGTACTCAGAGCTCCTACGGTAAAAGAGGACGGGAAGAACTCCCTGCAAAGCCGGTTGAAGCCGACGGCAAAAACACGGGGTGCTTCGACTCCGCTCAGCATGACATGAGGATGGAGAGAGGAATGGAATGGTGAACACTTCGAACGTGGTGGCGGCTGAGAAGACGCCGGTGAAGGCTGGGGCGGAGAAGATTAACGAGAAGGTTGCGGAGAAGCGGCGGGCGCTGGGACGGGGGCTTGAGTCGTTGCTGCCGGGACCACGGGTTGTGACCACTCCCGCTGATCGAAACCTCGCTGACAACACTCCCCCTGAAACAACGGCGGGCGCTTCCGCAGTGCCGCGAGTGCAGATTGGCGGGACTGCGGTTAAGGCAGACGGGGCTGCGCCAACCGTTGAGAATGGGCGGGCGGAGGCGCCAGTCGCTCAAACACTCACGGTCCCAACCTTGCGCGCGAGCGAGGAGGAGCGGGCGGAGGGGGATGGGGTAGTTCAGATCCCAATTGACCGGATCCTTAGAAATCCATACCAGACAAGGAAGACGTTCGAAGAAAAACAACTGACGGAGTTATCCGAGTCGATCCGTGTGCAGGGGGTACTACAGCCGATCTCGGTGCGTCCGGCGAAGGACGGGGATTACACGCTGATCCTGGGCGAACGGAGGCTGAGGGCGGCGAAGCTGGCCGGGCTGGAGATGGTTCCGGCAATCGTGAAGCGGGTTTCGGACCAGCAGGCCGCGGAAATGACAGTCGTCGAAAACCTGCAACGGCAGGACTTGAATTGTATTGAACAGGCGTCGTCGTTTGCGATTCTGAGCCGGAACTTCATGCTCACGCAGGAGCAGATTGGGAAGCGAGTGGGCATGTCGCGGGAATCGGTTTCGAACTACATGCGGCTACTGACGCTGGCGGAGGGAATTGTCGAGGCGCTGCAGAAAGGCTGGCTGACATTCAGCCACGCGAAGCTGCTGCTGATGATTCAGGACGACGTATTGCGTTGGAAGGTTGCGCAGAAGGCGATCGAGGAAAAGATGTCAGTGGTCCGGCTGGAAGACATGGTGCTGGGAGTATCGACGCCGAAGGCGCCCCGGGAGGACAAGCCAGGCGGAGCGCGATGGGTGGATCCAAATGTGAAGGCGGCGCAGCGGTCGCTGGAAGAGGTGCTGGGGATGAGGGTGCGGATTCGGGACCAGCATGGGAGAGGTCGGATTCTGATCGATTATTCGACGATTGACGATTTTGATCGAGTAGTAAGGATGTTGAAGGGAGCATAGCTAGTGGCTAGCGGTTGGTGATCAGAGTTCAGGTTGCAGTTCTCGCTGGAATCTGCTCTCCGTGTTCGGATGGGGAACCCTTGGAGTAACAAGTGGGAAAGGAGTTTCCCGATAGGGGCCGACCCTCCCTGCTGCTTGTGTTTTGTGGGTTGCGAAGCATCAGGTAGTGGTGCAGACGGTCGGGACTATAAGAGTCTGGAACGGGCGGCGCCGGGGGAATCAGAGCAGTAAAAAGTGGGAAGATCGTCAATCCGGCAGGGCCTCAACGCCAATCCTAAAATGTAAGTAGCTTGGATCCCCCCATGCGGAAGATCCTGGCGAGCCCGCGACGATCGGACAGCGACTGGTTTTCCGAGTCGGGGCTTCTGGGTAAAATTGCGATCGCGCGGGGGCCATGGGTCGCCACTCTCTGCGCCGAACATTCAGGTGCGCGAATTTCGTGAATTCGATAACATGGGGGATATTGGGTTCTTGCCCGCATCCAAAACTTAAGGCTGCATCGAAATTCAAATATGAAGAGTCGAGTGATGGTTCCGCGATTTGTTTTGTTGATGGCGGTTTGTTTCGCTCTGTTCCTGCCGGTGATGGCCGACGATGTGGTGCCGGAGACGCTGCGTCCACCGAAGGGGGCGCAAACGGCGCTGGTGGTGTTTGAGGACCTGCAGTGTCCGCAGTGCGGACGGGTTGCTCCGCTGCTGGAGATGGCGTCGCGGACCTACAAGATTCCGCTGGTGCAGCATGACTTTCCGCTGCCCATGCACAACTGGTCGTTTGACGCGGCGGTGATGGCGCGGTATTTCGATACGCATTCGAAGGAATTGGGGAACGAGTTCCGGGCGACGGTGTTCGAACACCAGATGGAGATTACTCCGCAGAACCTGCGCGCGTTCGAAGAGAAGTTTGCCGCCGAGCACAAGGTGACGATACCGTTCGTGGTCGATCCCGATGGGAAACTGGCGGGGCTGGTGAAGGCGGACAAATCCCTCGGCGAGAGCTTACACATTGATCACACGCCGACGATCTGGGTGGTAAGCAGTAAGAAGGGCGGAAAACCCTATGTCGAAATCAAAGATACCACGCAACTTTACGTAACGATCGACGCAATGAAGTAGGTAGGCGATGATGAAGTTGCGACGGTCACGGCGTTTCGTTCCACTCTTTGTATTTGTGTTTTGTCTTCCGCTTCTGGCGCAGGATCCGCCAGAGGCCCTGCGCCCTCCGAAGGGTGCGGCGACCGCAATCGTGGTTTTTGAAGACCTGGAATGTCCCGCATGCAGCCGTGCAGCGCCAGTCTTGGCGATGGCTGCGCGGAATTACAAAATTCCGCTTGTCCAGCATGATTTTCCAGTCCATAACTGGGCCTTCCAGGCCGCCGTTCTAGCGCGCTACTTTGACACGCACTCGAAGGACATCGGGAACGCTTTTCGGGCTTCCGTTTTCGAGCACCAGCTTGAGATCAATCCGCAGAACCTGCGGGGAATCGCGGAAAAGTTTGCAGCGGACCATAAGATTAGCTTGCCCTTCGTGGTGGATCAGGATGGGAAGCTGGCAGAGTTGGTGACGGCGGACAAGCAGCTGGGTAAGACCTTGAACGTCACGAAGACGCCGACGATCTGGATTGTCAGCAGCAAGAAGGGCGGCAAGCCCTACGTTGAAGTCACGGATACGACGCAGCTTTACGTGATGATCGATGCGACGAAATAAGGGAGGTCAGAGGTTAGATTGCAGAGGTGAGAACCCTCAGGTCAGAGGTTACGGGTCGGATTGCGGAAGTAAACCCTTGGCGCTGCGCACTGACACCACGAAGATTGAGACTAGTTCGTTCGCTTCCTTTACAAGGTCGCGCAACTTTTCCGGCCTAAAGATATTCCCTTCCTGGAGCAGTTCCAGCCAGAAAACCGTTTCGTCCGCCTCCTCCAATACAACTCCTAACTTCGCGAGGAACTCTGCCCGCGATCTTCCCCGGCATGCCGCACGATAATTTGCGCCGATCGATGTACTGGAGCGGAGGAGTTGTTTGCCCAGAATTCGAGCTTCCTCCGATCGAGGAAGGGAGCGATATAGCTTCAGCACTCGCAATGCAAAATGCTTGGTACGCAGTTTCAAGGCCTGGGAGTTTCGCTTCATAGTGCGATCCTAATCTCGAGTTTGCAGCGCTGGCCGTGATCGCTCGCACAATTGAATTGTGACGATTTGGGAGGGTAGGAGTCAGAGGTCAGAGGTCAGATTGCAGAGGTCACGGCTCTTGCTGCACGCATACCCGCGGTCCATGACGTTGTTAACCTCTGAAATCTGACCTCTAACCTCAGACCTTTATTTACTCGCTCCAGCGCTTGAAGAGTAGGGCACCGTTGGTGCCTCCGAAGCCGAAGGAGTTGGACATGGCGTATTCGAATTGCGCTTTGCGAGCCTGGTTCGGGACGAAATCCATGTTGTCGGTTTCGGGATCCTGATTTTCCAGATTGATCGTTGGGGGCAGGATCTGATCGCGCAGGGCCAAGACTGTTATCCCCGCTTCCAGACCGCCTGCTCCGCCTAGCAAGTGGCCGGTCATGGATTTGGTCGAACTGACCGGAACGGTTTTCCCAAACAAATTTCTGATTGCATGGGCCTCGAGCGTGTCTCCGATAGGCGTCGATGTGCCGTGCGCGTTGAGGTAGCCGATGGCGCTGGGCTCGAGTTTGGCGTCTTTCAGGGCGTTTCGCATGACGCGGAATCCGCCTTCGTGCTCGGGCGCGGGTTGGGTCATGTGGTAAGCATCCGCGGACATGCCGTAGCCGACGAGTTCGGCGAGGATGAGCGCGCCGCGGCGGCGGGCGTGTTCGAGCTCTTCGAGGATCAGGATGCCAGCGCCTTCGCCCATGACAAAGCCGTCGCGATCTTTATCCCAGGGACGGCTGGCGCGGGCGGGATCGTCGTTGCGGGTGGAAAGAGCGCGCATGGCGGCGAATCCGCCGACTCCCATGGGAGTGATGGCGGCTTCGGCGCCTCCGGCGATCATGACGTCGGCGTCGCCGTGCTGAATGATGCGGTAGGAGTCGCCGATGGAATGAGCGCTAGTGGTGCAGGCAGTCGCCGTCGCTTCGTTCGGTCCCTTGGCGTTGTACTTCATGGAAACGTGGCCGGCCGCCAGGTTGACGATGGCGGCGGGAATGAAGAAGGGCGAAATCTTGCGCGGGCCGCCTTCGAGAAGGGCTTTGTGCTCGCGCTCGATAACGTCGAACCCGCCGATGCCGGAGCCGATGTGGACGCCAACGCGCTCGGCAATCTCGGGAGTGACATTGAGCTGGGACATCTTCATCGCTTCTGCGGACGCGGCGAGCGCGAAGTGGATGAAGCGGCCCATTTTCTTGACTTCTTTCTTCTCGATGAAGTTGAGAGGATCGAAGTCGCGAACCTCGGCGGCGATCTGACAGGCGAAGGCGGAGGCGTCGAAGTGGGTGATGCGGCCGACACCACTCTTTCCCGCGAGCAACGCCGGCCACACAATGGCGGTGTTGTTGCCGAGCGAGCAGATCAAGCCGATGCCGGTGATAACGACTCGGCGGGGCAAGCTATTTGCCTGCCTTGGCGTGCTTGCCGATGTAGTCGACCGCATCGTTGACGGTGCGAATCTTCTCGGCGTCTTCGTCGGGGATTTCGATGTCGAAGGCTTCTTCGAAAGCCATGACGAGTTCGACGGTGTCGAGCGAATCGGCACCGAGGTCGTCTACGAAAGAAGCGCTGGGGGTGACTTCACCCTCGTCGACGCCTAACTGCTCCACGATAATCTGTTTCACTTTTTCATCTACAGCGGCCATGTTCTCCTCGTTTCTGAGTCTGAGGTCGCGGGCCCGATGCGGGGCCGGCGTTTACCGATTTACGACTGCCTTCCTGCTTAAGCGATTGTATGAAGGCGAAGCCACTAGTCTAAAAGGGAACGGGAAAGTATGCAAAGGGGGGTGAACCCAGTTGCTCGTTGCTCGTTGCCAGTTCTTAGTTCTCGGATCTCAGTTTTCAGGAAAATCTCTAGAGGATGCCCCGAGAACTTCGAATCGGCGATGGAAGGCTGGGCTCATTTTGAATATTCATCCCTCAGCATGGTTTGGCGGCTCGTCATGGAAATGGGTTTGCCCTGGATGTAGACCTGTTTGACATCGGTCTTCACATCGAGCGGATCGCCATTCGCTACCACGATGTTTGCGGTTTTGCCTACGTCCAGGGAGCCCAGCTGGTCGGAGACGCCCCAGATTTCAGCGGCGTTGATGGTGATCGCTTTGAGCGCCTCGTCATAGGGAAGGCCGAAGGCGGTAGCGAATCCGGCGGCGTCGGGGAGATTGCGAACGTTGTGGGCGGAGTAGGAAGCGAAGGCGATCTTGACTCCGCGTTTGTAGAGCTGCGCGGGAAGACTGTAGACGGCGTCGTAGCGCTCGTCTTCTTTGGGAGCTTCGTAGATGGGGCCGACGATGACGGGGACTTTCAGGTTGGCGACGTAGTCCAGAACGGGCTGCGAGTGGGCGATGTGATTCAGCACAAATTTGAGTTTGAATTCGTTAGCGAGGCCGACGGCGGTCTGGAGATCGCTGGGACTCTCGGCGGCGAGGACGATGGTCTTCTTGCCATCGAGGTAGGGGAGCAGGGCTTCTAATTTCAGGTCGCGCTTGGGTGGAGTGGGGTCGGGCTTCTTGTCGGACTTTTCGTTGGTTGCGTTTCTATTTTTGGCGCCATCTTTTTCTTTGTCGTTATTCTGGGCGGCGTCGGTTTTTTTGCGCTCGTAGTCGGCCCATTTCGCCTGGTAGTCGCGGGCGTCGAGGAAAGCCTGGCGAAGTTGAGCGGCCAGACCCATGCGGGTGGACGGAAATTTATGCGTCTGGAATGGGCCGTGATTGCGACGCTGGTCGCCGGTGAAGTTGAGCGGCATGGCGTTGTCGCGGATGAGGAGCATCTCGGTGGCATCGCGGCCGGCGAGTTGAATGAAGGAATCCTGGCCGGGGAGCGTATCGCCGCTTTCGGGAGCGACGACGGCGTTGGTAATTCCGTTGAGGCGGGCTACCGGGATGAGCGCGGACTCGGCGTGGAAGGCGTCATAGACGTGCATGTGGGGCATGATCTCATCGCTCATCTCGATCAAATCATTGGTCGCCTGTTCGGCGGAGATTTCGGTGAGGCCGAGTTGCGTTTCGGAGTCGATCAGGCCAGGGTAGATGGTCATGCCGGTCGCGTCGATGATCTGGGCGTTGGCGGGGATCGAGACGGATGCACCTACGGCTGTGATTTTGCCGCCTTGAATTACGATCGATCCGTTTTCGATGGTGCCGTGAGTGATGGTGAGGAGCTTGCCGTTTTTCAGGGCGATGGGGGTGTCCTGGGCTGAAGCGATGGTGGAAAGGGACAAGAAGATCAAAAGCAAAAACAAATTCAAATTCAAAACCAAGATCAAAGGCCGCGGACAGGAGTGTCCGCGCCACACGGGCTTATTCGCTGAGGGATACATTATTCGCCCTCCTTATAGTGGGTGGTGCCGAGACCGGGGAGAGTGCGATCGAAGTAAACTTCACCGTCGATCAGGACTTTTTCGGGGACGCCGTAGGTTGAGAGCGGGTAGTTATCCCAGAGCACGAGGTCAGCGTCCTTGCCTACATCGATGGAGCCTACGCGATCGTCGATGCCGATGATCCACGCCGCGTTGAGGGTGATCATCTTCAGCGCTTCATCTTCAGTGGCGCCACCGTAGCGCATGATTTTCGCGGCGTCCTGATTGAGGCGACGGGTGTAGTCTTCGGAGTCGCTCTTGATAGCTACGCGGACACCTTTGCGCATGGCGATTACGGCGTTCCACGGGATGGCGTCCCAGGCTTCGTTCTTGAAGCCCCACCAGTCAGCCCACGTGGCAATACCAACGTTATTGGCCGCTAGTTGGTCGGCGACCTTGTACGCTTCGACCGCGTGATGGAAGGCGCGCAGTTTGTAACCGAATTCTTTCGCCATGGCGATCTCGGTAAGCATCTCGTCGGAACGGTAGCAGTGGATCTGCACCAGGAGTTTGCCGCGAAGGATATCGGTGAGAGCCTCGAGCTTCAGGTCGTGCTTGGGCGGCGTGGCGTCTTTGTCGCCGCGTTTTACTTTGGCGTTGTAGCTGTCCCACTCGCGCATGTAATCCTGGGCCTCGACGAGAGCGGCGCGCTGCACGGCGAAGTTGCCCATGCGGGTGGAAGGAAGCTGATCGCGCTGGCCGTAGACGCGCTTGGGATTTTCTCCGCTGGCGAATTTGATGGAGCCGGGTGCGTTGGGAAAGAGCATGGCATCGCGAGTGGCTCCATACTTGTGCTTGATGACGACGGCCTGGCCGCCGATCATGTTGGCGGAGCCATGCAGCAAGAGGCTGGTGGTCACGCCTCCGGCGAGAGCGCGGTAGATCGCCTTGTCCTGGTAGTCGAAGGCGTCTTTCATCATCATCTGCGGCGTGACCGGACTCGTGGCTTCGTTGACGTCGTCATCAAGAGCGATATGCGAGTGAGAGTCGACGATGCCGGGAGTCAGATACTTGCCCTGCGCGTCGATAACCGTCGCGCCGGCTGGGGCACTTATGTTCTCGCCGACTGCGGCGATTTTGCCGTCCTTTATATAGACCGAACCATTCTTGATGTTGCCGCGCGTGACGGTCATGACGACGGCGTTCTTGATGACGACATCGTGCGGAGCGGATTGCGCAAGAACGAACGAGACAGTGCATGTGAACATCGACAGGCACACGAGGGTTGCGAATCTTATTGGAAATCGCACAGGGAACTCCTGAAAATCTTACTTTGCGAGAGCGTCCAACTGAATTGGGATTGTAGGAGGGTTATGACGAAGGGGTCAATGCGAAACGGATGAGCACGCGATTAGTAGAACGACGAACAAGATTGTCCAGATGCTGATGCTCACTCCTCAGCCAAACGAATTTCACCCCCGACTCTGTGACGGTAGGCGAGATGCGCGAGGCTGTCGTTACCGAGGACACTGTAATGGGACAGGAGGTTCGCGGTCGAGGGCGGGCAACGGCTCAGGCAGTTGTGGCATCGAGTTTCGCTTGCCGACGGAACGCCGGCGTGGCACGATTCGAGTGTGAAAAACTCAACGGTGTTCTCTGCCCTGCTTGTGCTGGTGCTCGCGATGCCGGCGCTGGCGTTCGATTGTCCGAAGAACCAGCCAAAAACCAATGCCGCCCTGATCGAAGTGGAACAGAAGTGGGCGAAGGCGCTAAGCCAAAAAGATGCAGCCACGATCGGGTGCATGCTGGCCGACGAGTTCGAGGACGCCGATGTCGACGGATCGCTGCATACGCGCAGCCAGACGCTCGAACACATTCCGCAGCACAAGCCGGGTGTAAACCAGTTGAGCGAAATGAGAGCGCACGTGGAAGGCAATTTTGGATTCACGCGGGGGCTGGCGACACTGGTAGATGGTTCCGGCAAGGTGATCGCGCGGGTGCGGTTCACGGACGTGTTTGCTTATCGGGATGGCCGCTGGCAGGCACTCGCGGGGCAGGAGACGCTGCTGGGCGAGGCTGCGCGATGAAGATCAGCAACTAGACCAGGAACAGCCTCGGGGAAAAGGATCAACATCAAGGTCAACACCAAGGCCAACATCAAGAGCAACACCAAGGTCTACATCAAGAACAACACCAAGGTCAAAGGCCGCGGACAGGAGTGTCCGCGCCACACGGGAGGAATCGGGTGCGGGCTGTCGTACAGCGGGTTAGTCGCGCGTCGGTGACGGTTGACGGCGAAATTACCGGAGAGATCGGACAGGGGCTGATGGTTCTGCTTGGAGTGGGCGGGGGGGACACTCGCGAGAACGCGGATTATCTAGCCGCGAAGATCATCGGGCTGCGCATTTTTGAGGATTCAGGCGGGAAGATGAATCTGGCGGTGAGCGAAGTTGGTGGCGCTGTGCTGGTGGTGTCGCAATTTACGTTGTATGGCGATGTGCGGCGCGGAAAGCGTCCATCGTTCGATGGGGCGGCTCCGCCACAGGAAGCGCGCGAGCTTTATGAATATTTTGTGGAGAAGGTTCGGGGAGCGGGGTTGCGCTGTGAGACGGGACGGTTTCAGGAAATGATGCAGGTGGAGCTGGTGAATCAGGGGCCGGTGACGATTCTGGTGGATTCGGGGAAAGGGTTTTAACCGATTTGCGTGGGGAGAATGACCCCAGGGCTTTAGCCCCAGTTGGCGGCCACCCGATTCGCGAAACAGGACCGGTTAGTTACTCGACGTATTTCCGGGACACCACACTAGAAGAATTGCGAAACGCTCGTTCTGGTCGGGTAGCGAAGACATATTCGCCTCTCCAGTATCATTAGGATGTGGCGACCCGGGCGATTCCGAAAACGAAAATCGAACTCCTGCATTCAGAGAAGCTGGCCAAACTTCCGTGGCTAGTCCATGCCTTCTCCACCCGCTTGGGAGGTGTCTCCCGCCTCTACGGCGGAAATGCGTTAAACCTTGGCTTTACGTCTCACGACACTCGCGCCGCCGTCGAACGCAATCGCGAGCTATTTCTCAAGAAACTCGGCGTCGCCAACGGACGCAGGACCTGGCCGCTGGTTACGCTGCGTCAGATCCATTCCGACCTGATTCATCGCGTCGACAAAATGCCTTCGCAATTGCTTGCGGGGGACGGCCTGATCACAAACACCCCCGGTCTCCTCACGGCGGTCCAGGCCGCTGACTGTCTTCCTGTTATCGTCGTGGATCAAAAGCAGCGTGCCATCGGCGTCTTTCACGCAGGCTGGCGCGGTACCGTTAAGCGCATCGTTGAAAAAGGAGTCGGCGAGATGCGCAAGCATTTCGGAAGCGCTCCGCGGAATCTCATCGCCGCGATCGGGCCCGGCGTGCAATCCTGTTGCTACGAAGTCGGCGAAGAAGTCCGCACGAAGTTTGAAGCGCAATTTGCCTACGGGGCCAGCCTTTTCCGCGAAGTCAAGGATTCAGACCCGGTGCGCGAAAAGTATCCTCTCCTGTTCCTGACCGCACGCGCGCCCGGCCATAGCGACTTGCCCGTCAAGCTGTTTCTCGATCTGGTCGAGGCCAACCGCCGCCAGTTGCTCGATGCCGGAGTTCCGGCAAAGAATATTGACGCGTCAGCTCCCTGCACAGCCTGTCATCCGGAATTACTGTTCAGTTTTCGCGCCGACAAAGGCGTAACGGGTAGGCAGATGGGCGTGGTGGGAATTCGGCCGCTCGACTAGCGTCACTGGTGATGAATTGCCATCGCTGATTTCACCATGCTCCAAGTTACAAACGAGGATATGCTATTGGGAATGAGAGACCTGCGCATGGCGGCATTAGTTGTGGGCGCGGTCGTCGTTCTTTGTTTACTGATCGCTTTCATACCTCATTGGGCGATCGTCGGAATGCGAGAGGACTCTGAATCGCCGCTAACGTATCGTCTCGTGCTCCCAGAGGGATACGTTGGTTGGGTTAGAGTAGATTTCGGCGTCGATTCCGCACCCAAGGTCTTTAAAACCGACAATAGCCAGGAAGTCGCAGAGATTAGAGTAGGCGAGGATGGCCGCGCACGAACATCTGACCTGGAGGTCTACCTTTCTCCGAGAACTGAATACGAGTTCTTCTACGACGTAAAAGGTAGCCTTGCGCCAGTAGACGACGAGCTTGTGTCTCATGAAACGGAGGCGGGGGGCATTGGGGCAAGAGCAGACGACTACGACCAGCCTCTCAACCCTTACTCATGGTATTTCTTCGTGGGGCCTGGATCGTACAGAGCACAGCATCCGAACGACGAGTTTCTCCGGTCCGGTGCTCCCCTCCCGACGCCGGGTCGAATCAACCCGGAGATGAGATAGATGTCGATCCGTCGCGATCTCATTCACAAACCGAAACCAGCTACTCATCGAATCACCGGCTCCTTGCCATCTCAATTTATGCCAGATCGAACAGCAACACTTCGGCGTCCTTCGTCGCCTTGATCGTCAGTTCCTTTTCATCGCTAACCGCGGCACCGTCCCCTTGCTCAAGCATCTGCCCGTTCAAGTTCACTTCGCCCTTCGCGACTTGCACCCACGCATAACGCTTCGCTCCCAGCAAGTGCCTGACTTCTTCTCCCGGGGCCAGCAACGTCGCGAACAACTGCGCGTCCTGATTGATCTTCACCGATCCGTCAGACCCGTCCTTCGAAGCGATCAGGCGAAGCCGCCCCCGCTTCTCCGACTCTGGAAAGCTTTTCTGCTCGTAGCCAGGTTCGTGGCCAGCTCTGTCCGGCAAAATCCAAATCTGCAGCAGGTGCACCTTCTCGCTCATCGACGGATTGAACTCGCTGTGCCGGATGCCGCGACCCGCGCTCATGCGCTGCCCGTCGCCGGGCAGAATCACCGAGCCGGTGCCGAGGCTATCCTTGTGTTCGAGTCTGCCCGCCAGCACGTAGGTGATGATCTCCATGTCGCGATGCGGATGCGTCGGAAACCCGCTGTTCGGCGCGACCCAGTCTTCGTTGATCACGCGCAGGGAACGGAACCCCATCCACTTTTCGTCCCAATAGTCGCTGAAACTGAACGTGTGGCACGTGTTCAGCCAGCCGTGGTCGCCGCCTCCTCTTTCTTCACTGCGTCGGATCGTCAGCATAGTCGCGCTCCTTCTTTATTATTTGTTATAACGACTATGTATTAGACGCAGGAGTGGACAAAACGATTCATCGTCAACAGCTGGGCCTTCCGGCGCCGTTTGTTCGAAAGCCTCTGCCCCCTGCCAACGACTAGTCTTTCTTGTGCTTCTTGGAGGTATCCGGCTTAGGTTTATCTTCCTTCTTCGTTTCCTTGCTTTCCTTCGCAGCCGTAGCAGATTTCGTGTCGCTCTCGCTGTCGGAAGAAGAAGAGGAAGAGGCCGCGGACGATCCCTTCCGCCCGTAGTCGCTGACGTACCAGCCCGACCCTTTGAACTGGACGGATGACTGCGAGATCAGTTTCTCCAAAGCCCCCCCGCATTCGGGGCATTTCGTGAGGGGTTTATCGGAGAACTGCTGGATCTTTTCGAGGCGGTGTCCGCACTTCTTGCACTGGTATTCGTAAAGAGGCATCGGTGAAGAGATTTTAGAGTTGGAACGGAACGGCGTCAATTTCTGCGCGTCTGGCGCGGACCTCCTGTCCGCGTGCTGGCAGCGCAACTACGGTCAGCGCGGGCGACGCACTCTCGCCATGCGGTTATCTCTTCAGCAGATCCACCGGTTCCCGCACGTCCACCACCCGGAAATACTTCGCCAGACCCGGATACTGTTTCGCAACCGCCTCGTACATCGCATACGCCACGTTCCGGTAAGACGTATGCCCAGCCGGTGTAGTCCGCAACTCAGAGATGTACAGCGCTTCCGCAAAATCCATCTTGAAAAGCGTGCGCTTGCGGAAGGCCAGCGGAATCGCGTACTGCGCATTTTCCCGTGCTTCTTCGCCGCCAGACTCGGCAAGCTTCTGCACGGCGGCCGCGGCGCGCTTCATGGCGCCTTCGTATTCCTCCCGGATCCCCGCGGCTTCCACTTCCGGAGGCGTGTCGTATCCGTGCGCGGTCGTGAAGTCCTGCATGATTTGCACGCACCGCCGATGCCGATGCATATCGCGAAACCCACCGATATCCATGAGAATGTCGAAGCGGAACTGCTGCCCCGAAGAAAACTGTCGCGGCAGTTCGTCGTGCTGGCCGCGATGGCGCAGGCCAAGATCAATAATCTCGCGTCGTCGCGCGTCGCCCGCGGCCTCGACCGCCCGCCCAATCTGCCGGTATGAATAATGACATTGGCCATAAATAAGCGTCGTCGCCAGTTCGATTTCCAGCGGCTCGGAATCCAGCAAGTCAACCAGCGGCGCCGTCTCAATCGTCGCGCCTCGCATCAGTTCCACAGCGGCCTGCTTGAGTTCCCGCCGCGTTTCCATCTCATAGACATTCGGGTTGGCATACTTGATGAGCGTGGGCGCAACCCGTACCTCGCGCAACAGTTCCCGTTCTGCGCGGTCCGCGATCTCAGGCGAAACCACGCGAATCGTTGCCACCAACGCGCGTAGCGACTCCTCATTCGCGTTATACGCCGGAGAAGTGGCCGCCCGTTTCAGCAACGCTCCCAGTTCGCGCACCTCGCGATGCGGTTGCGAAAGCAAATGCGCGACCTGCGTCTCAAGCGTGCGCGCATTGACGATTTCGCCGAGCGACGTGTTGGTCGCCAGCGGCAGCAGGTAGCGCGAAATGTCAAACGCGCGAGCCCGCAAAGTGCGCTCATACGCATCCGGCTTCATCTCAGCCGGGCACGGAGTGATGCCGGCGAGATACTCGAATGTCTTCTGCGAAACCTTTTCGTAAGTGGCAAACAAGCACTCGATGGTCTCGCGATACACATCGCGCGCGGTCGATCCGCCATCCGCGCCTGCGAACCTCGGCGTGAAGTAGCCGCTTTTCCTGAAGTCCTGGTAGCGCGTCGAGCGCTCTTGCCCGTCCCAGCGCTGCTCGTCTGCAACTACAATCGCCGCCAGAATCGATAGCCGCTCGATGGCCAGTGCGATGTGCGCGAGATCGGCAATCGAGCGATGCCCATACTGGAAATAAAAGGTATTGAGAAACTTTTCCGCCTTCTGCAGCGTGATCTCTTTGAGCGACTCCTTCATCGACAGCGACGAGCGCGAATACTTGGCCATCGCATAGGCCTGAATCTCAGGTTCAACGCCATATACAGCGAACACTTCCACCGAAGTCTCCTCGGGAGAAGCGGAAGGCGTGGGAACAGGTGGCGCAGTCATGGGCTCACGGGAAATTACTTCAGACATAAGGTGGAGAAAATCTTAACTGTCCCGTCACCGATGCGCAATCGCCCGGTTAGGCGACTGCGGGTTGGAGGGCTGAGGACCATCTGCTCCGCCGTGCGCGACCGGGGCGGTCGCCTCTTGCCGGAGAATCACAATGTCCACCCTCCGGTTCATCATCCGCCCTTCTCCGCGGGCGTTCGACGCAATGGGATGGTATTCCGCATATCCAGCCGCGCTCAGTCGGCTCGGGCTGAACCCGTCCCGCACGATTAAGAGCCGTATGACCTCGATAGCGCGCGCCGCGGAGAGTTCCCAATTCGACGAAAACTGCGCGTTGTGAATGGGAATGTTATCCGTGTGTCCTTCGATGCGAATCCGGCAATCACGCTCCCTCAGCAGGCCTGCGATGCGATCAAAGGTAGGCTGCGAAGCAGCCTTCATCTGCGCCGATCCGCTTTCAAAAAACCCCGCCTCGCGCAGAGAAATCACTAAACCATCAGGGTCGCGCCGCATCGCAATCTCCTGGCGCGCGATTTCCCCAGCCAGCGTGCTTTCAAGCTCCGTCTGCAACTGCGCCAGGTCCCCATTCTCCATACCGCTGCCGAGCATCCCGTCGGGATGAGAAGCGATGCGTGCCACGCTGGCATTCCGTTCCACGTTTTCGATCGCTTGCACCGCGCTGAATGGCATGGGCTCGTTCTCGTCGATGGGCACTTTCGTCATCGACGCCTGAAAAACTCCCATCTCCTGAAATGCGACCTGGATCGCCATGGCCAGTTTTCCGACTTTTCGCTTGTCCACTTGCGACGAGGCATAAAGAACAACGAAGAATGCGAATAGTAGGGTAATAAAATCGGCATACGAAACCAGCCAGCGCTCGTGGTTCGCATGGGCCGCCCGCTTTTTGCGGCGGCTCATGCGCTCCGATCCTCAGCCGCCGGCGGCGCCTCGTGCGCCTGCGTCAGGAATCCCTGCAGCGTCGCTTCCAGCATCCGAGGATTCATGCCTTCGAGAATCGAGATCACACCTTCCAGCGTCATTTCGCGGATGACTTGCTCCTCGCGGATCCGAATCTTCAGTTTTCCCGCCACTGGCAAAAAGAAAAGATTGGCCGCACCAACCCCATAAATTGTCGCCACGAAAGCCACCGCAATTCCGCGCCCGACCTCATCGATCTTGTCCAGATGTTGCATGACCTGGATCAATCCCAGCACCGCCCCGATGATCCCAATCGTCGGCGAGAAGCCGCCCGCCGATTCAAACAGCTGCGGGATTTTCTCTTCCTGCTCCTCTTTGTTGTCGAGTTCAAGCTCCATGATCTTGCGCAACTCCTGCGTTTCAGTGCCGTCTACCGCCAGCATGAGCGCGCGTCGCAGAAATGGCTCCTGGATTTGATCGATTTCCTGGTCGAGTGAAATGATGCCTTCCCGTCGCGCTTGATTGGCGTACTTCACCAGCACCGCAATCGTCGATTGCGCATTCTGTGCCGGCTCGACGAAAACGTGCGCCAGCCGCTTGAATCCACCCACCGCCACGGGTAAAGGGTATTGGATCAGGATCGCCCCCAGCGTTCCTCCAAAGACGATCATGGCCGCAGTCGGCTGCAGAATCTGTCCCAGGTTCCCACCCTCAATCAGCAGTCCCAGCAAAATGCCGCCCACTGCCAGCACCAGCCCGCCCAGGGTTGCCTTATCCATTCCGGCTCCTACTTCTCTTCAGGCGATTGACGACTGGTCTCACCAGTGGGCGAGATGGCGGCCCGGTTGTCCCACCAGAGCATAATTCCCTCCAGCACCGAGCGGCGGAACCCGACCACCCGCTCCAGAACTTCTGCCGCACTCTCGCGCACTACAATTTTTTCGCCATTCACCAGCGTGATCACCGTGTCGGGAGCCTGCTCGACAAACTTGATCAGGTCCGAATTCAAGGCCAGCGGATGATTGTTCAGGCGAGTGAGATGGATCATGACGGCTCCTCAGGACACATTCGGACTTTCAATAAATCTCCATTAATAGAGATCGGCCGGGACCAAACAGGCAGTGAGCGAGAGGGAAGGAAGGGCAGTTACGCGAGTACTAGCCCCCCTGATGCCTGTGGAAATAAAGCTCGCGCGTAGCAAGCCGATGTCCAGTGTGAATCACGACAGGTTCCGCAGGACCAATGGAACGAGCTCCGGAAAGATTGCGGGGACGGATCCCAAAATCGGAACCAAAAGGGAGCAAAATATGGCACTGACGATCCTGAATAACATCGCTGCAATTGCTGCGGAAAACCAGCTGAACATCACCAGCAGCAACCTCAATTCAACCCTCGAACAGTTGTCGTCAGGATCACGGATCAACAGTGGCGCTGACGATCCGGCAGGCCTGGCCATCGCCAACGGCTTGGCGGCCAACGTGGCCGCACTGACACAATCGTCGAGCAACGCCACCGACGGCGTCGGCGAACTGCAGGTAGCTGACGGCGCGCTATCCCAGGTCACCACGCTACTCGACCGGGCGGTAACGCTGGCCACCGAATCCGCGACGGGCACGGTATCCAATTCGCAACGCACGGCGCTAGACGCTGAATACCAGTCAATCAAAGCAGAAATTGACAGTATCGGATCGACGACCAACTTCAACGGCGGGCAGGTGTTCACTGCGAATACTCTGAATGTGTTCTTGAGTGACGGCAGCACTTCGGGCAGCAGCAACATCGGCGTCACCACCGGCACCTTGTCCTCCGGCGGCCTGAACCTTGGAGGCGCAGTGGCTGCCAGCGGCACCCTGACCCAAACCGCGGGCGCGGCTGCGGTGGCCGCCACCGACACCCTGACCGGAGCTAACTTCACCGAAGGCGCCGCAGCCACGGGTACGTTGACCTTCACCCAGAATGCGACCGCCAACGACACCGCGGCGATCGGGGGCACGACCTACACGTTCGTCGGCGCTCTCACTGGAGCCGCAAATCAGGTCCTCATCGGGGGCTCGACTGCCCAAACCATCTTGAATTTGCAGGCTGCCGTCAACGCAGCCTCGGGCGGGGCCGGGGTTGCCTACGGAGCCGGCACCGTCGCCAATGCCAGCGCCTATGCGGGAACCGCTACCGGCACAACGCTGGTGATCAACGCCGACGTCAATGGAACCGCCGGAAACTCCATCGCTACGACGGCCGCGGGCGCCGCGGGACACGCGACCTTCGGAGCCGCGGATTTGG
Source organism: Terriglobales bacterium (assembly GCA_049509215.1). Classification (GTDB taxonomy): domain Bacteria; phylum Acidobacteriota; class Terriglobia; order Terriglobales; family Acidobacteriaceae; genus Acidiflorens. Next base: position 56,868 of record JBELAC010000002.1, read on the forward strand.
CGGGAGGCGTGGCGGGCGCAACCGTATCGATTGGCAGCCAAACCTACACCTTCGTGAATGCGCTGAGCCACACGGAAACAGCGAATGAAGTGGTTGCCTCCAGCGAAGCAACCGGTCTCACGAACCTGGCGGCCGCAGTCAATGGATCGGGCGGCGCCGGATATAGCGCCAACACCACGGCCAATACGCAGGTGACGGCCGGGACGCCGACCGGCGGCACGACGCTGCTGTTTACTGCTGACAGTCCGGGCACCAGCGGCAACTTCATTACCACGGCGTCAACGGGCGCCTTGACCGGTGCCTTTAGTTCGGTGGACTTCACCGGAGGTACGGCTGCGGGAACCGCTCCATCGGCGGTCGCTGGGGACACGGTAACGGTGGGCACGCAAACCTATAGCTTTGTGAGCGCCCTCGGGTCTCCGTCGGCCGGCGCAGTCCAGGTACTGGTGGGTTCAACGGACGCTTCCAGCCTGCAGAACCTGGCGAACGCCATCAACGGCGGAAGCGGCGCGGGCGTCAACTACGTTTACGGAAGCGGCGCAACCGCCAATACCACGGCGACGGCGGTCGCTGGGCAAAACGCTGCTGGCCTGGACACGATTTCGCTCACGGCCATCACCAAAGGCACCATCGGCAACAGTGTCGCAGTGGCGACAACCGGGTCGGCGGCCAATACCTTTGGGGGCGCTACGTTCTTGTCTGGCGGCGAATCTGGATCGGTCAACGACCTGTTGACCCAATCCGACGCGCAGGCAGCCTTAACGCTGATCAACGGCGCTGTCCAAACCGTTGCTGCCCTTCGCGGCAATATTGGCGCGACGGTCAACCGGCTGCAAGCTGCCTCGAACGTCATCACCAACCAGACGCAGAACCTGACGTCGGCGGAAAATGACGTCACCGCAGCCGATATTCCCTCGGCGGTGGCTAACCTTTCCCAGTATTCAATTCTGGAGCAGACCGGTATTTCCGCTCTCGCCCAGGCTAACCAGCAACAGCAGCTTGTTCTGAAACTGTTGCAGTAACGTAGCGGTTTTGACACGAGGGGGCAGCCAACCAGCCGCCTCCTCTTGTGCTGTTCCAACATCCGGATAGGCCGCCAAAATGCACCCCAATCCTGAGACTAAGAGCCAGATAATCATTCCGTGTCTGGGAGAAAAACCCCATGGGAATCAGCTTTAACGCCTCAAGTCTTCTGAATGGCAACGGCCTTAATGTGCAATCGGTGGTCTCGGAAATTCAGGCCGCCCAGAGTGGGCAATTGACTGCCTGGCAGACGGATGTGACCAATCTGCAAACCCAGGCGACGGTCCTCACCAGCATCAATAACGATTTGTCCAATCTGGCGAGCGCCGTGCAAGGGTTTACGGGCGCGAACGGAGCACTGACGGCGGTGACGGCCAACTCCTCGGAGTCGGCGATCGTGAACGCGACGGCGCAGACCGGAGCCACGGCCGCCAACTACACCGTGGTGGTGAGCGGTTTGGCGTCAACCGGAACGCTGTACACAGACGAGGTCGCCAATGCGACCACATCGATTCTGCCTTCCGGCCAGACCAGTGGGGAACTTAATTTGCAGATCGGGGGTTCGGGCGGAACGGCGGCCGACATTGCCATCACGGCAGGAAGCAATGACACGCTCACTACCCTGGCCTCCTACATCAATTCGCAGAGCGCTACCAAAAACTGGGGCGTCACGGCGAGCGTGGTGACGGACGCAGACGGCGCGCGCCTGGCCATCTATAGCCAGGCTAGTGGCAGTCCGGGGGCGCTCGCCGTCACCAACAACACCACCAGCATGACCTTCGAGCCGCCCGTCGGTGGAACCAACGCCGAGATCTCGGTCAACGGTATTCCCTATGCAAGCACCAGCAATACTGTCACCGGCGCGATCCCCGACGTCACCCTTACCCTGACCACTGCCGATCCTGACACGCCGGTGACGGTGACGGTGGGTCCGGACACAACCTCGATCACCAACTCGATCGACAATTTTGTTACGGAGTACAACACGGTCATCAGCGACATCAACACCCAGTTCACAATCAATGCCTCGACCAGCCAGGAGGGACCGCTCGGTTCGGATACCGACTTGCGCGTCCTGCAATCCAGCCTGGCGGCGGACGTAACCTATACGACAACCGATTCGACATCGGTGAGCAGCGGCTTCACCAATCTGGCGGCGTTGGGCATTACCATGAACAACGACGGGACCTTGAGCGTGGACAGTTCCACGCTTAGCGACGCGCTCAGTTCCAATCCCGCAGCCGTGCAGAATTTCTTTACCAATACCAACTCGACCGGATTCGCCGACAACATGAACACCGACCTCGCCAATCTGACGGATCCGTCGACGGGTATTCTGACCGAGGATCTGGCCTCGAACCAACAGCAGCAGACCGATCTCAACACCGAGATCACTAATTTTCAGACGCAGTTGGCGGTCCAGCAAACGGCCTTGACCCAGGAGTTCGACCAGGTCAATGCCAATCTCGAGGAATACCCGTTCACACTTGCGGAAGTGAATGCGGCGCTGGGGTCGCTCTCGTCGCTGAATGGCTCGTCGAGCTCGAGTTCGACCACCAGCACGAACAACAACAATACGACCCCCACCTCAGGGACCAGCACAAGTTAGCCGATAGAACAAACAGTCATGAATATCCAACAGTCCTATCGCGAAGCGGCGGTCCGCGGAGCAAACCCGGTCGAATTGGTGATTCGGCTCTATGAGCAGATGGTGGAAGACTTGCGTCAAGCCGCAATCGCCATCGACCAAAACGACATCGAACGCCGCACGCAACGCACCAAGCACTCCCTTCTCGTCCTCGGCCACCTGCAGTCTTCGCTCGACTTTGCCGCCGGAGGTAGGGTTGCTCGCAACCTCGACAATTTCTATAACGTCCTCCGCGGGAGTCTGCTGCGCGTGCAATTCCGTCCCTCGAAGGCCGGCATTCGCCAGTTGATCACCGACGTGCTGGCAGTGCGCGCAGCGTGGATCGAGGTCGAGCGCGCCGAAAAACAAAAGGTGTCCGCTTTGGGCGAAGCTCCCGCAACTGTCTCCGCCGCCCCCGACCCCGATCGGCCTCGTTTGAATTGGAAGGGATGATGCCGCCCGATCGCCTAGAAACCCTGCGTCAGGTGAACCAGAACCTGCGCTCGGCGCTCGCCCGCCTGCGGCCCGAAAAAACACACTGCTCCGCCATCCGGCTTCAGGACTTCTCCTCGCTCCTCGCCGAACTTCTCCGCGCATCCGAATGTCTGCGGCCCGGCCCTGATTCCGACGACACAGCCGCACTCGAAGCCGGATTCGACTCCAGGGTCGAAAAAGAGGCGCTGGAATACCGCGCCAATCTCGAAAAGCTGTGCCGCTTTCTGCCCGGACTGCACGTGCGCCTCCTGGCCGAAAAGGCACGCCTCGAAAAAGCTCGAACTCACCTCGCAGCCGCCGAGAATTGGGCCCGGCTCACTGCCAAAACCACCGGCCGATAAACGCTCAGACGCATTCCTCTCCACTTCCGCCTTACGTCAGATAGTTGAAAAGACTGTCTTGCGAAAATTTGCTGATCGCTTCCAGAGCCGCCTGTGTATCGGTCTGCGCCTGCGAAAGATTGCTGGCCGCCGCCGCCATGTCAACCGCGCCCAGCGTATTCTGCTGCTGCGCGATCTGCAGCTTGGCAGCGTTCAGGTAGGTCGTCTCTGACTCGACCTGGCTCATGGAGTTGCCGTAGAAAACCTGCTGCGCTGAAAGATAGTTCGTGGCTGCGCTCAGCGATGTGACCGCCGTGCCCACACCTGTATTCGACTGCACCGCCTGAATCAGATTGTTGAGGGCCAGAAACACGCTGTCGCCGCTCGCGGAAAACAGCTGCGATCCCGGCTGATTGACTTCCAGTTGGTAACTGTTCCCCACCGAGACCTTATTCACGCCCTCGTTGCCGTTGTAGGTTACGCCCGACGGGTCCGTGCTGCTCGCAACATAGGGAGCCGCGTTGGTCGCGGTCCCGGCAAACAGATAATTCCCCTGGTAAGCCGTGTTGGCGAGCGAGATGATCTGGGTCTGGATCCCCTGCAGCTGTTGCGCAATCGCCGCCCGATCGCTGTCGGAAAGCGTGCCGTCTCCGGCCTCGACTCCCAGGCTGATGGCTTGCTGCAACGCGTTTCCAACCGAACTCAGTGTCGAATTGGCCAAGGAAAGCTGCCCATTGATCGTCGCCAGGTCCTGCAGATAGCCGCTGTTAAATGTCGCCTCATCGTTGTTTTCCACCAGCAGCGCGGCCGCCGTCGGGTTGTCGGAGGGCTCGTTCACGCTTTTTCCCGAGGAGATTTCGAGCGTCGCCTGCTGCGCCTCCAGTTCGGTCTGGTTGAGGGCCGCCAGCAGGTCGGGCATGGGATTCGGATTAATGCGCATCGCTCACCTCAAGCTTGCGGAACGGCTACTGCACCGCCGTCTCCACTCCAAGATTGACGGCGTCCGCCAGCAGCGAATTGATGGTCGTGATCACGCGAGCGGACGCCTGGTATGCCGTCTGGTACTGCACCATGTTGGCCGCCTCTTCGTCGAGCGACACCCCCGATACGCTCCCTCGTTCGTCCTGCAGTTGCTGCAGGATTTGGGCGGACGCATCCACGTCCGCCGAAGTATTGGAGGTCGTGCTCCCGACCTGAAAAACCAGGTTCGAATAGGAATCGATCGGTGTCTGGCCGTTCGCGACCGCCTCGCTGGCCACTGCGGAAAGGTTAGCCAGATTCCCGTTGCTGCCGGGTGTGCCGTCGGAACTCGCGGCAATCAGCGAAGGATCGGTCATCGTGACCGTCATCGCAGCCGCCGCGCCCACCCCGCCCACGGGCGGAGCCGCAAAAATGTTGCCGCCCTTTACCGGCGGGGTCTCCAGATCGTAGCCCTGTGCATTGGCGTTGTTGAGGGCGGTCGCCAGACCAGCGGCCAGCTGATCGAGGCTCGACCCAATGCTCGGGATTTCCTGGTCGCGAATCTGGATTGTGCCCCCCAGACTTCCGCCCGCGAGCGAGCTGGTGATGTTCTGTGTGCCCGCCATCACCTGTTGCGCGCCCCCGGTGCCAGTCGCGGTCGAAAGCGCGAAACTCTGGCCTTCCGAAACCAGCGCGGTCCCGTTCGACGTCGTCAACTCAATTCCACCCTTGCCCGTCTGAATTACCTGCACGTCCACCAGCCCTGACAGCTGGCGGACCAGGTTGGTCTGCTGGTCGACCAGGGTGCCCGCATCTTCATTCGCGTTCTCGAGACGGCCGATCTGCTGGTCGATGCTCGCCAGCTGCGAGGTCAGCGAATTGACCTGGCTCACGTCCTCGACCACGCTCAGATTCAGGTTGCTCGACTGCGTCTCCAGACTGTTTGCGGCATTGTTGAAGTCGGTCGCCAGGTTTCCCGCCGCCGTCAATACCGATTGCCGCAGCGCCAGGTTCGACGGGTCAGGAGAAAGCTGCATGAGGCTGTTGAAAAAGTTGCTGATGTCGGCCCCAATCCCGGAGGACGAACTCCCAAACTGCGTCTGCATCTGCTGCAGTTGTTCCAGTTGCGCATTCAGGCTGCTGTTTTGCTGGGTCTCCTGATTGAGCTGGATTTCGAGAATCGGATCGCGCAAGCTCTCGATTTTGTCGAGCAACACCCCTGTCCCCAGGCTGAGCGCTCCAATGACTACCGGATCGCCCGGCTCCGTCACTGCCGTCTCGCGCGAATACCCCGTCGTATTCGC
>JBELAC010000020.1:0-32245 GCA_049509215.1 Terriglobales bacterium
TCCGAGTCGCTATCGGCCTTCTTTTTCGGCTCCGCTTTCGCTCCGCTTTGCGGCAATCCGGGCGAAGCCTCCTTCTCGGTGTCAGCCGGCTTTTGCTTAGCGGCAGGATCGTTTTGCGGAACACCTGGCACCGGGGCTTGTCCGGTCGCACCTGAAACGGAACCCCCTTGCTGCTGCAGGGCCACTCCCGGAGCCGGCAGTCCCAGGCAAACTACAACGACGATTTTCCGAGCCAGTCGCATATCAAAATCGAGCGCTTCCCTTGGCCTAAACTCGCGCGCTTTCACGAACTCCAGAAATCCTCATAGGGCCATCCGCTTCTTCAGGCAGTCAATTCAGCCTGGCTATCCGGTTTTGCCACCAAAGCCGGCAGCCGCAAGCGGAAAGTCGTTCCCTCGCCCACAATTGATTCGAACTCGATCGAACCATAATGCCACTGCATGATCTGATAGGTCTGCGCCAGCCCGATGCCGCTCCCGCCCTGATCGCCTTTGGTGGTGAAGTACAACTCAAAAATCTTCTCCTGCGCGTCCGGGGGGATGCCGATGCCCTGGTCGCGGACTTCCCCAACGATCATCTCGTCTTCGCGACTCGCGGCCACGGCGAGCGTTCCACCTTTTGCCATGGCTTGCACGCCGTTGATCACCAGATTCAGAATCGCCTGTTTCATCAGGTCAGCATCAACCCGCACCATGAGCGCGTCCTCTGGCAGTTCGCGCACCAGCGTGACCCCATGCCTCGCCGCATCGGGCGAAGCCAGCACGGCGACCTCTTCCAGAATTTTGCGCAGGTCGATTTCTTCCAGGTGCAGATCGCGAGGCCGTGTGAAATCGACCAGGATTTGCACGACGCGATCCAGGCGCCGTATCTCGTTTCCGATGATGTCCACGTGACGCCGTGACTCGGGATCGTCCTGCCGCATTTTGGTCTGCAACAACTGCAAGTGGAGCACGATCGCATTGATTGGATTCTTGACCTCGTGCGCCACGCCACGCGTCAGACGGCCGCTCGCCGAAAGCCGTCGTGAAATCTCGATCTCATCTTCAATTCGTTGCACCGACTCCGCGTCGCGCATGGTCAGCAACGCGCCAATCGGAGTTCCCTTCTCCTGGATGAAATCCAGCGACACCTGTACGCGCCGGCTATCCGCCGCGTCAAATTCGTATTGCACCAGCGGACGCTGCTTCTGGAATGCAGGCAGCACCACCGCTCCCAACACCGAGCCATCGGAAAAAATCTCTTCCACCGTGTGGCCCAGAATTTCACGCCGCGGCCGACCCAGAAATTTTTCCGCCGACGCACTCACCAGCACCACTCGCGAATCGCGCGTGAACAACATCAGTCCGTCCTGCATCTTCGACATGACCTGCTCGACATTGTCTTTAAGGGCCGAAAAAATCTGGTTCGTATCCCGGATCTGCCGCCCCAGATGCGCAATTTTCAGCGACACCAATCCAACCTCGTCAGAACTGGCATCTTCTTCCGGCAGCACATTGCCTGCGCTGGCGCTATCGAGGTTGCGCGCGATCGCCTTCAAGGGTCCAAGCGCGACATTGGAAACCACCGCCGCCAGTACCAGCGAGCAGAAAATCGCGACCACTGAAAAAAACGCCGCCTGCTGCAGCTTCGGAGTGAGCTCCGCGCGCAGGAAGGCCGTACTGACGCCTACCCGGATGCTGCCAAACACCTGCCCGTCCATCTCAAGCCCGATGCTGACGTCATACACTGCGCCCGGCCCATACAGCAGACGTAGCTGGCGACGAAATCCAGCGTCGCGCAGAACGCTCAGGCTGGGACGTTCCTGCACCGGCTTGCCATTCATCACCGGATTTGTGTCTAGAATTGCAACCCCGTTCGGATCGACGATCGCCGCGTCGTAAACGATGTGCGAATACCCGACCACGGATTCCAGCATTTCGTTCAGGTTGGTGTCCGTTTGCAGATAGCCCGAGATGGCGGTGCGCATCTGTTTCGGATTGGCAGTGTCGATGCGCGTACTGGTCAGGTCGGGGACGGCTTTGGAGGCGGCGTACTCAAGCTGGTTCGATAGTTGGGAAGCGGTCTCATCCGCCCAAAGCAGGCGATAGCGCAGAAACTGCGATAAGTAGAACCACGAAAAAGCCGCCACCAGCGCCGTGAACAGCACGGTGATCACAAACACGATGATGAATTTTCGGGTCATTAAGCAGTACCCAGTGGCCAGTACCCAGCACCCAGTTTTCGGTTTCGACCCCGGTCCATAACCCAAAACGCTCTCACTGGGTACGCGGTACCAGAGACTGGGTACTGCTATTCCTCCGCCAGCACCGCATCCTGCGGCCGGCCATATTCCTTCAACTTGTTATGCAGCGTCTTCAGGCTGATGCCGAGAATTTCCGCGGCTCGCGTCTTGTTGTTGTTCGTCGCCTGCAGCGTTTTCAGGATCAGCAACTTTTCGGCTTCCTCGACCGTCGTGCCCACTCCGAGGTGCACGGCATCGGGGTCGTTTACCACCACCCGCAGGCTTTGCCCGAAGCCCGGCGGCAGGTGCTTGGTTTCGATCAGCCCTCCTTCGCACACGATAACGGCGCGTTCCAGCGTATTGCGCAACTCGCGCACATTCCCGGGCCACGAATAACCCTGAAAGATGTTGAGCACGGCTTCGCTCACGTCCGACACTTTGCGTCCGTGCTTTTCATTCATCTCCGCGAGCAGACTCTTGACCAGCTCGCGCATGTCTTCCTTGTGCTCGCGCAGCGCGGGCATATGAATATTGAAGACGTTGAGACGGTAGTAAAGGTCCTCGCGCAACTGTCCCCCTGACACCGCTTCTTCGGGAATTTTGTTCGTCGCCGCCAGCACGCGCACGTCAATCGAGGTTTCCGCCTTGCTGCCCAGTCGTCGCAACTTGTGGTCCTCGAGCACGCGCAGGAGTTTGGCTTGAGTGCCGATTGGCATCTCGCCAATTTCGTCGAGCAGCAACGTACCGCCTTCCGCCAATTCGAAACAGCCCGTGCGCCGTTCCGCGGCGCCCGTGAATGCGCCTTTTTCGTGCCCAAACATTTCGCTCTCGATCAGCGACTCCGGCATCGCCGCACAATTGATCGGCACAAACGGTTTGTTGCGTCTCGGGCTTAATTCGTGAATCGTGCGCGCCACGATCTCCTTGCCGGTTCCGCTTCCGCCGGTGATCAAAACCGACGCCGTGCTCGGAGCCACTAACTCGATCAGCCGGAATATTTCCTGCATGGGCGCTGACGATCCCACCAGCAAGCCCAGCGCGCCCTTGTCACGCAAGCGGCGGCGCAGCGTTTCATTTTCAACCCGCGCGTTGATGATCTCGCCGATGTTGGTCAGGATCGAACGCAGGCGCCGGAAGTCGATCGGCTTCTCGATGTAATCCTGCACACCCAAACGTCCCGCGTGGAAAGCATTCTCCGTGGTCTTTTGCGCGGTCACCATCACCACCGCGATCGACTGCGACAGGTCCGCCAGCCGTTCCACCAGTTCCATGCCCCCCATGCGCGGCATCTTCACATCCGTGATCACAATCGAGGGAGCGAACGATGCGACTTTGTCCAGCGCTTCCACGCCGTCAGCAGCCGTGTCGGTTCGGTAGCCCCACGCGGAAACCAGTTCGGCCAACCCGGTTCGTTCATTCACTTCGTCTTCAACAATCAATACGCGCTCTTGTGTCATAAGCCCCAACCAGCATTATTCAGGGAAGAACCCCGTCCTGCAACCGCGCGCCCATAGTCTATGGGACCGCCAACTCCAGGAATCGCTCGCATATCAATTTGAGATTCGCTCCAAACAGCCCGTCTGACAGTCGTTGCGCGCGCTAGAGGTTGCTACAAAGATACCAAGCTGTAATTCTTACAGTTTTGAAAAACTCGGCAATTGCTGTATGATCCTTTGTTTCCAGTGCACTGCCGTGTTTTAACATTGCATGGGATCAGCACTATTCCGTCTGCTTTACTCGATATTTGCAGTGGATTCGATTCGGAGGATTATCTATGTCACTCTGTTACCAAACTTACCGGAGATGCGCTGCATTCGCGCTCGTTCTGGCCATTGTCCTGATTGCCGTGCCGACTCTGATGAGTGCGCAATCGGATGAGAAACCACCCAAAGAAGAACTGTTTGTCGGTTATCAGTGGTTGAACCCGGGCGGCGACATCCCGACAGCAGACAATCCGCCGCTGGCGTTCCATATACCTTCCATCCCGCAAGGCGCTGCGGTCAGCTTTTCCTATAACTTTACAAAGATTTGGTCCCTCGAAGGCGATTGGGGCATTAACGGCAACAAGTATGCCACGATCAATACCGGCATGTTCGGCCCCAAACTGACTTTCCGCGGCAGCGATGGAATCAACTTTTTCGTGCACGCTCTCGGCGGATTCGAGCGCATGTCGATCCGGCCAGCTGGTCCAAGCACCGGCGTAGCTACCGCTCTCGGCGGCGGCATGGACATCAGAATCTGGAAGCCACTCACTCTTCGCGTGTTTGAAGCGGACTATGTTTATGCCCGCCAGAACTGGTCTGGAGTCGTGCCGCCTGACGATAGCTCGCTGCGGCGTCCCGGCTATGAAGGCGTTCGCCTGCGTTCCGGTCTGGTCTTCAACTTCGGCGGAGCACCCGCGCCTCTTGTCGCCGCGGCCTGCACCGTTCAGAACCCTTCCGTCTTGGTCGGCGAACCGGTGCACGTAACCGTCGCCGGCACCAACTTCAATCCCAAGCACACTCTGGCCTATACCTGGGCCAGCAATGGCAGCACCAAGATTGAAGGTAAGGACACGGGCGCCACCATCGACACCAACGGCGTTGCCGGCGGTAGCTACACGGTCACCGCTACCATCACCGACGCGAAAGAGAAGAAGAACAACACGGCCAGTTGCACGGCAAACTTCACTGTGACCGAGCCGCCCAAGAACCCGCCGCAGATGTCCTGCTCGGCCAGTCCGTCGAGCGTGAAGGCGGGAACTTCCTCGACCATCACTTGCACTTGCACCAGCCCCGATAACGTTCCTGTGACGATCGGCGGATGGAGCGCAACCGGCGGCAGCCTCTCCGGCAACGGAAATTCCGCAACCCTGAGCACAAATGGCGCGCCCTCGGGCAACATCACCATCAACGCCACCTGTACGGACTCGCGCGGCCTGACCGCCTCGTCGTCCAGTTCGGTGACCGTTGAGAACCCGCCACCTCCGCCTCCGCAGGCCACCAAGGTCAACGAGTGCGAGTATCCAAACGAGAAGAAGCCGTGGCGAGTGGACAATACTTGCAAGGCCATGCTCGACGATATCGCCGGCAAGATGCAACAGGATCCTGACGCTAAGCTCGTCGTGGTTGGCAACGGCGATCCCGCCGAAGCCAAGAAGTCCCACCACAAGAACCTGGCTGGCGAACGGGCCGTTGATGTGAAGTACTACGTCACCGAAGGCGAGGCCCAGCAGCACATCGATCCTACCCGCATTGAGACTCGTACCGGTTCCGCAGGCACGAAGACCAGTGAGCAATGGATCATCCCCGCCGGTGCCACCTTCCCCAACGCCAGCACGACTGCGCCGGTCGACGAGGTGAAGGTGAAGCCGATCCTGGATCACCCAAAGCCAGCCGCCAAAGCGGCTAAGAAAGCGGCCAAGAAAAAGGCCGAGTAATCTGGAGGGGCGCGGCGAAAGCCGTGCCACCCCCTAAACAGGCACACCAAAGGCCGGTAGGGTTCGCCCTACTGGCCTTCCTATTTTCCGTTCTTCAGTAACCTTGTCCTCCCCGTGATACGCTGTCACTCTGGGGCGCAGGCGAATACTGTTCGCGGGGGTCACTCTCAGCTTATGAAACATCCGGTAAATGGTCGCTTCCCTATGGATTTAAGGGAAAATGCTCTGCGGCAAAACGCCTTCTGGCGTAACGCTTTTCTGCTCCTGGCCGTCACTTTGATCAGCACCGGCCTGTTTGCCTCCGGCCCCTGGCAGGTCCTCGGTCCCGACGGCGGCGACGCCCGCAGCCTGGCTTATGACGCCAATAATCCCGACCACATTCTGCTCGGTACCAGCACGGGCCAGATGTTTGTCTCGAACAACGGCGGCCGCGACTGGTCGCGCCTCGCTCACTTGGGCGGCGACGACTACGTGCTCGACCACATTTCCATCGATCCCCAGGATTCCAACCGCATCTTTGTTTCGGCCTGGAGCGTTTCCAGCCAGCAGATCGGCGAAATTTTCCGCACCCGCGACGGCGGCCACACCTGGCAAACTCTGCCCCCCATGCACGGCAAATCAATCCGCGCCATGGCTATGTACAAGGGCAACTCCAACGTGCTGGTTGCGGGCGCAATTGACGGCGTCTACCGCACCAGGGACGGCGGTAACACCTGGGAACATCTTTCTTCTGGTTCGACCGAAGTCAAGAACGTCGAATCCATCGCGGTCGATCCCAAGGATCCAAACACGGTTTATGCCGGCACATGGCATCTCGCCTGGAAGACTCCCGACGGCGGCGCCACCTGGCAGCACATGAATAAGGGTATGATCGACGACTCCGACGTCTTCTCCGTCATCGTCGACCACGACAATCCCTCCATCGTTTTCGCCAGCGCCTGCTCCGGTATTTACAAGAGCGAGACTGCCGGCAACCTCTTCTCCAAAATTCAGGGCATCCCTTTCACCGCTCGCCGCACCCGCGTGCTGAAGCAGGATCCCACCAACGAGAACATCGTCTATGCCGGAACCACCGAAGGCCTCTGGAAGACAGTCGATCTGGGCAAGTCCTGGAAGCGCGTCTCTAACCCGGAAGTGGTGGTCAATGACGTCTTCATCGATCCCCGCGATTCCAACCATGTCCTCGTCGCCACCGACCGCAGCGGCGTGATGGCCTCCAAGAACGGCGCGGCCACCTGGGAAACTTCGAACCACGGTTACGCCCATCGCTACGTCTCTGCGCTGCTCGCTGATAACGAGAATGCCGGCACACTTTACGTCGGAGTAGTCAATGACCGCGAGTACGGCGGCGTCTTCTATTCTCACGACAACGGACAGCATTGGCTGCAGAATGCCGCGGGCCTCGACGGACGCGACATTTTTGCCCTCAAGCAGGCTTCGAACGGAACGCTCGTCGCCGGCACCAATCGCGGTGTCTTCGCTCTGGAACGCGGCGCCCGCGCATGGCATCCCATCAACGTCGTCGCCATCGAAGATACGAAGACGGTTCGTGTGAAGGGAGCGCGCAAGCCCGTCACCAAGACAACCTGGAAGGAATCTCAGCTCGAAGCCCGCGTCAACGATCTTGAACTCGATTCCCATCGCTGGCTGGCTGCTACCACGGTCGGCATCTATTCCAGCAACGATCAGGGCAAGGTCTGGAAGGGTGGCAACGTTCTCGGCCAGCACGATTTCGTCAGCGTGCGCGCACAGGGCGATTCCGTTCTCGCAGCGACTCGCTCCAGCGTCCTCGTTTCCGATGACGGGGGCAAGAGTTGGAAGCTGGCGGGCCTGCCTTCTTACATTGTCAGCATCCGTGGCGCAGCCATCGCCCCCGACGGCCAGTTCGTCATCGCTGCCCGCGAAGGCGCGTTCCGCAGCGCCGACGGCGGCGCAACCTGGGAGCATGTCGTCAACGGCTTGCCCGACAAGGACATCACTTCCGTCAGCCTCGACTCCACGCGCAAGCGTCTGCTTGCCACCAGCGATTCGACCGGCGTGATCTTCGAAAGCCGCGATGGCGGACATTCCTGGCAGCGCGGCCCCGATACTGGCTACCCCCTGCGCCGTGTCAGCGTAGTCGGAGGACGCTTTATCGGCGCCACTCCGTTTGACGGCGTCATTCTCCAGCCGGAGACTGACCCCATCAGCGCCAACGCCGGCTCCGGCAGCAGCGAATAGCAATTAGGTAAGCGAGGGTAACCCATCCTAACGTCGCGTCCCTTGCGGCGTTAGGGTGGGTCTTTCTTTTGCCCGTAATGCCGGGTCGCGGGTGCCCCAGGTTTCGCGCTTTTCGAAACCTGGGATTCCACGACTCCCTCCCCTTGGGAACTTTGAGATTCTCCCCGCGGGTGCGCCACTTCTCGCGGCGAGAAGTGGCGCACCCCCCAGTTTGTTGTAAGGCGGCCTGAATGCGGTCCCAGGTATATTTCACAATTGATGCAGCCCACCCGCCCGATCAATCCGGCCGGGGAATCAGATCGGTCCTTGATAGCGGCGCAGGTGGACGGCGGCGAAAAGAAAGGCCGCGGCGAGAGCCAGGCCAAACCAGAAACCGGGACTGGCGAGGGACTGCGACGGTGTCAGCGCGAGGTGGGCCATCGTCGATGTGGTGTTGGCGTGCTGCATGCGTTCTGGGCCGCCCATGAAGCGATATGCTAGCCAGCCGCCAAAGTACGATGTGTTGAACGCGATTTTCTCGACCAGGCCGACGGCGAGCAGCGGCAGCGTGGCCCAGAGGTAGGGCGCGCGCCGCGACCAGGAGGAGACCAGCAGCAGCCATCCCCAGAAGGGCGCGTACCAGAACCCGTGACCCACGACGAGGTGGAAGAACAGGATCCACGTCGTCTGCGAGAAAGACACGTGGGACGAGACGCTGAGGCCGGTTCCGAGCAGCCGGCCGCCGGCCAGCAACAGCATGATCGCAAGCGTCACGACCGTGATAACCCAGGTGAGCATGGGGATCACGACGAACGGAATGCTCGCCTTGGCGAGGACGGTGGTCAGGTCGGAGACCGGCAGCGACTTCCAGAACAGGATGCTGCGATCACGGCGCTCGCCGAAGAGCGCGTCGAGACAGTAGAACATTGCGACGAGGAACGTCGTGAACATGAGCAGCAGCGCGGCAAAGACGTATGGCTGCCCGATGCGCTCCTGCTGCTGCATGGCGTCGAGCGCGGAGGCGGCGCGCAACTTGTCGGGTAGGTGGACAAGGCCGAGCGCGTGACCCACCACGATCAGCGCCGCGACCGCGAGCGGCGCGATGTAAAGGTAGCGGTTCTCCCACAACTCGCGGCGTACGGACCAGCAAAATCGCCGCATGGGCGAAATGTTCGCGGCCATCGGGACCTCGGATATTGCGTTCGCAGGGGTGCTCATTGTGCGGCTCCTGGCTGCTGGCGGGCTCGATCGCCCGGCTTTTCTCCCGGCTTATCTCCCAAGACGGCTACGAACAAGTCGGCGATGCTGGGCGTGCGCACGTCGCCAAGCGTGGCGAGTTGCTGGCGATCGACGCCGTCGCGCGTCCGATCGAACTTTAGATCGAAAAGCAGGACGCTGCGACCGATCGCCTGGCGCTCGTGCATCGGCTTGAGCGCGCGCGCTGCTGCGACCTTCTCGGGATGCACGATCACTTCCAGATAGCGCGACTCGACTTCTTCCATGCTGCGAGCGAAGACGATGCGGCCGCGGTCGATGAACATAAGATCGGTGAGTACGTGCTGGATCTCCTCCACCTGGTGGGTTGCCACGACGATGGTGCGGTTGCGATCGAGGTAGTCGTTCAGCAGGGAATCGTAAAACTGCTTTCGATACAGGATGTCGAGGCCAAGCGTAGGCTCATCGAGCACCAGCAGGCGGGCGTCGATCGCCATGACGAGCGCGAGGTGGAGCTGGGTCACCATGCCCTTCGACAGCTCGCGAACTTTACTGTTGCGCCGGATGGTGGTCTTCGTCAAAAAGCCTTCCGCCTTGGCGCGGTCGAAGCGCGGATGCACTCCGTCGACGTAGTCCAGCGCCTGCGAGACTCGTATCCAGCGCGGCAGCACCGCGACGTCGGAGATGAAGCACACATCGCGCATCAACTGGTCACGCTCGCTCCACGGATCGCGCCCGAGAACTCGCAGCTCGCCTTGGTATGGAGTGAGTCCGAGGATCGCGTTGAGCGCGGTGGTCTTGCCCGCGCCATTAGGGCCGATGAGCCCCAGGATGCGGCCCTCTTCGACGCGCAGGTCGATGCCGTCCAGCGCAATGGTTTTTCCAAAAGCCTTCCGAAGACCGCGAGCTTCTATGCATGCCATGGCTTCAACGCTCCTCCTCTGGGGGATCGGACTTCGCGGGATCGGGCTTTGCGCGCTTCAACGGCGCGGCTTTCGAGGAGGGCGACGAGCCCTTCAGGAGTTCCTCTGCGGTAAGTCCAAGCCGCTGGATGGTCGCGGAAATGCGAGGCCACTCTTCGCCCAGAAACTTTTGCCGTTCGGCTTGCAGCAACAGGCTGCGCGCGCCCACATTGATGAACATGCCGAGGCCTCGTCTGGTTTCGACAAGGCCATCGTCAACCAGTTGCTGATACCCTTTCAAGACCGTGAGCGGATTCACCCGGTACTCAGCCGCGACCGTGCGCACGGAGGGCAGCGGATCGCCTTCCTTGAGCACCCCGTCCAGGATCATCGCGACCACACGGTCGCGCAGCTGGCGGTAGATCGGCTGATCATCGTTCCACTCATGATCCATCATGGGTTCCAGATACCTTCACCAGAGATGCGCTCCCGTCAATTCTTCCGCTGCAGGTCGAAGCGCACGTGGACTGGCTTACCCTCTGGGTCCATCCAAGTCCAGACCTCGGTATGATGGTTGACGTCGATTTCGGTGAACACTGCATCGTGCATGTTTCCGTACCGTGTGCTCCCGACGACATCGAGAAAGTTGAATTCCACCGTCTTTCCTTCCGGCGCGACCTTGGCGACCATACGAGGCCGGTTCCCTGCGTCGCAATAATGCGTCAGGAGCAAGCGGTCCCCGTCCAAATACAGCATGGTGATAGGATCGTCCATCCGGCCCTCTATCCTAACCTCATGCATGAGCGCGTTACCCATGGAAGTGACGCGCAGGGAAACCAGCGCGTATTTGCCTTCCACCTCGGCTTGCTGCGGGACCGTTGTTATGTGGCCTTCCCAGGAACCCGCAAGGCTTTTCAATTGGGCGAAGGATTTTTGTGCGCCGGACAGGTCCGGAACCGCGGACTTTTGCGGCTCGGATTGCGCGAAAGCTACGGTGGAGAGCGACAGCAGAACAACCGACACCAGAAAACGAACGGATTTCATGTTTTCATTCTCCTTGAGAAGTCCATTTCTTCTTTGCTTTCGGGCCAGTGTTATTCGCTGGCGTACTCAGTTGCGATCCAAATAGCCTCACCAGAGATACGCACCTGTCACTTTGTCCGCTGCAGGTCGAAGTGCGCGTGGATCGGCTTGTCCTTCATCATGAACGTCCAATCCTCGGTGTGATGGTTGGCGTCGATGATCGTGAACATCGAATGGTGCATGTGGTATTCCGTACTCCCGCTGATGTCCTTGAACTCGAACTCGATCGTCTTGCCGTCGGGCGACATCTTGCCGGTCATGCGCGGCCGGTTCCCCGCGTCGCAATAGTGAACCAGCGTGAGCTGGTCTCCGTCCACGTATAGCATCGTCACCGGATGGTCGTACTTGGTCGCATCCAACGGCGTTCCTGCTTCCTGCAACTCGTGCACCAGCGCGTTCCCTCGCGAGGTCACGCGCATCGAGACGTGGAGCGGCTTGCCGTTTGACATCTCCGGCATGTCCGGGACGGTGACAGGGCCTTCCCACTCTCCCGCCAGACTTTTCATGGTTGCGAAAGACTTCTGCGCCTCGGACAGCACAGGAGCCACCGAGGTATTGTGCATGTCGGCCTTTTGCGCGTCGGACTTTTGCATGTCAGACTGCGCAAAAGCCACGGCGGCGAGCGACAACAGGACAACGGATAGCGCTAAACGAAGGGATTTCATGTTTCATTCTCCTTGAGAAGTTCATTTCTGCTTTGCTGCGGGGCCAAGGGCTCTGCGCTGGCGCCATCAGGTCAGACAAACCTCAATTGCACTGTTATAGTTAACTATATCACTATGTAACGTGTCAAGTGTTTTTTTCTGCCCCCGCTGCCATCCGCACAGGAACGAAGGACTCTTGTGGACCGTGGGCGCCATCGACACTTACTTAACGAAGGGACACCCGGCGTCATTTCTTCTTCTTTTTCGTCTTGGCCGCGGAGGCCTGCAGATCGACCTCGACCAGGTGGTGGCTGGCGCCCGAATCGAGATCGAGCCCGTAGAATTTTTTCAGCTCCGCGATCTGCGCCAGCGACGCCGCTCCGAACGGAGTCTTCCCATCGAAGACATGCAGCACGATGCCTTCCAGCAAATCGCCCAGCGTCATGTCGTGGTATTCGGCAAAACCCTTGAGCACTTTCAAAATGCGTTTTTCCATGCGGATGCCGGTCTGCACCCGCTCGACGACAAAGCTTGATTTATTCATCATGGTATCAGTGTACCACAGTACATAAATAGTTCCTCGCGGAACATGATTCACATTTCAGGAAACATGACACGCTTCGTTGTTCCCAAAACCATCCCTTTCCCCAGACCGCCTCGCCCTCCCGTACAATCTCAACCATGCCCCCGAGGAGGATGCCCTTCGCCCTCGCAGTATTGGCCCTGATCTTCGCAGCCGCCTGCGGAAGGCCAACCGGAGTTCCGCAGCCCTCCCCGGGTGATCCGCAGAAACTCCCCTTCGACCGCCAGCCATCTTCCGAGGGAGTTTCGCCCAGCCAGTCGCTCATTCCTCCGGCGCGGCGCCTGACAGAGGGCACGTCCATTACCATTCGACTGCGGAAGCCTCTTTCGAACTCGTCCGCCCACGCCGGAGACAGGTTTGAAGGAATCATCGACGAACCGGTTGTGGTCGACGGACAAACGCTCATCGGCCACGGCACTACCGTGACCGGGCACGTTCTCGACGCCCAACCCTCGCTCGGCCGTCGCCCCGGCTATCTGCGTATCACCCTCGTCAGCGTGGACGTCGGCGGAAAGCCTGTCCCGATTGACACCTCCAGCATTTTTGCCAAAGGCAAGACCACCGCCCAGGGTTCGCACCCAGGCGCGAGTTCGGGCGACGTGGCTTTCACCCCTGAACGTCGCCTCACCTTTCACCTGGCACAGGCTACCGATCTACCCTGACCGCTACGAGTTCTGAATTGGCTCACGCGTTTGTCCGCTTTCGGAGTTTCTCTTCCGGCGAAGCGCCGCCGATCCGTCTCTCACACTCCGGAATCATCACCAAAATGATGTGATGGCGGGCACTTAGCACGAATGGTGTCGCGCGATAGACTCTTTCCGATAAGGCTAGCGCGGACCATTCGCGGAAGAGCTTTTCCCAGCTTGGAATGCGGACTCCTTGCTCTCCACTCGCAGCTTTCTCCGGGCTGCAATCGATCGGGCGCAGAGCTGAACCATAAGGATTGGTATCAGCATGGTTGTCAGGCAAGAGGACAGGGCGGCGCGCGACTCCTGTCCCGATCTGCGTTTCTTCCAGTCATTTGAAGCCGCCACAATCGGCATGGGCATGTGCGACCTGGAGGGGCACATTCTGCAGGCCAATCCCGCGCTCGCACACCTGCTTGGCTCGGATCCCCCAAATCTGGTTGGAACTCTTCTTAGCGTCTTTCAGGACGCTGGCATTCAGGACAGTCATGGCAGTCCGCACATTCAGGATCTTGTTGCCCAGTTGATCCGCGGCGAGCGCAATTCGTTCACCGTCGAAACGCGCTTCCTGAGAACGAATGCTCACGAATTCTGGGGGCAACTGACCATATCGCTCGCACGCGACGCGCACGGTGATGCAGCGTTTCTCGTGGCGCTGCTCGAAGACGTGACCGGGCGAAAACAGGTCGAAGAAAATCTGCGCCAGGCCGAGAAGATGGAAGTGATCGGACGCCTCGCCGGCGGCATCGCTCACGATTTCAACAATCTGCTGACCGGCATCCTGCTCTATTGCGACCTCATCCTGACGAAGCTCGATCCCGGGAACCCGCTCCGCTCGCATGCGGAAGGAGTGCAGATGGCGGCCGAGCAAGGCGCTGCCTTGACACAGCAATTACTCGCCATGGCGCGCAAGCAGGCACCAGAACCGCAAGCACTCCATGTTAACGAAATCGTCCTTTCCACCGAGAACCTCTTACGGCGATTGATCGGGGAGCAGATCGAACTGCTGATCGCTCTCGATGATCCGGAAGGCATCGTTTTCGCCGATCCCGGGCAGTTGCGGCAAGTCCTGTTGAACCTGGTTGTGAATGCGCGCGACGCGCTGGGTTCGCGGGGAAACATCACGGGCGGAAAGATCCGGCTGAGCACGTGCATTCGGGGAATCTCCTCGAACGGTGATGCCTGCGACTCTCAAGAACGCGTGGCACTCATCGTCGAGGACAACGGCTGCGGAATGAATGCGGACACCCGCGCCCATTTGTTTGAGCCGTTCTTTACCACGAAGAAGCCGGGAGAAGGCACCGGGGTGGGTCTGGCCACGGTGCAGAACATTGTCGGCGAAGCCGGTGGACATATCGAGGTCGTGAGCGAACCGGGATATGGGACGCGCATCGCAGTGATCTTTCCAGCGGCCAGACCGATTCCCAGTGTTTCCGTTACAGCCACTTCAGATCCACAGCTTCTCAAAGTTCCGATCGCCGAGGGAGACTCGCCATGCTAAGCGCTTCAACTGCCACCGCTCTCAGCCGCCCTTCACTGAACCGCACTCCGCAACTGCTGGGAGCGAATTTTCTCAACCTGCTGATCATGGACGAAGACCGCGTGGTGCGCGAGGCTCTGCGCGACGCCGGGCATTCCCTTGGATTCAGCGCTCATGTTGCCGAATCGGCCGATCAGGCTTATCGCATGCTCGAAGCCGACAACATCGACGCGGTGCTGCTGGAGATCGGATCGTCAGGGGGCGCCGGACTGGAAGGGCTCCGTTCGATCAAGCAACGCCGGCCGGATGCAGTGGTCGTCGTCCTGACCAATTCTGGAACCGTGCCCTCCGCGGTGCAGGCAATGAAGAGCGGCGCATATGACTATGTCACCAAGCCTTTCAGCATGGAGGAACTGCGTGTCCTGCTGGGACGAGTCGCGGAACATCTGCGGGTCAAAACGGAGCTTCGAGTGCGGCGCGAGATGATCCGGTCACGGGAGGGTTTCGGCAACATCGTCGGGCACGCGCCGGACATGGAAAGACTCTACCGAATCATTGCCAAAGCCGGGCAAAGCACGCACCCAGTGTTGATTCTAGGCGAGAGCGGGACCGGCAAGGAGATGGTTGCCAAGGCGATCCACACGTCCGGACCGCTGCGCAACAAACCGTTTATCCCGGTCGACTGCGGATCGCTGGTGCCCACGCTGATCGAAAGCGAACTGTTCGGGCACGTGCGCGGCGCCTTCACCGGCGCGACGAATCCGAAAGATGGTCTGCTGGCCATCGCCGATGGCGGGACAGTATTTCTGGATGAAATCGGCGAACTGCCAGTCGACCTGCAGGCCAAACTGCTGCGGGCAATTCAAGAGAAGGAGATCCGCCCGGTAGGAAGCGTGAAAAACGTCCCCATCAACGTTCGTATTCTAGGCGCCACCCATCGCGATCTGGAGCAGGCTGTCAACGAAGGCACATTCCGGCGCGACCTTTTCTTCCGCCTGAACGTGCTCACGCTCCGCATTCCGCCGCTGCGCGAACGCCGTCAGGATATCCCTTTGCTCGTCGCCCATTTTCTGGAGCGGATCGGGCGCGAATCCGGGATCGAGAAGACCATTTCCGACGAAGGGCTGAAGGCGATGTTGAATTACGACTGGCCCGGCAACGTCCGTGAACTGGAGAACTCGCTGGAAAGGGCCTGCGCGCTTTCAAGCGCCAACGAAATCCAAATCTGCGATCTGCCAACGCATCTTTCAAGCGCGCCGGCCAGCCTGGTCAACCGGCCGGCGAATGGGATCGTACCAATAGCGGAACTGGAGAAAGCCACCATCCTTAACGCGCTCGCGCAAGTGAATGGCGACAAATTGGTGGCCGCGCGCCTGCTGGGCATCGGCAAAACCACGCTGTATCGCAAGTTGAAGGAGTACCAGTCCCAAGACTGAACGAACAATGGTGCTTACGTTCGAGAACGGGAAGGTTCGAGGTTCTTGAAGGGCGTAAGTCATTGCAGTTGCATCGCCTGATGTTTGGCGGCGGAGTTGCATGAAGTTCAAGCATGATCCTGCTTGTGACTCCAATGGAACGGCGGCACGCATGCGCCGCAGCAGTCAAAGAAGCAACAGGCGAGCCGGTCATGATCGCAGAGACTCTCTCGCAAGCCATCGCGCTTCTGCGTGCGAATTGCTACACGGCCGCCTTGTTTGACCAATACCTTCTCGAGGCGGAACCGCAGGAATTCGAGACCGCGGTGCGGCACCTGGACACAGCCATCCCCGTTGAAATCAATCTCGGCACGAGAAACCTGACACGGCTGGTGCTCGAAGTGCAATCGGCATTGCGCCGCCGCAGACAAGAAGAAATGGCCGCGCGAGAAGCGGCGGTACGAACGGTGCATGGCGCATTGAACGCCGGATTGACTACGCTTCTGCTCGACTGCGAACTGGCCTTGGAGACCGCCGGTTTGCCCCCGGCGGCGAGAGGACGGCTAACCTCAGCCCTTGAGGCGGCGAGGAAACTGCGAACGGAACTGGAGGCGGTTGGGACGGCTGGATAACGAGAGATCGCCACCTCGACCGTGTGCTCTGCAAAGCATCTCCTCCTCTGGGTTCAAAACCGCTAAAGTCAAAGGCCGCGGGTGGCCGGTAGTGGGCAACTTTGAATTTTGCAATTGATTGCACGCCTGTCAAACGGATTCAGCCGCAAGCTAGAGAATCACGCGGCTGCGACGGCCCTCAATTATTTCGCCTACAACTTCATCAAAATTCATCGTACACTGCGCGTGTCCCCGGCTATGGCCGCTGGCGTTACAGATCGACTGTGGAGCGTAGAAGACTTGGTCGCCCTCTGGGAAACCTACGAGCAGCGGAGGGCGGAAAGAGCAGCGTAAAACATGAAGAATTACATGGGCATGGGACTGGCTATTGGCATCGCTTTGGGAGCTGGACTCGGAGTGGCGTTACATAACATTGCTCTCGGCGTCGGCATCGGAGTAGCCTTTGGCATAATCTTCGGCTCAGTCAAACGAAATCAAAATTCAAGGTAGCCCACTACCGGGTGGCCCCTTCGCTTCGCTCAGGGCAGGTCCGCGCCAGACCTCGCGCGTTTCCTCATTGCTGCGAGGCAGTACGCGTGCGCCGCGCCTCGTACGATTTGAGGTGTGTATAGGCAATCTTCAGGGACGAATCTTTCCCTGACACTCCGTGCCGTATCCCCCTCTGCAACAGATCGCCTACGATGTGGTCGGCTTCGATCGGGCCATTTTTTTCGATGTCACGAAGCATGGAGGCCGTCAGCGGCGAACCAGACGCCGTCAACGCATCACGGCTGCGCTGGTAGGATTCATCGCGCATCGAGTAACCCTCGGCGGCGGCGATGCGGCGACATTCATCGAGCAGACCGAGCACGAAGTCAGTCCCTCCTGGAGACGCGGCAATATCGCAAATGGCGGCGCGCATCAGGCACGTGCAACCGGCGGCGGAAGCGAGGAAAATCCACTTCTCCCACATGTCAAGCACGATGTGCTCGCTTGACCGGGCATTGAAACGCACGCCTTCCATCAGGCTGGCGATGGCTTTCACTCGGTCACAGGATTGGCCGTCGCGCTCTCCGAAAGATAACTCGTGGTTCTCGTTGAGGTGTGCAATCTCGCGCTTTTCGTTCAGTGTGACCGCAATCAGGCATTGGCCGCCGAGAACGTGCTCGGAGCCGAAGTGCTGATCGAGTAGAGCGAGGTGGCGCATACCATTCAATAACGGGAGAATCGCCGTGGTTGCCCCGACGGCAGGAGCGAAAGACTGGATCGCGTTTTCGAGATCGAACGCCTTGCAACTGAGAAGTACGAGATCATAGTGTTCGTGTAGGTTCTCGGCGAGAACGGTCGCTGGCTTGGGAACGACGACATCACCAAAGCGACTGCGAATGGTCAGGCCTATGCTCGCCAGTTCGGCGGCGCGACGGGGACGAACGAGAAAAGTGACATCGCGGTTTGCGTCGACGAGTCTTCCACCGAAATAGCCGCCGATTGCCCCGGCGCCGACTACCAGGATACGCATAGACTGATCTCCGATTACGACTGCGCTTCAAGGCTTGCTTGACTCCGCTAGTTTACAAGGACTGGAGCACTGACAGACCCATCGAAAAGCCCATGACCACGCAGACTGTCCGCACGACGGGCGCACAGCTTTCCCCAGGAATCGGACACCTTGGTGAGGGCAATACCCGATTGGGCGATCGCCACCTTAGTGATGGGCCTGAACCGGGAACCCTGAGCCTGTTTGCGCTCGGCCTCGCTGTGATCGGGGCGGCGTTCGGGCGCAAGAAGGTTGCCTGATTTCGTTTTATTGTCCGATTACTGCGCACACAAGTTAAAATTCAGCAGCCCTTGCCCTTCCTATTTTCCGATTACAAATCTCTACCGACATTCTCCGCAAAAATCCTGCATGCTTTCGTTCATGTGGAAAGGCTTGGGGGCCGCACTGCCGACGTCCTTCACGCAATCTAACGGAGGCTTCTAATGGATGACCGAACGACTGTTCTGTATGTAGATGACAATCCCAAATCCAGCCGGCTGTTAACCAGTGTTCTGGAAGAATGCGGTTTCCGGGTGATCAGCAAGAACGATCCGTCGGAAGCTCTTGCCCTTTGCCGGAGGTGCGGGTTTGATCTCGCTCTTTTGGATTACGAGATGCCGGTGATGACAGGGTCGGAACTGGCGCGGGAAATCAAGTACCTGATGCCGGAGATGCCGGTGGTCCTGATTTCGAGCCGCGCGGATCTGCCGGCTTCAGAGCTGGATTTTGTGGATGCGCACTTCGGGTTTGGGACCTCGCTGGACGACCTGCTTTGGACCATGCGCATTCTGGGCCCACCGAAACTGGTCGCGAGAGATGCGAGCATTGCTCGCCACGAGCATGCTCTGCAACATCCTATGCAACATCCCCGAGAGCGCGGCATAAACGAGTCGCGCTGGGCCGACTCGACCTAGGGGGTAGGGTGTTCGGGCGCCGTCCAGCCGGCCAAAAGCCGGACGGACGGCGGATTTGAGACGCACCTTGAAATTTGCAAGAGCAGCCGGCCTTGCACTAAAAGCGCAGGAAAAATCACTTTCTGCCGAAGAAAACTCTTCCCTCCCGGCGCCCATCGCCCCTACACTGTTGCCAAGGATGTTGGGCTG
This sequence comes from Terriglobales bacterium, assembly GCA_049509215.1. Lineage (GTDB taxonomy): Bacteria > Acidobacteriota > Terriglobia > Terriglobales > Acidobacteriaceae > Acidiflorens. Next base: position 19,098 of record JBELAC010000020.1, read on the forward strand.
TTGTTGCTCTCGCTCCCGGGAGGCTCTGTGCGGGTTTTAGTCACGGCGGATACGTTCAGCGGCGTTTGGACTTACGCGCGCGAACTGGTCACGGGACTCGTGACGCAAGGCGCACAGGTAACACTCGTCAGCTTTGGCGAGATTCCGCTGCCCGACCAGACAGCCTGGATGCAGAGCCTGCACGGGCTCGAGTATCATCCCACAGCATTTCGCCTGGACTGGATGCAGGAGGGCGAGCAGGATTTCCAGGCTGCGATGGAATACCTGTGCGAGATTGTGCACGATACCCGCCCGGACTTCCTGCACCTGAATCACCTCAGTTTCGGAGCGCTGCCGGTTTCGACACCGCGATTGGTGACGGCGCACGGCGATGTTGTGACCTGGTGGCTGACCATCCACGGGAAAGAACCAGCACCCTCGGCGTGGCTCGACTGGTATCGTGAAACCATCAGGGCGGGCCTGAAACGCGCCGAAGCCGTCGTCACAACCACGCACTGGATGGGCGAGATGTTGCGCATCGCCTATGGCGACGAGTTCGAAGGCCACGTCATTTCACCGGGGCGTAACCCAATTTATTTCAATCCATTTGTAACGAAAGAAGAGTCCGTACTGGCGATCGGGCGCCTATGGGACACGGGAAAGCAAGTGGCGCTACTGACGCAGTATACCCTTGCATTGCCGGTGTGCATCGTGGGCGCGGACAACCCGATTCCGGCTCCGTCATTGCCGATCCGCGCCGATGTCAGAGTTTCGACGGGCGCACATGAAGTTTCCGTCAAGGGCGCGCAGACGGAATCGCAACTGCGGAACCTCTACAGCAAATCAACGGTCTTTGCGGCAACTTCGCGTTATGAGCCGACTGGGCTCGGTTCGATTGAGGCGGCGTTCTCCCGGTGCGCAATCGTGGCCAATGACACTCCGGTCTATCGCGAGCTGTGGGGCGATGCAGCCCTGTACTTCGAACGCGACGACGCGGAAAGCCTGGCCGAAGTTTTAGGCCAGCTCGACCAGAATCGCGAACTCGTGCGTGTGTACGGAACGCGAGCCTACAATCGCGCGCGTGAACGGTTCACGTCGCGACGGATGGTGGACGATTATCTGCAGCTTTACCGGCGGCTGCGGAGTTTGAAGACCGCCGTGGCGTGAGAGCTGGCAATCACCGCAAAGATTTCCTCGTACAGATAGGCGGGTGACTCCGCTTTTCGGGAAAGACGCGCTTGTGATTTCCCGTCCAGAGCGCCTTTTCAAACGGAAAACTTTTCGCACAAGCTGGAATTAACATTTCCTTAACATTCCATTTACGGTAGCGAAATGTGCTCCGCCTACTGTTTCCATGCCTCTCCAGTGATGTGGGGACGTGCCTCGCGCTACACAATTTGGAAACAAATGGAGAACTCCGCATGTTTGAAAAGCATGAAGCCTCCGACTTTCTCAGGAGAACGATGGCGTCATTGTTGACGCTGGCGATCACTCTGGGACCGACTGCACCCGCCTTCGCGTCTTCCGCCAAACCGGCAGCAAAACCGGCAGCCAAGCACGCGCCGTTGCAAACCGCGACTCCCATTCAATATCTGGTTGTGATCTTCAACGAGAACGTCAGCTTCGATCACTATTTTGGAACCTATCCCAATGCGCTGAATCCCGCAGGAGCAATTCAGTTCAAAGCGAAAGCTAACACGCCGACGGTCAACGGTCTGTCGGGCGCGCTTCTGACCAATAACCCGAACCTGAATCCAGCCAACGGCGCGGGCGCAACGAACCCCTTTCGGCTCAGTTACGATCAGGCCGCAACGGCGGACCAGGACCATGACTACCTGCCGGAACAACAGGCATCCGACTCCGGACTGTTGGATCTGTTTCCGTTGTACACAGGAACCGCTGGACCTCCGCCCGCAGGCGGTGGCATCACGAGCACCAACGGCTTGGTAATGGGGTATTACGACGGAAATACCGTGACCGGGATCTGGAACTATGCTCAGAATTTCGCGATGAGCGACAACTCCCACGGAACAACCTTCGGCCCATCGTCGGTGGGCGTGATGAACCTGATCGCGGGCCAGACCAATGGAGTGGTCTCGTATCTGAACGGAACTGGGGATTTCGTTCCGGACGGGAACGGCGGTTACACCAACGTCAGCGATCCCGATCCGGTCGGAGACGTTTGCGCGAACCCGGCGCGCAACCAGGCGCAGATGGGTGGCGTCACCATCTTCGATCTTCTGAACAACGCCGGGGTAACCTGGGGAGCGTTCATGGGCGGCTTCAATCTGTCGATCGTGAATTCGAACGGAACCACCGGATGCAGCCGGTCCACAACGTCCGCTATCACTGGAGAAACCGAGAGCGACTACATTCCGCACCACTCGCTCACTTCGTACTGGTCCTCCGTGGCGAACCTGAACCATGCGCGGCCCTGTGGTGAAGCCTTTGGGACCGCGGGTTGCGCCAACCACAACTACGACATTCAGGATTTCTACACCGCCGTCAGCACTGGCCAACAGCCAGCAGTGAGTTTCCTGAAGGCGGCTGGCTATCAGGATTCGCATCCGGGCTACTCCGACCCGATCGACGAGCAGACGTCCGTGGTGAGCATCATCAACTTCCTGCAAAATCCGGCGAACAACCCGAACTGGGACAGCACCGCCGTAGTCATCGCGTATGACGACTCCGACGGATGGTACGACCATGAAATGGGCCCGATCGTGAACACCTCACAGGGACCGGGCGATGGCCTCACTGCATCGGGCTATTGCGGAACAGCTGCACCCCAACTGGCCGGCATTTCGGGCCCGCATGCCCTCGGGCGCTGCGGTTATGGTCCGAGATTGCCGATGTTGGTCATTTCACCTTACGCGAAAGAGAACTTCGTGGACCACACGGTGACCGACCAGTCTTCGATCATCCACTTCATCGAAGACAACTGGCTGGGCGGACAACGCATCGGCGGCGGTTCCTTCGATGCCATCGCTAACTCGATTGTGCAGGACTTCGACTTCGCCAAGATCAGAAAGAACGGCACTCTGTGCTTGAGTCCGAACACCGGCGAAAAACAAAAACCGTCGCTCTGCGGGCTGTAAACGCGGAGTTCTGCGAGTAATCTCAGGGCGGGCATGCGGATATAATTCGCATGCTCGTTCTGTTTGTAAGCAACCATCTCGTTGCTCTGGGAGAATCACGTTTGGGAGTCAACCGAAGGATTTTTCTCGCGAAGAGTGGGATGGCCACGATGGCGCTCGGTCTGCGCCCCGGTCTCGCTCATGCCATGTCTCACAAGGCGACGCCGCGGTTTCGCACGCAACTGAATGCCAGCTCTCTGGCGCAATTCGCGGATCCGCTGCCGCTGCCGGAAGTCATTCAGCCGAGTGGTCAACGTCCGAGTCCCGAGAATCCTGCGGTTCAGATCCCGTTCTATCGGGTTCCCATGCGGCAGTTCGAGGCCAAGATGCACCGTGATTTGAAGCCGACCCGCTTATGGGGATATGCATCGACGTCGCCGGGACCGACCTTTGAGACGCGCAGCGGTGAGGGGCTGCTGGTCGAGTGGGTGAACGAACTGCCGACGAGCCACTTCCTGCCGATCGACCACAGCATTCACGGTGCGGAAGCGGACAAACCGGACGTGCGCGCGGTGGTTCACGTGCACGGAGCAAAAGCCCCAGCGGAAAGTGACGGTTATCCGGAAAACTGGTACGTGCCGGGCAGGTCGGCAATCAGCTATTACCCCAATCGCCAGGACGCCGCGATGCTCTGGTATCACGACCATACGCTCGGCATCAACCGTCTGAATGTTTTTGCCGGACTGTTTGGCGCATTTTTTGTGCGCGATGAATTCGAAGATTCGCTGAATCTGCCTCGGGGCAAATACGAGATTCCGCTGGTGCTCTACGACCGTGTGTTCGATCTCGAAGGACAGCTCAATTACCCAGTGTCTGGCAATGAGAAGTCGCCGTGGGTTCCGGAAGTCTTCGGCGATGCCATTCTGATCAATGGCAAGCTGTTTCCTTATCTTGAAGTTGAGCCGCGCAAATACCGGTTCCGCGTGCTGAACGGGGCGAATGGACGATTCTTTCATTTGGCGGTGTCGGCCGAGCAGACACCTGGCGGTCAGATACCTGGTGGTCAAATGTCCATCAGTCAGACCTTTCACCAGATCGGCACGGATCAGGGACTACTGCCGGCGCCGGTGCCATTGAAACTCCTCACGATTGCTCCTGCTGAACGCGTTGATCTGGTGGTGGATTTCTCAGAGAGTGCAGGAAGGAACGTAATTCTCAAGAATGACAACATGAGCGTTATGCAATTTCGTGTCGCTGCGAAAGGTGGGCGCGACGAAAGCGCGTTGTCGCAGAAGCTAAGGCCGGTTCCGAAGATTGCGGAATCCACCGCCGTGAAAACCCGCATGTTGAGCCTGGTGGAGATTGACGATCTGGTGCAGCGACCGGTGACAATGTTGTTGAACAACGCACATTGGAGTATGCCGGTAACGGAGAATCCAGTTCTGGGTTCGGTTGAAATCTGGAATCTCATCAATACGACGGATGATGCTCATCCCATTCATTTGCACTTGGTGAAGTTCCAGATTCTCGATCGCAGAAGTTTCGACAGGGCCGCGTATTGGATGTCGGGAACTGGGCAGGTAAAATACACAGCCCCGGCCGTTCCTCCCGAACCAGGCGAGGCGGGCTGGAAAGATACTGTGCGAGCAGATCCAGGCATGGTAACGCGAATCATTATGCGATTCGAAGGGTTCCTCGGACGGTACGTGTGGCACTGCCACTTACTCGAACACGAAGACAACGAAATGATGCGGCCGTTCGATGTGGTGGCGCGCTGAGTGTGACTCTTGAATCTTGTAATTAGTTATTTACCGTCCGGGGATCGATCGCCCTGCGGCCACGCATTAAACAGTTCGGTGGCATTCACAGAGCCCAGTCCGGTTGCTAGATCGTATCCCACGGTCGCCGGATAAGCCGGTTCACTGCTGGATGTGGATGTTGAAAGTTCGCCGATGATCCGGCTGCCGTCGCCGTAGCAGTCGTAGGCAAATGGTTTCGGATTCTGAGCGCATGGGATATCCATGTCTCCGAGCTGCACGTCGTTGAAAATGCAACCAGGCGCTGGCAGGCCGCCTGACGTCTGGCTGGCATTACAGGCTTTGGTTCCCAGATTGTTGAACTGGCTGGCCGCGAGCGCATAGTAGACGTAGTTTGCATTTCCCTGCCGGCCAAATTTCTGATTAATCAGCGCTTGAATGCCCGCCATCGCTGGTGACGCGAAAGACGTGCCGCCGCCACCCTCCAGTAGCGCGTCGTTCTTCGCGGTGCAGGGCGCGCCGCCCTGGTTTTTATCTGACATACACTCGACGAGGAAGCTGCCCCAGACGCCGTCCGCGGCGAACAGAGAAAGATCGGGCTGATCGCGCAACCCGTCATTCGGAATGCCGGGAACGCCCGTCTGCCACGCAGGCTTAGGATTGCCCTGGCAAGTTCCGCCGACCACGCCGCGGATCTCGGGCTTTCCGGTGAAGCAGGTGCTCGGTCCACCGCTGCCGCCCACGGAATATTTGAATTCCCGGCCCAGCTTGGAATTGCAGAATCCTGATGGACCGTAGGACTGCGCGAAGCCGCCGAAAACAGGATCGCTGTAGATGAGCTCGCTGGTGCATCCGTCATTCCAGGGAATTTCGGGAATGTAGGACAAAGCCGAGGCCTTCGTCTTCGGATTGTTAACCGCGCTCCAGTAGGTGCTGAGCGGGACGCCGTTCACGTCCTGGTTGTACTGCGCCATGAAGTCGGTGCCCCCCACATCGACCGCATACGCGGAAGCAGTGTTGTCGCCGCTGTTGATGCCGAGATGCGAAAGAAAGCCTTCGGCGGGCGAACATTCGTCCGCGCCGGCATCGCCTTGCGCGATGAAAAAAGTCGTGCCTAACGCGGTTGCGATTTGCGCTTCGCGATTTTCGAGGGCGATTTCCGTCTGCCCGGTGATGGTTTCGCACAGACCGTAGCTATCGGAAATGATGTCGGGGGGTTCGAGGTCGAGAAGATTGATGATGGCAAGATCTAGTCCGGAAACGCCATGCGAGGTGCCGCACGCGGACAGTTCGATGTTCGCATCAGGAGCGGCCACGCTGGCCCACTCGACATCGAGTGCAGCCTCGATCTCATCGCCATTCTGGCCAGGATTGGAGCAGTTGGGATAAACCTGCTTGAATGTCGCGTCCTTGAAGCCCTTCAGGCCGAAGGTGGCGCGGAAGTCAGACCAATCGGATTCATGGGCCAGATTTGAATCTTCAACCAGCGCGATGACCACGCCTTTGCCGGTGTATCCCTGCTGCCACAACGGCAGCACGTTGTAGATCGTGTCGAAATCGTAAGGGGCGACGGTATGAAAGGTCTGTCCTCGGAACTTGACGTTGAAGCGAGGCTTCCACTCGTGAGTTTGCGCGTGATAGGAGACCTGGCCCAACTGAATCGCGTGCGGCTTGGGATAGAAGTCGTGGAGGGACGTGACTCCCTCGATAACCGGAGCGAGCGCTGCCGGAATTTGGGGATCGCGAACGTTGGCAATGTGCCTTTCGCCGTTTGGCAGAACTAGATTGTGAATCTCGGTATGGAACGCATCCCGAACCTGCCCGGCTGTTCCGGAGAAATCGACGATCAATCCATTCTGATACGCGCGATTGATGGCGAACCCGTGCGATTCCAGCCAACGCTGGATGGTCTGACGATCCTGAGCGGCCAGACCGAAGCGCTCGCCGAATTGCGACGGCGTCAGCCAGTGATGGAACTCCGGTGACTTCTGATTGTGCATTTCGTCAATCAGTCGCTCCAGTTGCGCTTCCGTCTCTGGGGCAGGTTTGAGGATGAGCAGGAGATGGTCGAAAACAAGGCTATTAGCGACCGGGCCGCGATCGTTCTGCGGTTGCAGGGCCGCGGGCGTGGTATTTCCGCTCAGCGTAACCAACTGAGACTCGTCAATCGCACCGGTAATCATGGGCTTTGATGCGGCAGAGGGGCGCTCCGCGAAGGCGGATCCGGACAGAAGAACAGCCAAAAGCAGCAAGAGAGTGGAAGCGGAACGCGGCATCGTCAGAACCTCCGGGAGCAGTACACCTAAGTGGTTCGAGCGCACAGGAGAGGGAACCACGGCAACGCAATTGGGCAATCCTAGCCGCATCCGGAGCGTCTGGTCAAGAACGAAGGGGGCGAAGAACGGGGTTCCGGAGACGCTCCATGCTATACTTTTGGAGCATCTTTCCAGTCAGTTTCAACAGACGGAGGCCAGTATCGACAAGCGTTTTATCCGCATGAATGAGCGCATCCGCGCACGCGAAGTGCGTGTGATCGGTGACGAAGGCGAGCAAATTGGAGTCATGCCACCTTTCGAAGCGCTCAAGATGGCCCGCGAACGAAACCTGGATCTGGTGGAAATTTCCCCGACGGCGCAACCTCCAGTTTGCCGCATCATGGATTACGGGAAATTCCTGTACCAGAACGAAAAGCGCGAGCGCGAAGCGAAGAAGAAACAGAAGACCATTACGGTCAAAGAAGTGAAGTTCCGTATCAACGTCGACGATCACGATTACGATACGAAAAAAAATCATGTGCTGCGCTTCCTGGATGAAGGTGACAAGGTCAAGGCGACCATCTTCTTCCGCGGGCGCGAAATGACCAGGCAAAGCCTGGGGCGCCAGATTCTGGAGCGCCTGATCAAGGACGTCGAGCACAAAGGGTTGGTCGAGTTCAGGCCGCGGCAGGAAGGCAACACGCTGCACCTGATCCTGGCGCCCAAGAAAGAAACGGGCGCGAAGGAAAAACCGGCGGTAAAGCCAGTTTCCAAGCCCGCGCCACCGGTTCCGCCCGCGCAGGGCGGAGCACAGACAGCGTAGGAGCAGCTGTCAGCGATCAGCCATCAGTAAAATCTGCTGGTCCGATCGCTCGTGGTGAAACGATTGTGCTTCGTAACGCTGACGATGTAACTGAGAGCTGAGAGCGATTTATGCCAAAACTAAAAACACACAAAGGCGCTGCCAAGCGCTTCAAGAAAACCGGGACGGGAAAGATCAAGCGTCACAAGGCGAATCTGCGTCACATCCTGACCTCCAAGTCGCACAAGCGCAAGAAAAAGTTGGGCGACGCAGTCATGGTCAGCGACGCGGATTACAAAAAAGTGATGCGCATGATCCCGTACTAACTGAATCATTTAGCGGCGGGCGTCTCGCCCGTCCTTAACAAAGTCTGCGGATCTTTCAAGAGCCGCAGCGGCGCGTGAAGAGGCTCTGGCTTCGGAAATCCCGCTTCCATCTGGAAACGTGGTAGAAGCCTCCTTACCTCCAGCCGCCAGACGAAATAAAAAGGAGAACAGCAATGCCTCGTGTAAAACGCGGAACCAAACGCCGCGCCAAGCGCAAAAAAATACTCGAACGCGCAAGTGGATATTTCCTAACAAAATCCAAACTTTACCGTTCGGCCAAAGAAGCTGTCGAACGCGGGCTGAAGTTTGCCTACTCCGGCCGCAAGCAGAAAAAGCGCCAGTACCGCTCGCTCTGGATCGTGCGCATCGGCGCCGGCGCCCGATTGAATGGACTGAACTATAACCAGTTCATCAGCGGCCTGAAGAAAGCTGGCGTCGAGCTCGACCGCAAGATTCTGGCCGATCTGGCCGTGAACGATGCGGCGGGCTTTGCGCATCTCGCGGAGCAGGCGAAGCGGGCAAACGCGGTAGCAACAGCATAGAGCAGCAATCAGCTGTCAGCCTTCAGCGATCGTATTCTGATTAGTGTTGTCATCCTGAGCGAAGCGAAGAACCCCTACTCGCACGAAAATGTCTGCCGAGAATAGGGGTCCCTCGCTCCGCTCGGGATAACAAGTTCTTAGGAAATTCGTTGAAAAGCATGCCTTATACCGTCTCCAGACTGACGGATTTCTCTCCCGCTGCACTCGATACCGCAGTGCGCGAACTCTTGGCCGCTTTGGAGCAGGAGTCGGCAGTTGTCGCGTCCGAAAACGATTGGAAGATTTATCGCGACCGCTGGATGGCGCGCAAGAATGGCGTTCTCACGCAACTGAACGACCTCTGGCTAAAGGCAGCGCCGGGACCTAGCAAGCGAGATGTTGGCCAACGCGTCAACGAACTCAAAGGGAACGTTGAGCAAACGGTCGAGACGACGCTCGCTCGCATCCAGAGCGGTGCGTCTTCGGGACGTCTGGCGGCAGAGCGGTTAGATATCACCCTCCCCGGCATTCGCCGCTCCATCGGCGCGGAGCATCTGGTCATCAAGACGATGAACGAAATCGTCGGCGTATTCCGCAATCTCGGCTACTCGGTTGAAGAAGGCCCCGAGATTGAGACCGACTATTACAACTTCGAAGCGCTGAATTTTCCGCCCAACCATCCCGCGCGCGACACGCAAGACACGCTGTTCATCGCGGGCCAGGACTCCAAGCCGCAACGCGATCGCCTGCTCCTGCGCACGCATACTTCGCCGGTGCAGATTCGCACAATGCAAAAGCAGAAGCCTCCAGTGCGCGCCGTGTGTCCGGGAAAAGTGCATCGCAATGACGCGCTCGACGCCACGCACTCTCCGATCTTTCATCAGGTCGAGGGGTTGGCGGTCGACACAAACATTACCTTCTGCGATCTGAAGGGCACCCTCGATCACGCGATGAAGGCGCTGTTTGGGTCGAGCGTGAAGACGCGGTTTTATCCGTCGTTCTTTCCCTTCACGGAGCCGAGCGCGGACGTGCAGATCAGCTGCATTTTCTGCGATGGCAAGGGCATGCGCGACGGCGCTCCGTGCCGCAATTGCAAGGCTAGCGGATGGATTGAGCTGCTAGGCTGCGGCATGGTCGATCCGAATGTGTATGGGTTTGTGGATTACGACCCAGCGAAAGTTTCCGGTTTCGCGTTTGGCATGGGCGTCGAGCGCATCGCCATTCTGAAGTACGGCGTCGATGATATTCAGCTATTTTTCCAGGGCGACGTACGGTTTCTGGAGCAGTTTGGGTAATGCAGCCTCTAGCTCCTGCAGTAAAGAGTCGAAATGAAAATTAGTCCATCATGGCTACGCGATTTCGTTGACCTTCCGGTCGACTACCGTCGTCTGGCGGACGAACTCACGCTCGCGGGCGTTGCGGTTGAAGGCATCTCGGGCGAAGGCGAGAACACCGTTTTCGAGATGGAGATCACGACTAACCGTCCCGACGCGATGAACCATTACGGCGTGGCGCGCGAGGCTTCCGCGCTCTACGATCTGCCCCTCCGGCCGATTGAGCCGAAACTGCCTGCTGCGCAAGGCAAGTCCGAGGTCACAATCGAGATCCAGGAGCCGGATCTCTGCCCACGGTTCACCGGGCGCGAAATCCGAGGCGTCAACATCACGGCTTCGCCTGCGCACATTGCATCGCGCCTGGCGCTGCTCGATCTGCGACCCATCAGCAATGCAGTTGACGCCACCAACTACGTCCTGTGGGAAAGCGGCAAGCCGACCCACGTTTTCGATCTCGATCTGCTCGAAGGCCGGCGCCTGGTCATCCGCAGAGCGCGGGCTGGCGAGTTGCTGAAGACGCTCGACGGCGTCGAGCGCAAACTCACTACTGACGATCTTGTTGTAGCCGATGCGGTGAAGCCGGTCGCGCTTGCCGGAGTGATGGGCGGCTACGACACGATGATCACCGAGAAAACGAAGAACGTGCTCATCGAGTCCGCGTGGTTCGATCCGGCGACAGTGCGCCGGATGTCAAAGCGGCATGGGTTGCACACCGACGCCTCGCATCGCTTTGAGCGCGGTGCGGATTTCGAATCGACCGTGCCTTCAGCCAACCGGGTCGCCGAACTTATTCTCGGGTCTGGCGGCGGCACGCTCATCGGCGACGTCATCGACGTGATCGCGAAGCGGCTTGATCTGGCTCCGGTTGAGCTTGAGCTTCGCGAAGTGCATCGGATACTGGGCGAAAAATTGCGCATACTTGAAGTCAGTCGCATTTTGAAGCGCCTGGGATTTGGCATGCAGGCGGGGAGCGAAGAACGATACCTGGTGGACATTCCAAGCTGGCGGCTTGATATCGAGCGCGAAATCGACATCATCGAGGAACTGGCGCGGCTGCACGGCTACGACAAGTTTCCGAACACGCTTCCGCCTTACAGCGGCGAGGTTCATGAGCAGCCCGACGCGCGCAAAGATGCGCGGCTGCGCGATTCCCTGCTTGCGCTTGGCTACAACGAAAGCATCTCGCTGACTTTCATTTCGAAAGATGACGCGCGCCAGTTCTCGACGGCGGCCGCGCTCGAACTGGCGAACCCGCTCAGCGACGAAGCGTCCGTGATGCGCACTTCGCTCGTCCCCAGCATGCTGAATATGCTGGCCCACAACCTGAATCGCGGCAGCGATAATGTGCGGCTGTTCGAGGCAGGGAATGTTTTCGAGGCGAATGGCGGGAAGGCAATCGAATCGAAGCGCATTGTGCTGGGAGCAACCGGCAGAGTCGATGCGGCGGTCGTGCGCGGCCTGACGCCCGGAGCGGAGGCGCGTCCGCTGTCGTTCTTCGATCTGAAGGGTGACATTGAAGATCTGCTCGCGCCGTTCAGCCAGTGGGTTCTTACTTACGACGCGCAGACAGCTCCTTATTATCATCCGGGACGTTCGGCGCGCGCGCTGCTGGATGGCGCAGTGGTCGCGCAGTTTGGGCAGATCCATCCGGACGTCGTCGCTGCGCGAAAGTTGAAACAGGATGTTTTTGTCGGCGAGATTTATCTTGACCGCCTCTACCAGCACGATCTGGTGCGGGCGCGCTATGAGCCTTTGCCGCGCTTCCCTGCCGTCGAGCGCGATTTCTCATTTGTATTCGACGATGTGGTGGAGTTCGCGAAAATTCACCAGAGCGTTGTCGCATTGGGTATCGGCGAGTTGCGCAGCTTCGACCCGGTAGAAGTTTTTCGCGGCGGCTCTACAGTTTTTGTTACTCCTGGAAGCTATTCGATCCTGCTGCGGGCCAAGTTTCAGTCCTCTGAGCGCACTCTGCGCGACGACGAGGTAGCTCGATGTTCAGGGCAGATCATGGAGGCGATGGAAAAGCTTGGCGGCTCGCGGAGAATTTAGCTAAGTGTAAACGACACTTTGTAGTATCGAACGTTGATGTTGTTTGTCATCTCAATCGCATAAGAGAGCTTGGGATCAGGCTCGCGGCAAATTACGAGACCCTTTACTTCCTGCCCCTCTCTGCAGAGGTTCTTCTTGACCCACCCCATGTAACGGAGAATTTGACCCACCACTTGATCTGAAGGGCGCCCTTTCTTGAGCTCAATGACAACAAAGGAACGTGAACCGGCCTCAACAGCCAAGATGTCGATGGGGCCAATGTCAGTCTGGTACTGCTGCCCGTCAGAACCGTTTTCATCTTCATAGATCCTCAGATTTCCCTTGAAGATCGCGGCAAAATTGCAGACGATGAAGTCTTCCAGATATTTTCCCAGCGCAAAAGCGTTTTGATCAACCTCTTCAGTGGGTTCTGAAACAGCCCGCGCATCCGAGGCCTCCGGTTCTCCTCTACCCTCCAGTTTCACTTGTCCAAGCTTCTCGAGTTTCTTGAGGTGAAACAAAATCGATACGCGTACGCCGCCGTTGGCCTTAGCCCATTCATTGATCAACGGTTCGTAAGTTGGGGTCAGGTCCGCAACTATTTGCTCCAAGGTCACTGGCTCCTGTGCGTCTCTTAGGTACCTCACCACCAAGTCGCGCTGGCCTCGGAAAGTACCAAACGGCATCCCAGTCTTGGTGATGATCGTCATAACTTGATACGCCTCCGCGTGAATTGTACTTCAGGCCGGCGCTCTGAACGAAGGCCGCTGTCCCTACGCACGCTATTGTTGTGCTAGCCTTACTTCCCATGGCACACGTTTCCACCTATCCCAAGCACTTCCTTTCTGACAAGGTTGAGCATTTTACCGAGTCGGTGATTCGCGACATGACGCGCCAAGCCATGCTCCACGGCGCTATGAATCTGGCGCAGGGGTTTCCGGATTTTTCGGCGCCCGCGGAGATCAAACAGGCCGCGCAAAAGGCGATTGCCGACGACGTCAATCAATACGCGATCACATGGGGCGCGAAGAATTTGCGGAATGCGATTGCGCGGCAGATGAAGGAATGG